>DIFG01000040.1 GCA_002419025.1 Deltaproteobacteria bacterium UBA5754 | reverse complement strand
ACAAAATGACGAAGAACCAATTTTTCTAAGGTAGCCATCTGTCGATCATCCGTGTTGCAGGGGCCCCACGAAATAAAGACCAGGAGCAAGACGTGCACGATGAGATGATAGGGGCGCTTGCCGGCATCGGGACCTTGGGGATCCTGTGCCAATGGATCGCCTGGCGGGTGAACCTCCCGGCCATTCTCTTTCTCCTCATCACCGGGATCGCCGTGGGGCCGGTCACGGGCTGGATTCGTCCGGATGACCTCTTCGGTGACATGCTTTTTCCTATGGTATCACTTGCCGTTGCTGTGATCCTTTTTGAGGGCGCCCTGACCCTCAAAAAGGAGGAGATCAGGGGACACGGCCGAGTGGTGACAAACCTGATCACTTTGGGCGCCATGATCTCCTGGGCGGTAACCGCTGTATCCACCCATGTCCTTCTCAAAATCTCCTGGGAGCTTTCCTGTCTTTTCGGCGCCCTCATGGTGGTCACGGGACCTACGGTCATCATGCCCATGATCCGGGCCGTTCGCCCCAATCCTGCCATAGCGAACGTCCTGCGCTGGGAGGGCATTCTCATAGACCCGCTGGGGGCGATCCTCGCCCTTCTGACATACGAGTTTCTTCTCTCCCGTTCCGGTGGTGGCACCGATCCCGAGGCCTTGGCGATCCTTCTGAAGGGGGTGGCTGTGGGGGGGCTTTTGGGCGCTGTGGGAGGTTTTTGTCACTCTGTGATCCTGCGTCGTCACATACTTCCCGATTATCTCCACAACGTCGCGACGATCGCTTCAGTCATCGGTGTCTTCACGGTCGCAAATCTCCTGCAGGAAGAATCGGGGCTCCTTGCCGTCACTGTCATGGGGGTGTGGATGGCCAACACGAAGGGGCTGCAGCTTGATGACATCGCGGACTTCATGGAGAGTTTGAGCGTCTTTTTTATCTCCGGCCTTTTCATCATCCTCGCGGCCCGGATCGACATGGATCAGCTCGTCTCCCTGGGATACGGCGCCCTAGTGATGGTTCTTTCCATTCAGTTCCTTGCTCGTCCCCTGAATGTTGCCGTGTCGAGCCTTGGTTCAACCCTTACCTGGCGGGAACGCATCCTTGTCTCCTGGATCGGACCTCGAGGGATCGTCGCAGCCGCCGTATCCGCTCTCTTTGCCCTCCGTCTCCAAGAACAAGGCGTCCCAGACGCCGGACTTCTCGTTCCCTTGTCGTTTCTCGTCGTCATCGGTACCGTTTTTCTCCAGAGCCTTACGGCGCGCCCTCTTGCCCGTGCCCTCCGGGTCATCGAGACGGAGAGGAATGGTTTTCTCGTGGTCGGGGCAAATATACTTGCAAGGGCCGTTGCCAAGGCCCTTCATTTGGAGGGGATTCGGGTCCTTCTGGTCTCTTCGGAATGGGATGATGTCGCACAGGCCCGCCTCGAAGGGCTCCCCACCGTTTACGGGAATCCTGTCTCCGAATATCTCTCTCGAAACATCGACCTCGAAGGGATCGGTGGGCTTCTGTGTCTGGCGGCACGAAACGACCTGAATGTGCTTTCGGCCTTTCACTTCGAGCGGGAATTCGGCAGGGAGCACATCTATCTCCTTTCGCCGCCGCACACAAGGGACGGCGTTAAAAAGGCGGATATCCCCATGATCGATCGCTGGTCAACCCTTTTTGGGGAAGGGGTGACCTATGGCAAGCTCTATGGCCTCATCCTTTCGGGATGGAGGATCCGCGCCACGAAACTGACAGAGATTTATGACATGGAGACGTTCAGAAAGGCATCCCCGGAGGCCGTCCCCCTCTTTGCTGTCGATCCCGCCGGACGTGTTGAGGCCTTTACCCTTGCCGGCGGGCCGAAGACCGGGCCGGGGTGGAAGATCCTCTCGCTTGCCCCGGAGAGGGATAATGAAAGAAGCGCGGGCTGAAACGTGAGGATCAGGGACCGGCGTTTTCCTTGGCGGTGATGACCCTGCCGATCCAGTCAGTCATCTCCTCAAGGATCCTCGACAGGGCGCGGTTGGCGGCCTCTACCCCGGAGACGGGGTCGGGTTGGTGGGTCGGTTCGGACACATGAAAGGACCTTTCCGCACGGACCGACCGGTCGGTGAGGTCCACGATGCGCGCGTTTATCTCCATTTCGATGCGGCTCTGCCCTTTTTCGAAGAACTGGGTCAGGGAGAAGGAGTCGGTCTCAAGGAGTAGATCCGCCCGGGCCGGAGATGACCCGTCAAGGACGGCCGAAAATGGCCCGGAGTCCGCAAGGGATCTCATGAGGGCCTGGTGGAACATGTCCGCGGGTTTTCTGGCCCAGCGGTGATAGGCAAAGTGATCGAGACGATACGGTTCAGTGACGTAGGCCATGAGGTCTGTGTCGAAGCCGGGTGCGGAACGTGTCCGGGGGACGGTGAGGACAGGCCCGTTTGCAGCCGGCGCTAAAATGCGGGAGCTCGATTCGGTTTTCCCATCGAGGAGATAGGCCGCTGTCGGGTGAGGGGAGGGTGGACGAGAAAACGGTGTGCAGGCCACAAGAAGCCACGCGCACGCAATGGCGGGCAGTAGGACAGATGCTGGAATACGCGCCATGGTCACTCTCCAGGCCCCGGTCGTGGGGGGGGCTTCCCGTAGAGGATGGATGCGGGCTCCCGGGAGAGCTCCTCCGTGAGGGCCTTCAGTTGTCGGTTCGTTTCGCGGAGGTCTGAGATGAGCAGGACCAGTTCCGGAGTGAGGGTTGCGGCCTGAAACGATATCTCCCGGCCTGCATCTGAGATCGCTTTGCCCACTTGGGTCCCTGTTCCGGTGAATTCTCGCGCGATCCCTTCCACGGTTTTCACGGTTTGTTCCGTGGACGCCACGAGTTCAGGGAGCCCATGGATTGCATTTTTCGTCTCTTCCATGGCTGCGGCAAAGCTCGAGACCCCTTTTTCTATATCCCCGGTCAGGGCGGTGAGGGACGAACTGAGACTTTCAAGGTTTTGTACAAGCCCGGAAAAGGCCTCGATGTTTTCCTTGCTCAGGAGCTCGGTGAGCCGTTGAGTGGTTTCGATCACATATTCCAGTGGATCCTCGAGTTTTTCCCCGAGACGGGTGACGAGGGACGGTCTGCTTTCAATGACCGGATATTCCTCACCTGGGCCGGCCGCAATGGGAGGCGCACCGGGTTTTCCCCCTTCCAGATTCACGAAGGCGAGCCCGGTTAGCCCCTGATATTCAAGGGTTGCAACGGTTCCCTGGAGGATGGGCGTCCCCTTTTTCACCTCGAGGAGGAGGCGGACCGTATCCGGGCGGTCGGGGTGGATGGAGATGTCCCGGACGTTACCCACCGTCACCCCTCGAAATTTGACCAGGGCGTCAGGGGTGAGGCCGCTGACGGATTCCGTGATGTAGACCACGTATCGGTCCGCCGAAGCGCCGCGTCCTCCTGTTGTCAGCCAGAGGACGCCTCCGATGAAGGCGGTGATGAGCGTCACCACGAAGATCCCGACTAGTGTATAGCTGACCCGTGTTTCCATGATCCCTCATTTGACCGTTCTTCCCCTGGGGCCGTGGAAGAATTCCTGAATGAATGGGTGATCGACCGATGCCACTTGCGAAATGGGTCCGACAGCAAGGATGTGTCTGTCGCCCAGGATAGCCACCCGGTCCGCCGTCTTCAACAGGGAGTCGAGGTCGTGGGTGACCATGACCACCGTGAGCCCGATGGAGGCGCGTAGGCGAAGGATGAGGTCGTCAAAGGCGTCCGCGCTCACGGGGTCGAGCCCTGAGGTGGGCTCGTCGAGAAAGAGGAGTTCGGGGTCGAGGGCGATGGCACGGGCGAGACCGGCCCGTTTTCGCATCCCGCCGCTGAGCTCGCTCGGAAAGAGCCCTGCGGCCTCGGAGGTGAGCCCGGCGAGGAGGACCTTCACAAGGGCGAGTTCCTGAATGAAGACGGGATCGAGATCCGTGTGTTCTACCAGGGGCAGGGCGGTGTTTTCGAGGACGGTGAGTGAGCTGAAGAGCGCTCCGCTTTGAAAGAGGACGCCGGTCCTTTTCCTGAGCCAGGAAAGTTCCTTTTCAGGTACCCCGGTGATCGTTCTTCCGAGGACCGAAACCATGCCCTGTGCCGGGCGTGCGAGGGCGATCATCTCCCGAAGAAGGGTCGATTTTCCGGTCCCGCTTCCTCCGACGAGGGCAAGGATCTCGCCCTTTCTGACCTCGAGGTCCAGGTCCTCGTGAATGACACGGGTCCCGAAACGGGTGTGGAGGCCGGAGATTTCAATGACGTTTTCCGACATTCCTATATGCCGATCGTACTGCAAAAACCTAAGAATCTGATCCCGCTCAAAAAGCTTGAGATGCAAGGCGCGAAATTTTCCAGNNGAGGCGTACTTGGCGTACGCCGCATGGGCTGGAAAATTGAAGCAACGCCGCAGATCGGGTTTTTTCAGCGGGATCATATGCCGAGTTTGCTGAAGACCACGGAGAATGCCGCGTCCGTCACGATAACGAGGAAGATGGACTGGACTACGCTCACCGTGGTCCGGCGGCCCACGCTTTCCGCGCCTCCTGTGACGAGGAGGCCCTGGTAACAGCCTACGACGGCGATGAGTCCGGCGAAGACCGGTGTCTTGACGAGGCCGAGGAGAAAGGTGGATAGGGAGGCGCTTTCGGTCGCCCGTTCGATGAAGGCGGCGGGCCCGATGCCGAACATGACATCGGCCATAAAGATCCCACCGGCGATTCCCACTGCGTCAGAGAGGACCGTCAGGAGCGGAAGGGAGATCACGAGGGCGGCGATCTTGGGAAGGACGAGCCGATTCAGGGGGGAGAGTCCCATGCTCCTCATGGCGTCGATCTCCTCCGTGACCTTCATGGTCCCGATCTGGGCCGTGAATGCGGAACCACTTCTTCCCGCGGCGATGATGGCCGTGATGAGGGGTCCGATCTCCCGAAGGATGGATAAGACCACGAGATCGGCTGCGAAGATCTGTGCCCCGTAGATCTGAAGAAGGACCCCGCCCTGGTAGGCGATCACGAATCCCATGAGAAAGGAGAGGAGCCCCACGATGGGGACGGCATCCAGACCGGTGCGCTGGATGTTGGCTGCAATCGCCCGAAAGGGGATGCGCCCGGGGGTTGCGAGGAGCCGGAGCGCGGAGATGGAGGTGTCTCCGACAAATGAGAGGATGGATGCGGCCGTGACGAGCTTGGAGACGGCGTTTTTTCCGACCGCCTCGAAAAGGCCCATTCTCTTGCCATGCTCCGGCGGAATGCCCTTGTCCTTCGTGCCTGAGACGAGTTCGAAAAGGGCCGCCCGTTCTCCGGTGAGCCCCGTAAGTGTCACGGAGGCCCCACGGGATTCGATGCCGCGAATGACCTTTACAAGGAGCCACGCCCCTGCAGTGTCAAGAGAAGTCACCCTGGTGGCATCCAGGGTGACGCATCCGTTCGGGGGGATCTCCGGCGAACCGAGTGCGTCTTTCATCTCCCTGACTCGAGAGAGGACCCAGTCTCCCTGGAGGACGACGGTCATGGATACGGAGGCGGCCTTTGTCTCAGACCTTTAGTCGACCCTGAAAAAGGCCTTGCTGTTGGCCCCGCAGACAGGGCATCTCTCGGGCGGGGCCCCTTCCACGGTGTACCCGCAGGTCGCACAGACATGGACGTCCGTTACCTCGAGGGCGCCCATTTTCTCCAAGGCCTTTTCGAAAAGGGCGGCATGGATCTTCTCCACCTCGTTTGCAAAGGTGAAGGTCCGCTCAGCGGCCTTGTTCCCCTCGGCCCGGGCATCCTCGATCATGGCCGGATACATCGTCTTGAACTCGTAGGTCTCGCCGGAGATGGCCTCCTTGAGGTTTGATGCCGTGTCCTTCACACCGCCCAGCACCCTCAGATGGGCGTGGGCATGCACGGTCTCGGCCTCGGCCGCGGCCCGAAATATGCGGGCGACCTGGGTGAGCCCTTCCTTGTCCGCCTGCTTTGCAAAGGCAAGATACCTGCGGTTCGCCTGTGACTCCCCGGCAAAGGCCTCGCGGAGATCCTTTTCGGTCTTGGACATTTGTGCGCCTCCTGAAAGCTTTTCAACCTTTACTAACCGAGAGAGCAGGGAAAGGCAAATCAGCGGGAAACCGTCCTGATTTACGAATCCCGTAGAATGCGCCGAAATAATAACATGAAATGTCGGTTCAAAAGAGGAAAAGGGCCATGACTTATCTTTCCTGGAGTGATCGTTATAGTGTCGGATCTCCGATCGTGGATGCGGAGCACAAGGAGCTTTTTTTGATCGTCAATGAATTTTACGAGAACCTGGAGGACAAAAGGGGTATCAAGGACTTTTTCCCCACCCTCAACCGCCTCATCGTGTACGCTGAGCACCACTTCGGCTCAGAGGAAAAATACATGAAGCTCGCCGGCTATCCCGAGGTGGAACTCCGCGAGCACATGAGGATACACGAAGAGCTCGTGGACGAGGTCTTCCACCTCTACGCCAGGCTGAGAGGAGAGGAAGGGGGCGCCACATCGGGCGTAGATGTGGGTAAATTTATCGAGGACTGGCTCTCCAATCACATCCTTGACGTGGACAAGCGATGCGAGCCCTACTTCAGAAAGCTGACCGATGCAGCCATGACATGACCATCCAGGCCCCCTGGTTCATGGCGCCACCAACTCCAGCGTCGGGAAGTAGGTGCGGTATCTCGACGCATCCCGCGTGAGCAGACGAAACCCGCTTACCGCTGCGTGGGCGCCGATGTAGAAATCGGGGAGGGGAGATGCCCTGGACCCCTTGCCTCTGCGGTATTTGAGGAAGGCCTTCCCCGAGAGAAAAGCGGCCTCCCAGGGAAGGGGAACCCTGTGGAATATCTCCGGAGAAAGGGCGGCTTCCAGATCCTCGACGGCGTCGAAGCCCACGGACACCTCCGCGTAGATGAGGGGGTTGATGGCCAACGCCCCCTCCTCTGCACATCTGGACAGGGCAGCCGCCGACCAGCCGAACCAGTTCTCGTCATCGGTCAGGACGTCGAGAAGGACGTTGCTGTCCACCAGAGTGACGATGACGCCTACTCCCTGGTGAGGGCCATGATCTCGTCGGTTGACATGCCGACAGTGGCCCTCCCCCGCAGATGCTCGATGATGCGGCTACCCCGCGAGCCTTCCTGGGCGGGAACAATGCGGACGGAATCCCCGTCCACCACGAACTTCACGTCCGTGCCCGGCA
Source organism: Deltaproteobacteria bacterium UBA5754 (assembly GCA_002419025.1). Taxonomy (GTDB): domain Bacteria; phylum Desulfobacterota; class Dissulfuribacteria; order Dissulfuribacterales; family UBA5754; genus UBA5754. Next base: position 26,303 of record DIFG01000040.1, on the reverse strand, counting down.
GAAGGCCGAACTTCTCCCTAATATCGAGCGGGATCGTTACCTGTCCTTTCGTGGTGACCCTCATCCTGCCCTCCCCATAACGGTATTACAAGTAAGAGTATTACCGCTATCGGGATCGAAGTCAACAGGGACCTGCTTTCTCTACGCCAGGATGAGAGGAGAGGAAGGCTGACCGGTGCAGCCATGACATGACCATTCCATGCCACGTATCCATGCCACGTAGGCCCCATAGGGCGCGGTGAGGAATGAACCGCACCTATCTCGACCGATGGGTTCTCTTTGTTCACCGCATCCTGCGTAATCCTTGCTGATTGCCCGAAGAGAAAGGAAATTCTTTTCCCTTTTAAGAAAAAGTTTTCTCTTTGGTCGTGTGTTGATGAAATTTTTGCCTAAGAAGGCCTTTTTCTCTCTTTTTTACTTTAAAATATGGCATATAAATTGCATTTAGCGGGCTAAGGATGAAAAATGGCAGTGGAGGAATCCATTATGAATAAAGTCATTACATCATGTTTGGCCTTGGCTGCGGCCCTCACCCTGGCTCAGGCGGACGATGCCCGGGCCATTCCCTTCGGTTTTTACGTTATTGAAGACAACGCGCCCCAGGTGATCGAAGGCCAGCTTTTCGTGGATGTCACGGATCAGGGTCTGGGGGCCATACTTTTCCAGTTCCAGAACCTGGGGCCCATTGAATCTTCCATTACGGATATCTATTTCGATGACGTTGGGATACTGAACTCTATGGATTTCGTCTATTACCCGGGAGATACCGTCCTTTTCGATACCCCGGCAACCCCGCCAGATCTGCCAGGCGGCGGTCCCTATTCCTTTACAGCGGACTTCAGCGCCGACTCTGATAATCCTTCTGTTCAAAAAGGCATCAACCCCGGGGAGATGCTTGGAATCCTCTTCAACAGTCCTGTAAGCTTTGATCAAGTGATCGCGCACATCAATGATGGAACCATCCGTGTAGGTCTCCACGTCCAGGGTATTGGACCCGAAGGACAATACAGCGAGGCATTCATCAACAATCCAAATCCCGCCCCTGTCCCTGAGCCTGCGACCATCATGCTCTTTGGGTCGGGGCTTGTCGCGTTTCCGATCATTCGACGCAGGTTCGGAAAGAGATAGGCGGACGGGGAAGGGCGTCTCCGGCGGGCTGGTTATTGCGTCCTTTGGGGCGGTTTGAAAAGAAAAGGGGGCTGATAGCCATTTCACGACCTGACCACGCCCGACCGCCAGGGCCATGACAGCGGTATCCAGTACCGCTTTGTGATCTTCGTCCAGGACGACCGCCAGCGCGGGATCGCCGAATGGAAAGGGAGTAAGGCCCTATCAATCGCTCCTTCCGATTGTCATTTGCCTTGGGCGATGGTAGATAGCAGCTCATGGAATTCGAGCTCAAATGGCTTGCATGGGAGATCACGCGGCGCTGTAACCTACACTGCGTCCACTGCCGATCTTCTTCCGAACTCGATGTCAAGGACCACCCGGATTTCTCCACGGAGGAAGGCATCCGGATCCTGGACGACATCGCGGGTTTTGCCAAACCCGTCGTGGTCCTCTCCGGAGGCGAGCCCCTTCTCCGGTCAGATTGGCCGGTGCTGGCCCGCCACGGTCAGGAAAAGGGCCTTCGCATGTGCCTTGCGACCAACGGGACCCTTGTCACCTCGGATGTCTGCCAAGAGATCCTCGCTTCCGGCATTCGGATGGTGTCTCTTAGCCTCGACGGATCGACCGCCCAGATCCACGACGACTTCCGGGGGCAGCCCGGTGCCTTTGCCGGGACCACGAACGCGGCCCGCCTTTTTCGGGAGCACGGGATCCCGTTTCTTATCAACTCCTCATTTACAAAGCGCAACCAAGAAGAGATCCCTCGTGTTTACCGGCTCGCCAAGGAACTCGGGGCCACTGCCTGGTATCTTTTCATGATCGTTCCCACGGGAAGGGGTGAGGAGATCATGTCCGAGCTCATCTCCCCTGATGCATACGAAGAGATCCTTGACTGGCACTATCAGATGGAAAAGGCGGAGGACGAACTCCTCGTCCGTCCGACCTGCGCCCCCCACTACTACCGCATCCGCCTCCAGCGGGCCAAGGAGGATGGGACCACGGTCCAGCCCCGTACACTCAAGTTTTCGACCGGAGGCGCCAAAGGGTGTCTGGCCGGCCAGCTCATCGCCTTCATCGACGTGGACGGAAACGTCCTGCCCTGCAGCTATTTCCCGCTTCCCGCCGGGAACATACGCACCCACACCATTCGTGAGATCTGGGAAGAGAGCCCGCTCTTCAAGGAGCTTCGGGATTTCTCCTCCTACAAGGGCCGGTGCGGGGTCTGCGAGTATGTCCGGGTCTGCGGGGGCTGCCGGGCCAGGGCCTACGCCGTGAGCGGGGACTATCTCGGCGAGGAGCCTTTTTGTTCGTATGTCCCGAGGCGGATCTCTTCTGCCTGAATTCGTGAGATATGCATTCAACCTTTCGATTTCACAGCATAAGCCGACGGCCGGGGTATTTGTTCCGTGCGGCAAATAGCCCCTGTCCATTGGGGCGGATTTGCCGACGGCGCCCGTCCATGGGCGCCTCACTCCACAAATACCCTGGCCGTCGGTCCACGGATTCAGGTTCCAGGGTGCGCAAGAGAAGGACACAAAAACATGCGTGACGGATTCCTCCGGGCCTGCGCCGGAGAGGCGGTGCGTCCTGTCCCGGTCTGGCTCATGCGCCAGGCCGGACGTTATCTGCCTGCTTACCAGGAGGTCCGGGAAAGGTTCGACTTCCTGACCCTTTGCAAGACCCCGGAGCTTGCCGCGACGGTCACCATCCAGCCCGTGGACATCCTGGGCGTGGATGCGGCTATCCTCTTCTCCGATATCCTCATCCCCCTCGAACCCATGGGGATAGAGCTTGCCTTCTCCGAGGGCAAAGGACCACTCCTTTCACCGACCGTCCGGTCGGAGGAGGCGGTGGCCGTCCTTCGGCCCATCTCACCCGAGGAGGACCTCCCCTTTGTCCTTGATACGATCCGGATCCTGAGACGCGAACTCGAGGGCAAGGTCCCGCTCATCGGTTTTGCCGGGGCCCCATTCACCCTTGCCACCTATCTCGTCGAGGGGGGAGGCTCCAAGGCCTTCGCCCATACGAAGAGGATGATGTACGAGGCCCCCGGCCTCTTTCGTCGTCTCATGGATCATCTCACCGATGCGACGATTCTCTATCTTTCCGCACAGATCGATGCGGGGGTCCAGGCCGTCCAGATCTTCGACACCTGGGCCGGGGTCCTCACCAGGCAGGACTACGAGGCATTCGTTCTCCCCTCTATGCACCGTATCCTTGAGGCCCTATCGGATCGTGGCGCGCCCCGGATCTCCTTTGTTTTCAACGGCGGCCACCTCCTCGACCTGGTAAGGGCGGCTCGAGCCGACGTGATCGGGCTTGACTGGCGCACGGACATCGCCGAGGCCGTCAACCGGATCGGGTCCGACGTGGTCCTCCAGGGGAATCTCGACCCCTGCGCCCTGTTTCTGCCGGAAAAGGGCCTCAGGGAACGGGTGGAATCCATCCTTTGCCAAGGTCGATCCGCAAAGGCCCATATCTTCAACCTGGGGCACGGGATCCTTCCCGAGTGCCCGCCGGAAAAGGCCAAATTTCTCGTGGATCTGGTCCATGAAGTGAGTCTCGCATGATTGGGGTGGTCCTCCTAAACATGGGGGGGCCGGATTCCCTTTCTGCAGTCCGGCCCTTTCTCCACAATCTCTTCTCGGACCGGGAGATCATTCGCCTGGGGCCGGCCTTTCTGCAACCCGTCATCGCCTGGATCATCTCCTCCCGCCGCGCTCCCAAAAGCCGGGCTGCCTATGAAAAAATAGGCGGAAAAAGCCCGCTCGCCGATATCACCGCGGCCCAGGCCCAGGCCCTGGAAAAGGCCCTTTTCCAATCCCTCGGCGAAAAGACCTGCCGGTGTCTTTCCGGAATGCGCTACTGGCGGCCACGCACGCCGGATGCACTCGCTGAACTCTCACGCCTCGGGGTGCGCCGCGTCATTGCCCTCTCGCTTTATCCCCACTACAGCCGGGCCACGAACGGCTCTTCCATCGACGATTTCGTGCGGGCCGCGAGGGCCATGGGCATGGAATACCGCTTGATCGATTCCTACCCGGACGATCCCCTCTATGTGGATGCCTTGGCCGAGACGGTCAGCGAGGGCCTTACCCGTCTCCTGGGGTGCCCCTGGGACGAACACGGTGGGCTTCCCGAAGACGCCGTCCTGGTTTACAGCGCCCACAGCCTTCCCAAAAGGATGGTCGATGAGGGCGACCCGTACGTGCAACACCTCGAGCGAACCATCGCGGCCCTCGAGGCGCGGATCGAGGTTCATGGAGTCCTTTCATTCCAGAGCCGGAGCGGGCCGGTCAAGTGGCTCGAGCCTGCGACCGACCGCCTGCTTCATGATCTTTTGGCGTCCGGGAAGAGGAAGTTCCTCGTACTTCCCGTGAGTTTCGTCTCCGATCACATCGAGACCCTCTATGAGATCGACATGCTCTTTGGCGACATGGTGAGGGCGAAAGGCGGGACGCTTGTCAGGGCGCCCGCCCTCAACACCCGTCCCCGTTTCATCGAGGCCCTGGCCCGCCTCGTGCATAAAGAGCTCACGGAGGCCGAATGGCTCGAGTAGTCGTGGTGGGCGCGGGGATTTCGGGTCTTTCCTTTGCCTGGTTCCTGAAAAATCAAAGGCCCGGGTGGGAGGTTCTCGTCCTCGAGGCGGACGGAAGGGCCGGTGGAAAGGCCTGGACCGTGCGGGAGGAGGGTTTTCTCTGTGAGCGCGGGGTGAACGGCTTTCTTGACAACAAGCCCTCCACGGTCTCACTCGCCAGGGCCATCGGTCTGGAGACCCTCCGGAGCAATGATGAGGCCAGGAGGCGTTTCGTTGTGAAAAGCGGCAGGCTCGCCACGCTCCCGGATGGCCCTGGGGCCTTTCTTTCTTCTCCGCTTTTGAGCCTTTCGGGAAGGCTTCGGGTCCTTCTTGAGACCGTGATCCCCAAAGGGGACATGGACCGGGACGAATCCCTTGCGGCATTCGCGCGCAGAAGGCTTGGCAAGGAGGCCTTCCGGTACCTCATCGACCCCATGGCCTCGGGGATCTACGCCGGGGATCCGGAAAGGCTCTCCCTTGCCAGTTGTTTTCCCCGGATCCACGAGCTGGAACAGGACTATGGGAGCCTCATACGGGCCATGATCCACCTGGGCAAGGAGGCCAAAAGGAAGGGGAAGAAGGGGCCGGGGGCAGGACCCGGAGGGACCCTTCACTCCTTTGCCGGAGGCATGGAAGAGATCGTCAAGGCCCTTTGCGCAGCCCTCGGCCCGGCCCTGCGGGTGAATGCCCGGGTGTGTTCCGCTTCCAGAAGCGGTGGACGCTGGGAAGTCGGCCTCAAAAGCGGTGAAACGGTCGAGGCCACCCATGTGGTCATTGCCGCCCCTGCCCGTCAGTCAGGGGTCATTCTTCGGGAGGCCGCACCCAAGGTGACCGAGATTGCCTCCCGCATCCCGTACCCCCCGGTGAGCGTGGTCTGCTTCGGCATGAAGGAGGCATCTGTCGGTAGGAGGCTCGACGGGTTCGGATTTCTCGCCCCCAGGTGCGAAGGAAGAAAGATCCTCGGATGTCTCTGGGATTCCTCCATCTTTTCGGGGCGGGCCCCGGCGGGCTACGTCCTTTTACGGACCCTGGTCGGAGGGGCGAGGGCCCCCGAACTCGCCCGTCTCAAGGACGAGTCCCTTACCGAACTCGTCATGGAGGAACTCTCCTCCCTTCTCGGCATCGAAAAAAGTCCCGAGTTCGTTCGCATCTTCCGCTGGGAGGAGGCCATACCCCAGTACGAGGTGGGGTATCGTGACCTCATGCGAGGGCTTGTTGATGCCCTTCACCAGCTTCCAGGCCTTGCCGTTTGCTGCAACTGGGTAGGCGGTGTGAGCTTCAACGACTGCGTCGCCAATGCGGAGCGCCTCGCCGGGGAAATCGCGGAAGGCGGCAGGTGACCCCCTCTTTTGACGCGGTCGTCTGCGGGGCCGGGCCGGCTGGGGCGTACCTTGCCCATCTCCTTTCGAAGAAGGGGATCCAGACCCTTCTCATGGACAAGGCCCGATTCCCCCGCTACAAGCCCTGCGGTGGTGGATTGACGAGACGGGCGATTGACCTTTTGCCCTTTGATCTTTCCGGCATCGTCGAGGACTGGACGGTCAAGGCGCGGATCGGTCTCAGGAGCTGCGCCCCACTTGCCATTGAGGTCCCGGAGCCCATGATCGGTATGGTCATGCGGGACCGCTTCGACCACTTCCTTGTGGAGAAGGCCCGTGAGGCGGGCGCGCTTTTTTGGGAAGGATGTGCCGTTGGATCCATAGAGAGGACCATGGACGGCTTCCGGCTGGAGACCGGATGCGGGGTCGTCACGGCGCGGTGTGTCGCCGGGGCCGATGGGGTCATGAGCAGGGTGCGAAGGTGTCTGGGACTGTCCCCGAATACGGCCGTTCCTGCTCTCGAGGCCGAGGTCCATCCCCGCCGCGGGACGGATCTGGATCGATTCCGCATGACCGTGGATTTCGATTTCTGGGCCGTTCCCCGGGGGTACGGCTGGGTCTTTCCCAAGGCCGACCACCTCTCCATCGGTGTCTTCTCCACGGACCGGAAGGTCCCAGGGATGCGGCGATATCTCCATGCATATCTCGCAAGAAAGGGCATCTCCCATGGGTACGAGGTCAGGTCCATACAGGGGCACCTCATTCCAACCGGCCCTCCGGGGACGGCGGGTGTCGTCCCCTCCGGGGCGTTTCTCCTTGGTGACGCCGCCGGTCTTTGCGATCCCATCACCGGCGAGGGTATCTACCATGCCCTGAGACAGGCGGAGGGTGTTTCATGCGCCATGGAGAGGCATCTCGCCGGGGATGCGGCTGCATCGAGCCTTTACGAAGATGCCGTTCGCCGGGAATTTTCCCGCGAGATCCGCCCGGCCCGCCGTCTCGCCTTTCTCCTGTACCGAATGCCCTGGGTGAGCGACCGTCTGCTCGAGGCCATGGGTGAGAGGATCATGGGCTATCACCTGGATGTGATCGCCGGAAGGGCGACCTATCGGCAGGTCTTTCGAAAGGCCCTTCTGCCAGGCACACTTCTTCGCGTCCTGCCGGGGTTCGGCGGATCCCGTCCGGACGGCATGATGCCCGGATAAGTTCGTCGGAATCCTGGTTTGCCGGGAATCTGGCGAGGTTACAGCCTGCAGAACTCCCCGCTTCCCGTTGAGTACTCCGCCGGGAGGCCCAGCGCGATGACGAGGCGTCTCGAGAGTTCCTCTCCTGTCGTTGTCTCGCCGTCCACGACAAAGTCTGCACCGAGCTTGATGAAGTCCTCCACATGTAGGAGATAATTCGCCCGTGCTCCGATGAGGAGGTCTGGGGCCAGGTCCCGGGCCAGGGCGATGATGAGTTTTGAGGTCTGGGGGTCGGGTATGGTGACGACAAGGGCCCGGGCCTTTCGTATTCCCGCTGTTTCAAGGATCTCCTTTCTGCGGGCGTCTCCAAACAGGAAAGCGGTGCTGGTGAATCGCCCTCCTGTAAGGGCATGCGGGTTGAGGTCGATCACGAGCACCTCGGACCCGATGAGTTCGAGGGCCTCAACGACGCGTCTTCCCACAGGTCCGTACCCAACGACCAGGATGTGGTCCGCAGGCGGCCGGCCGCGCATGCCGGATGCCGCGGCTTCCGTCTCCATGCGGGCGGAAAGGGGGGCGGCAAATCGTGATGCCGCTGCTATGAGATACGGCGCGAGGATCATGGACGCGACCGCCACACTCACGAGGAGCTGGAAGGTGTCCGCATCGATATTACCCTTGGAGAGCCCGATGGCCCCAAGAACGAATGCGAATTCCCCGATGTTGGCAAGGGAAAGTCCGGCGGCGGATGCCACGGAGACCGAACGCCGAAAGATGTAGACGACTACAAAAGCGATGGCCGCCTTGATGATGATGACGTCTGCGAGTACGGAGATGGTCAAAAAGAGGTTTTCCCATATCCATCCTATGTCCACCACCATGCCGATGGAGGTAAAGAAAAGTGTGATGAAGAGGGCCTCGTAAGGGATGAGATCAGCGCGCATCTGTGGGGCCAAGGGGGATTCTCCGAGGAACATCCCTGCAAGGAACGCGCCGAGGGTAGGGGAGATCCCGAGGATGTGGGCACAGAAGGCGCCTCCCAATGCGGTGACGATGGCAAGAATCACGATCTGTTCTCCCGCTCCCCTGCGCGCTGCGTGGGGAAGTAACCTCGGATAGACGAACTGGGTGATGATTCGAAGCCCGATGGCAAGACCTCCGGCCTTGGCGAGCACGGTCACGAGGTTTGCGCTGATGACAGGCAGTTGCGCCCCCTTTTCCAGGGATTCGGCCAGGATCAGGAGTATGAGAACGGCCATGTCCTGAAAGAGGAGGATGGCGACCGTTGCCCTTCCCGAGGAGCTGTCCATTTCTCCCCGGGTCATTAGGATACGCAGGACGACAGCGGTCGAACTCAGGGCCACAGCCCCTCCAAGAAGGAGCGCCGCATCAAAGGGCCTTCCGAAACCCACGGCCTCGAGGGTCACGAAGAGGGCGGTGATGCCGACCTGAAGCCCTCCTCCCAGGAAGGCGATGCCGCCAAAGGCCTTGAATCGCCTCCAGGAAAACTCGAGACCGATGGTGAAAAGAAGGAGGACAACCCCTAACTCGGACAGGATCTGTACGAATTCACTTCGAATCAGGCCTATCCCTCCAGGGCCGAGAACGGCCCCGACAAGAAGATAGCCAGTTATGACGCTGAGCCGAAACCTCCCGAAGATCATTCCGATGAAAAGGGCCGCAGCAAGGACCCCGAGGATCTCGCCAAGGGCCCCCCAGAGAGGTGTTGTGTGTTCTATAGCGTCCATGAGTGCTCCCATGTTCGTTGCCGCATGACCACATTTTCCCCGCCATGGATGGGGATTACCCGCTGCACGGAACAAGCACTTCGGTGCCGGCTCACGGATTCATGCGGCTTCCGGGTGCAGAAGAGGATCATGGAAAGGTCAGTGAGGTTGTGTGCGTCAAGTTGTGTCGCAAACCTGTCGCAAAGATCAACCCCGTTCTGCGGCGTAGGGGCTACACCAAAGTGCCCTCTCCCAGGTCGCAAACCTGTCGCAAAGATCAACCCCGTTCTGCGGGATAGCTCGCTATCCAATTCAATCGACATTACCCATTTGCCACTTGGCGGCTTTTTGCCAGCGGGCGTTCTGGCCGTGTCCAAGGCATTCAAACTGATCTTTTGCCCGCAGGTTTTTCAGGGCATATCCACGCATGGCTTTTTCCCGCTGTATGGCGCACATCGAGTTTCACATCGCTACTCGAACAGAACTCGTCCTGATAATCCGAGGTCTTCGAGTATCTGCTTGAGATCGGCTTCGAATGTTCTTTCGAGTTGCCGGTCGATGGTTACTGAAAAATCAATACCGATTTTAAGGTCCGTGCCACTCCGCAGCTTGGGCAGAATCTTGGTTCCAAGCCGGTTCCAGATTTCGGGCGGGACATCTCCATGAATCCGAAATGCCTTTGTGCCAAGGTCTGGTGTGGGTTCCGGCTCGGGCTCCGATCCAGGCTCGTGGGGCGGCGCTGGTTCCGGTGTGGGAACCGATCCTGCACCGCCACTAGGAGTTGGTTCCAGTGTAACCTTTAACCCCATTGCCTTGGCCTTTAAAAGAAGGAAGACACCGGATTCAAAGGTGACATCCGCTGGATCAGTAAACTCTCTAAAGAGCACGCGTTCATAGTTGCCATCAGGTTTCAGGCCCGAGGCTAACCCAAAGTCACCCCTTGAAACGAACTCGACGATTTTGCTTCTGAGGACCGTGTCCGGATCAAGAAGACGTGTTAACGATCCATTCAGGAAGCTTTGCCTGAGGCTTGAAAGCGGCCAGGCACCTGATTCCCGTAGTGCCGGGGGCCAGTTCCGCTCGATGTAGCCAGCCCCTACGGAGTCATTGAGCAGGGCTTGAGATTTCAGCGCGGTGATTATGCGCCCGCAAAGTGTTTCACTGCCGCTTGAATGCCCGGCCCCCAGGTCGATGGTCTTAAGACCATCCGGCTCCTGCTGGTCAGCGATGACCACAAATCGATATCCTCCCCAGACCTCGTCCTTGGCGGCCTCTTCAGCATCGGATACCTTGGCCTGAAGTTCGGCCCGATCAGCACGGTCGAAGTCCCCGCCGAGCGTTCCCTCGGCGATCTCCTTGGCCACCCGCTTCCAGGCGAGCCACAACTCCACCTTTTCCCTGAAGTCGCGCCCAGGCTTTCTTATGCACCACACAAGCGATCCGGGGTAAAGCCTCGGCGATTTTCCTCGCTGCCTGGTCCATTCTGCAATCTGCTGTCGCAGCGGGCCTGCCCCGGTCCATTCTGATTCCGGCTCCACCACAACGAGTGTGAGTTTCGGTGTGTCCTGTACGGAGGCCCCATCTGCCGGGAAGGGCACAATCGGAAGGCTGGCCCCTCGGTCAAACTCTTTCTGGATGAGTATCCGCATGGCCGGCCTGATTTCGGTGTCTTCGTCCAGCGATGCCCGGCGGTCGCTCACCACCTTCTTCATGGTCGCCTGGTGGCTGATCTTGAAACCGTCCGAACCGACCCGCCGGATAAAGTACGACTTGTCTTCGAGAGAAAAGGCCGCTGTGTCCACGGATGTAGTATCGACCTCGGGCTCCCCAAGGGCGAATCTCAGCTCCGGCAGGTGTGCCACCTTGTCAATCTGTCCGCCTGATGATTCAAACAGAATGGTTGTCGCTACGCGTCGGTGAATGTTCCGTAATGCGCCCCTTGTATCCACATCCAGCGACCTGGCGTGAGACTGGGCTCCGGAAATGTCAGAATCGATGGCCGCCACAAGCCGGGATTCGCCAAGCTGTCCGAGCACAACACTTCGAAACTCCGGGACTTCCAAAGGCGCTGACCCAAGGGTGATCAGCGGCTCTCGCCGGGCTTCAGTGAAGCCTGTGCGATATGCCCAGGAGATCCATTGCGCGAGCATGGCAAGGGTCCCGCGGGTCTGCTGATACTGCGAAAGGGCCTGCCATTTGCGCTGGAACACAGAAAGGGTAGCCGGATGAAATGGGTAGCAAACCTCAAAACGACCGCGCAGATACTCTCTTGCCTTGGACTCTGTTGCGGCGCTGTCCACTGCCGTCCATTCCGGCGGGAGTTGGGCGCGACGTTCGAAGCACCAGTCCGCATATGTCTTGCAGACGGCTTTTCGAACCCGTTCGCTGCCGATTGCCTCAAACAGTCGGCGGCGCACCACTTCGCTGATCTCGGTTTCATCGTTCGCGATGAGGTCTTTGGCCACCCGGCGGACGACCTTCGTGATCTTGTCCTGCCACTGCATATCCCAGTCGGTCATCTCGACCTGGCTGCGCGGCAGGCTGATAACCGCCGCGCCCTTTGTGGTGCCGGTGGTGGCCACAGTCAGGTTCTGAATGAAGGCATGGAACTGCTCCGCCATACCCCGATGGCGGTTTAGAAAGTTCAAAACCTCGTCGAAAAGCAGAAGTACCGGTCCGCCCGCCGCTTGAAAAACACGGGCAAGGGCCTCGGTCCCCGGCGGTGTTGTCTTCGCCGCAGGGCCGAGTTCCCTGACCCCTTCGTTCCCGGCAAGCTGCCATGCCACATCGATCCAGGGCGTTTCCCGACCATCCTGGGGGTCCCAGGCATTGCCCACAAACGCCGCGACACGCGCCGCCGGCACGGTTTTGATGCCAGCTTCCGAAAGCAGTTCTCCGACACCTGAGTATTCCGCCGCTTTTTCCCCATTGGTTGCCAAGTGATAAAGCGCCGCGAGTGTATGGGTTTTACCACCGCCAAATTGCGTAATCAGGGTCATGACCGGTGCGGTATTCACCGTCTCGCCGGAGAGCCGACGCAGCACCATGCCAGCGTGTTCACGAAGCGCCCGGGTAAAACATGTGCGGCTGAAAAACTTGGCCGGTTCCCGGTAATCTTCCGGGGCAGTCTTGGCGATGACCTGCTCGAGGTGGATGGCGAATTCATCCGGGTTGAACGACCGGCCCTCGCGGACTTCCTTGCGCGGTGTCGCGATCTTGTACCACGGTTCCATAGTGAGCCCTCTCCTATGCCTGGTCGGCCTGTCTGAATTTGGCTCTCAATCCATCAATGAGTGCCTTCAGACAATGATGATTTTGGCCTGCCCGATACAGATCCATCGCCTCGGTCAATTCCGGGGCGAATTCAATCCCGCCGAGGTTGATCGGATGCCCAGCGCTTCGAATGGCTTGAACAAGAATGTTTTTATAGTAATCTCGTTTACATTTACGCTTTTCGACCTTCGGCATGGTTCCAACGACTTGGTAAAACGATTCCGGGTCTGCCAGATACCATCGTTCCACATGGGGGTCAGGACATGCGGTAACGAGACGCTCCCTGAACAATGCCTTGGTTGAGTCAATGATTTCGTCCCGCTTCTTGTTGAATGTAGCACAGTTCCCGTCGATGGCGACGACGATCACATCCGGCTGCTCATCGCTCATCAGGCCCTTTTCCAGTATCTTCTGGTAAACATCATACTCGCGAATGGCGCGTCCGTGACCTCCTCGCGCCGATCGCGGCCGGACGGTGACGATAACATTTTCCTCCCGAGCGATCCGATGGATAAGGGGCTTGAGGAACTCCTCGTGTGCGCGGTCTTCGACAAAAAGATCGACAATCAGAGATCTATTCATCGAGCACCCCCCGCAGCAAAAGGTTCTCGAACAGTCCGTCCTCGGTACCCGCTGTCAGCGCTTGCGCAATTTCCAAATCTCTGAACAGCGGCCCAGAGACATCGAAGGATCGAACCACGGTTGCATGCCCTCTGCGACGCACATTGAATAACCCGATCTGGGTTGGATATGATCGCGCTCTTCGCAATACTGCATCGCAGAAGAGCGGCGAATGCGTGGTGACAATTACCTGCCGGTTTCCATCCACGGCCAATGACAGCAAGAGATCGGCGATCAGCTCGAGCCGTCGGGGATGAACACCGTTTTCAGGTTCCTCGAATGTCAGCAGTGAACTGCCCCAGGGATTGACCGCGATGGCGCATAAGGCCAGCACCCTCAGGGTGCCTTCCGAGACAATTCGGGAGGAATAATCGATGCCGTCCTGACGAACCAGGATGTCGAGTGTGCCCCGACGTTTGTCCAGATCGACGTCCATCCTTTCTACATTAGGCACCAGTGATTTAAGTGTTCGAGATACCGCCTGGAAATGCTTGGGATAGTCTGCGCGAAGCCGGTAGAGATAAGGTGCGATCTCACCACCGAGCACGCCTATATCCTGAACATCGGAGGGCGGCTGGGCCGCCCGCATGGCGACACGGGGATCCAAATAATATGTCCGCCATCCGGATAGTTCCTGCCGTGCCCGTTCGATGGCTCGGTATTCGACGCCTCCAAGCCTCTGGTCCGAAAGGATGGAGTGATTCAGTCCGACCGTTTCCTGACGTGGATGGGCCGGTTTACTTTTTCTGCGGATGTGGAGACTATCGGCCACCCGTTCGATGGATGGCCGTCCCTTGGGTTCGCCCCTGGCGCCAAGCTGCGCCAGATATTCGTCCTTCACGCTTAAGCCGCCCGAATCGGGTTCTATGGCAACCTCCACACGGTAGCGGTAGGAGCTGCTTCCGACCGTCAGATCTGCTTCGAGAGCAAACTTCGGGCTTTTTGAATTCAGCAGGTCCTGCAATCCTCCCGGGGGAAAGGAGAAAAATTCGATGGGATATCCGCGAATGGGTTCCGACATCGCATCCGAAAGTGTTCTCAGCGTTCCAATGCGCGAAAGCGCCTGGACAGCATCAAGGAAGTTGCTTTTGCCGGCCGCATTCGGCCCGAATAATACCGTAAAGTGCGGCAGTTCGATGGTCATATCCGCAAGGGACTTGAAATTCGTAACATGCAATCGTTTCAGCATGACTTTCTCCTTATCGCGGCGCCGCCAACAGCATGGCATCCAGCAGGCGCTTTTCCTCGCTCCCTGACGGATAGAGCGCCGACAGGGCATTGGCCAGGCGCAGGAAGTCCGGACCGCGATCCTGTTCGGCCTTGATGAGCATCCGTAAGGCATTGGCCTGCCCGCCGGCCTGAAGCAGCATGGCTGCATGCACCCGGTCGAGGGTGGTGGCAGACGCATCCATTTCAGCGGGATCATCAATGCTGATTTGCCGACCCCGTCCCCGACTCCGTATTTTTTGCTTGTTATCGGCTGCCGATTCCTCGAAGCCGGGAAGCATCATTTGACCTGTTGGCGAAGGTGCAAGAAGCTCTTCAACCGCAGACTCCATGCCTGCGGAGCCAAAAAGCTGCCTTGCCCGTTCTGAAACCGCCATGAGTCGGACCACGCCTTTCTTCGTCTCGATCACACGGCCTTCCCATTTTGGAAGATCGATACCCAAAGGCTGCGCAAAACGGCGGACCACATCGAAGACCAGGCTGTAGCCCCTGGTTTTGCCCTTCGGAGAATCTTCTTCGTCGTCATCGATTCCCGAATCCTCTCCAGAGTCAGCATCGTGTACATTACCGGAGGCTGTACCATTCTGGCCATTGGTGCTCTGTAGCGTCCAAAGGAAGAGCGCGGTCAATCGTGCATCTTCCTCTAAGACACCTGCCATGCCGTTCCGAGCCCGGGCCTCCGCCGTCCCGAGGACTTGTTCGAGGGCCGTGCGTCCCACAACCTCCCAGACCTTTTCCAGGTACTCGGCGAGCTTGACCTCGCTGCCGTCGGCAGTCTCAACTTTACGGTACCGGCTGAATATCTCCAGTGCCGGCCCGATGCAGGCAAAAACCAGATCAGCGCCGCGGATGTTTTCGCCCTGGAGACGTTCCATCCAGTCGCCGACACGCTTGGGAAGCTCGCGCAGGACTTCGCCCCAGTCGCCTACCGGCGCATCGTCGGGACGGGGACGACAGATGAGATGAACGCTGGTGGCGAGGGCTGCTGATTCACGAGCGCGAAGACGATGGCCCATTTCTGTTGCGATCGGCCACGAGCATGTGATTGTCGATCCACCGCGGATCATACCAGAAAGAAGAGCTTCCCAACCTTCTGTTGTCTTGTGGGCAAATACGACCGACCCAATTCCATCTTCTCGTAGTACGCGTCTACCTTCGGAAAACGCCAAAGCCATAGCATCTTCAAAAAAGGATTTGTCTCGTTTTCTTCCGTCTATTTCTCGCGCCTCATCCTGGACTGCTTCTAATGCCTTCGGAGTAAGCGGATTAGTTGTGTCGTAAGGGTCACGCAACAAAGTGTCATTAAGAAGACATCTTTTGAACCAAACGAAAAACATATCAGATAATGCAGCATAAGGAATAGCGTCGTAGTAAGGCGGATCAGTAAACCAGACACGAACAGACCCGTCAGGCAGTAGGGATTGCTGGGCAGCAGCAGCTTCGATATTACCTATATTCGTGAAGCCCCTTATCGAAAGTGCGCCGGAGATCAAATTATCCACGCAAACAGCAAAGCTCCCACTGGAGTCACAGGTAGTAACACCTTCTGCAAAGTCCCAAGATGGCTTCACGCGGCCGTTTGATAAAACGTTGCGAGGGCACTCTGCAATTGGTTCCCAAGGGCAGATGACATTTGACAGATCTGCGAGCTTTCCCAGAACAAGAGAAAGCGGGCGTGCAATTTTGTCTGTACCTCCAACCAACGAAGCAAACGTCAAAAGCGCCATTGACTGCCGTGAAGTGAAAAAATTAGCCCATTGGATCACACCGTAGCGTTGGACCCTAAAACCGAGAGTTCCGATCGGTGGAAGTGGTTCATCCGGAACCGGGCAAAGCCCCTTCTTACCGCCCTGTTCCCATTCGTCCAGAATCGCCGTGAGTCGCTTCTGCGCCTTCCAGACAGCTTCATAATCGTGCTCTGTGGGAAGCCGATAATTCCGTCCCTGGATACCCGGATGAAGCGTCACAACCGCAAGTATTCGCGCTCCACCGATGCGGTTCCCGTTGGTGTCAAATAGCACGTCAGCCCCGCCGCGCTGTTCAGAAAGCTGCACACGCACCCGTTCCGGTGGGAGAACCATATTGCAGCACGGGCATGTGGCTTTGGCTCGAGTAACCGTCCCTCCACGTACATCCTTCTCCGTTTTAGGCTCGAATATCTCGAACTCGAGGCATGGCGGTCCGGCTTCCGGCCGCACAACCTTCAACTGAAGCGCCCGTTTCCGGCTCGCTTTCTTGCAGAGCCAGAATGACCGCATGAGTGGAATCTCTGCTCCGCAGTTGGGAGATTCGCATCTGACCGTCCGGGCCCAGAGATAGGCTATCGGCGTGGCTCCATCGGGGTCTTTTGGATAAAACTCGGCGAGTTCCCTCTCAGCCTGTTTCTTGATCTCACCGCCGACCCGACGCAGCTCGTCGGCGAGCTCCGGTCCGTGACGCGGGATATCCTCAAGCATGACCTTGAGGATGAGACAGGCAACTGGGTTGAGATCGCTGGCGAATGCGTCACAGCCGAGCCTTAATGCCTCCAGTGGAATCGATCCGCCCCCGGCGAAGGGGTCCACCACCAACGGCGTCTCATCCGGATGGGCGGCCTTGACCAGTGCGCGGGCCGTCAAGAGGTAGTCTATGTTCGCCGCATTGTCCCAGTTGGCGAGGTCCCCGATGAACGTGAGGAGCGCTTTGCGCAGACCCTCGTCGGACTTCACCTGTTCGTTCATGCGCGGGGTGTTCCAACCGGGCATGTGGAGTAACGATTCCTTCGCACTCGCTTTGAACTCCCCGGGGCAAAGCGGGTCGCAGGGATCGGGCAGAAGAAGCGCCATGAGCATCGCCCGGCAAGCCGCAAGCGGTCTGCGAGCCCACCAAAGGTGAAGCGTCGAGGGATGGCCATGGCGGATGGACTTCTCCCGCGCGGAGTGCTTCGAAACCACGGCGATGGGGAAGTCAACTTCAGCCAGGCGCTTGCATTCCTTGGGGATCATCCGTTTTGTCCTCGATTATGAACCGCACATCGATGTTTCATCCCTTACTCCCTTTCCTGACACTGTGCTTTCGCATATTCTTTATGCTTCTTGGTTTGCCCTTCTCCAGTTTCTTGACCTCCCGGACCGCTTCTATAAAATGCCGCTCCACGGGAGTCGGTTCTTCCAACATCTGTTTTCGGAACTTTTGGTATTCATTGCGTGCTTTTTCAATGGCCGCCTAATGGCTGATCTTGCCGGCATGTTTTTGAACTATCCGGAATTTCCGGATAGTTGCCTCTGGTGAAAGCTCTCCATCCTCGTAAATGTTTCGGATATGCTCGTTGATGGTTCGGACATCTTTCTGAAACAGATCGGCCATGAGCTTTTGCGTCAGACAGACCGTTTCATTCTCCAGCCGCACCTGGATGTGCGTGCGGCCGTCCTCTGTTTGATATAGAAGAAGATCGGAACGGGGTGCTTTGTCAGGAAGTTTTGTCATGGGATACAATTTCTTGTTATTGCCCAATTCATTACCCAAAACATTCGATATTACCCTCTTTATTACCCTCTTTTAAGGATATTACCTCTTTTCCCTTTTGCGCCACAGAGCACCGGGGCCTCGCCCGAGACATTCGACATCACCTCTGGCCTGAAGATCCCGAAGGACCCTGCGAACCATATCCCGGCTTACACCCGGACAGGCTCTCTCCAAATCGCTTACCGAAAATTCCGAAGAAAAATCCCTCACGGCCTTTTCGATCAATCCCGTTTTAGCGCCTCGTGGAGACTTGATCCGGCCCATACGGTCTTCAAATTCCTTGTAAGCCATTTTCAAAATCGACAAGAGATGATTGATGTAGGGCCACGGGTCGTGCTTGCCCTCATGCCAGCCCTGGGAGCTTTGCTGAAGGGTTTCGTAGTACCGTTCCTTGTGCTGTTCAATAAGGCGCTCCAGGCTGATATATCGCCCGACCTCGATCCCGAGATGGTAACATTGAAGGAGCATCAGAAGCCTGGACACCCGGCCGTTGCCGTCACGAAACGGATGGATGCACAGAAAATCCAGGTTGAAGGCGACTAAAAGGACAAGAGGCGGGACTTTTCGATCCTTGACGGCATCGTCGTACAACTCGACAAGATCCCGCATGCAGATCGGCGTGTCCTTAGCCGGAACCGTCTTGAAGCGGACCCGCGACCTGCCATCCGGAAACTTTTCGATGATGTCGCCATCTTTTTCCTTGTATTTTCCGGCATCCCAGATCTCCCCGCGTGTCATACGGTGGAGTTGTAAAATGGTTTCTTCCGATATCGGAATTTTCTCGCCCTGCTCATGAATCCATGTCAGGGCCTGCCGGTACCCCCGGACTTCCTCCTCGTCACGGTCCCGCAGCAGAGGCCGGCCGAAAACGATGGTGGCGATTCGGGATTGATCGACTTCCACGCCCTCGATCCGGTTTGATGAAACAGCGCTTTCAATGAGTGCGTGCTCCCGGAGAACCTTGAGACGCTGCGGCGATTGGCGGGTGAACAGTTCCTGTTTTCCACGCGCCTCGCCGAGATCGGCGAGGTACCAGGAAGTGGCGGCCGGAACGGATTCGAACTCGTAGGAAAAAAGCCGCAGGGTTATCATGGCTTTTCCCTTCCATATGGCGCACGATCCTCCCTGACCATCATCGGTCTCGTCATGGCGTTTACTTCAAGCCAGTAGTGGGCGACCTTGGTCACTTCCTGCCAGGGGAATCTGGCCGGGTCTTTGATCGGCTCCTGCAGGATCGGATGGGTAGCGCAATTGGTAACAACATAGAGCCAGTAGCAATCCCGGCGGTCCTCGGCCACGCGCCTTTCGTTTGGTGTGAGGAGGATTGTGCCTGTCGCCGCGGATAGACCCTTGACTTCAATGAGCCGCAACTCGCCGGAGTTTAGGTCCAAGCTGGTAACGTCGTAACCCAGGTTCTTTTCGTGAACGTCGTAAACTTGGCGGCCCTGGGCTTGCTCATGTTCCATCACCACTTGCATGGCGGTGGCCTCGGTCTCCAGGTTCGGTCGCATGCGGCGCACATCCGGCGCCTCCCGCTCGGGATGAGGAAGGACAAGGACGCTCGCTATTCGTTCCACTGCCTGCAGGGACAGCGACCGCTGACGTTCCAGCTCCTGCCTGCGCCGTTCTCGGCGGGCCAAGAGTTCAGCGTGTCGGTTTTCGGCCTGAGCCAAACGGCCATCTGCGCCGGCAATGCCCTTTTCCTTATCTTCATTGGCTTTTCCGATTTCTTCATCCGCACGCTGCAGCAACTCGGTCAAGGACAGCTCGACATGTTCGACAATGCGTTGCACCTCTGCCAAACGCTCTTCCCGTGTTTCCTCGAGAAACGGCTGAAGCGCGCTCTTATGCAGCCACTCAGATGGCTCGGGCGCTCCGACAATCGCCGGGAGTTCATCGGGGACTTCAGCAGGTTGCATATTCCCCAGGATGGCGGGTTCAACCAAATGGCATTCACCGCAAAGGCGCGGAGAACGCAGAGACGAAATATCTGTTTGGTCTTTCTCCGCGTCCTCTGCGTCTCCGCGGTGAGCCTGTATCTCCACCGCAAAAAGACGCTCATGAACGATATGGCCGAGTCCGTCTACTACACGGGCACGATAGAAGTCGATACGTGAAGGCTTCTCGTGTTGCAGGGAATAAAAGCATGCCCCTTTTCCGAACGCTTCGGCCGCTTTGTTATAGGCATGCCTGCGGAGGGCCTCGAAGAGGGGATGACCGGGGGTGACCCATTCAAGGTTGTGGGTTTCAGCGACTTCACGATCGGTGGAGCAACGTGGATACCTCGACGCCAGGCCGGGAAGTTTCCAATCCGGCTCACGTTCGTACCGGGCAAGTGCCGGCGGCGTCCGGCCAGGCTCGAAGGTATGAAGCAAACCCTCTATGATTTTTAACTTAAGCGGAACGTATTCGGACGCCTCGCGAATAAAACGAGCGATGGTTTCCGGCACTACTCGGCGTTCCTGCGCCCGGGCCCGACGCTCGATCAGCATCTCCAAATTCAGCTTCTTGGCCGCTAAGCCTTCGAGCGCGTTTTGGCATATTGCCCGGAAACGCCCTTCGTCAACGTTCTCAAGGAGACGTTCTTCGAGGTCGGCATCGCCGAGTTTACCTGAGTAGTAGTCCCGAAGCACGCGCTCCACATGCGCGGCGGGGAGTACTTCTCCGACAACGTTGAAGACTGCGTCGTCGTCCAGTGCATCACGAATTTCCTGGAGCTTCTCCAAGAGTCGCTGAAGAACCCGCCCCTCAATGGTGTTTGTAGCCACGAAATTGAAGATGAGACAGTCCTTCCGCTGACCATAACGATGGATGCGGCCCATGCGTTGCTCAAGGCGATTCGGGTTCCATGGGATGTCGTAATTGAAAAGAATATTGCAGACCTGCAGGTTGATGCCTTCTCCTGCCGCCTCGGTTGCAACGAGCACCTGGATTGCGCCTTCACGAAATTGCTGCTCCGAGTAAAGACGCGTGCCCGACTCATCGCGGGAGCCCGGCTTCATGCCGCCATGGATGCAGCCGACCTTGAAGCCCCATGTCTTGAGTTTTCCGACAAGATAGTCGAGGGTATCCTTGAACTCGGTAAAGAGCAGCAAACGCTGTTCAGGATGATCAAAGAAGCCTTCCTGGTGAAGCAGGTCTTTGAGCTTTGACAGTTTTGCTTCCGCACCTGCCTGCCGCGCTGCTCCGCTCTGCGGCGCAGGCAGGTCGGAATCTTCAACGGCCTGGGCCTGTTTGGCAAGCCCACGAAGTTCCGCGATCTCCTCGCGGATTTGTTCGGCGTTTCCTGCGAGCGTGATGGCTTCAAGCATCTCTTCTAGCCGCTCGCGCTCTTTTTCCTCCATTTCCTCGATCTCCTCCGGATCGGGAAGGTCGGGTGGGGCCTGTCGGGCCAGTTCCTGGGCCTTCTTGAGACCTTCTTCCAATCTGCGCGCCCGGTTTTCCAGGCTATGCCGCATGGCGTAGGTGCTGGAGGCCAGCCTGCGCTGATAAAGGGACATCAAGAAACCGACCGCGCGGGCGCGGGGGTCGTCGCCCTGGGCGGTGGCTTTCGCACTCTGGCGCTTAACGAAACGGGTAATCTCTCTGTAAAGGTCAAACTCCGGACCATCGATCTGAAAGGCGACCGTGTGCGGAATGCGCTTTGTGAAGATCTTCTCTGCTGCCCAGGTTCCGTCCGTCCGCCGTTCGGGGAAATAGACCATCGCCTCCTTCGTGCGGCGAAGATAAAACGGAGCGCGGCGACGTTCCATGGCCTCGTGGATGGAGCGGACATCAGCATAGGCATCCGCATCGAGTAATTGCAGGAATAACGAAAAATTGGCCGGATCACCCTTGTGCGGTGTTGCTGTCAGCAAAAGAATGTTGTCCGATGTGTCCCGTAGGAGTTCTCCGAGGGCGTAGCGCGCCGTCTTGCGGGCAGGGGGAGTCCAGGACATGCGGTGGGCCTCGTCTACGATAATGAGATCCCAGTGGACCTGTCTCAATCCCGGCAGGATTTCTGTCCGCTTGGCAAGGTCAAGCGACGTGATGACCTTTTTTTGTTCCAGCCATTGGTTGACACCGAACTGGTCACGAATGTCCCCGCCTTTCAGGACGAGGAATTTCTCATCGAACTTTTCCTTCAGTTCCCTTTGCCACTGGAACGACAGGTTGGCAGGACAGACGATCAGAATCCGCTCGGCAAGCCCGCGCAGTTGGAGTTCACGGATGAGGAGGCCGGCCATGATGGTTTTTCCGGCTCCGGCGTCGTCGGCGAGCAGGAAACGGACACGCGCCAGTTTCAGAAGATAGTCGTAGATGGCCTCAAGCTGATGAGGTAGCGGGTCGACCCTTGAAATCGAAAGGCCGAAATAGGGATCGAATTCCCAGGCGATGCCGAGCGAATATGCCTGAAGACCCAAACGCAGGAGATGGCCATCGCCGTCATAAGTGAAACCCGAATCAAGAACGGTTAACCCTTCAAGGTCGTGCAGGGTAAGTACAACTTTCCTAAAACGTTCTGATTGTTTGCCGACAAGACCAACGGTTAAAGTTCCGTCGCCGGTCCGCTGCACCGTCTCCACGCGCATCGGCTCGTTAAAGAGCGAGCCGGTTAAAATACACCCTTCATGTATTGAATCGCTTGAAGCTGTCATCTCTTCTCAGCCCTGGCTGCGCCGCGTGGCGTCGCGGCAGGCAGGCTTCCCGCTATCGTCCGGCTATCATCTGCTCCCCCTGTCTTCACCCATTCATCCACTTCTTCCTTGCGGAATTTCCACAGGCGGCCCATCCGGTGCGAGGGCATCTGCTTTTCAGAAATCCATTTATAGACCGTATCCCGCTTGATCCCGAGATAGGCCGCTATCTCATCTACGGAGAGCCACCTGTCTTCCATCACTGACTCCAGTCGATTCATTTCTCGTCCCATGTCTGAATGCCTACACCTTGTCGATTGTCGGATCGGTAGCTGCCGGATGAACTTCATCGGATTTCATCCGGCGCAACCGGAACAAAATGACCTACATCATACAAAAGTCGGCGTGCCTTTCAACTGGTTTTTCCGAGTTTCTCCGGATTTGACCGAACAGAGGCTACCGGGGCCAACGAGGCTCGCCGAGAGGCGTGAACCTCCTCGACATTGGGTTTACGCCCACGTAAAGCCAGGCCGGAAGATCAGCTCCGTTTGCCTGGGCAGGGATCAGAACACGGCGGTAGAGGCAGGGACCGCCGGCTGCCTGTGCGTTGCACACAGACAGGTAGCCACGTCGGAGCGTGGATTGGCGGTCCCGACGGCAAGGATGTCCCTCCTCCAGAGCCAGCAGGACGGGGCTCGCCGAGGCAGGGGAAATTCGTCTGTTGACAATATTTAGAAAAATAGCAATATGTAAATATATGAAAAAGCATATGGCGATTCTGAGGGCGATTGCGGATCCGACCCGGTTCACGATCCTCAAGATCCTCCAGGACGGGGTCTACTGTGTTTGCGAGATCACCGAGGCCCTTGGTCTTGCCCAGCCCACAGTCTCCCGGCATCTTCGAATCCTCGAGGAAGCGGGGCTTGTGACCTCCCGGCGTGAAGGACAGCGGGTGGACTACCGCCTTGCCAAACAGGAGACAGGCTCTCCAGGTGAGGAGATCCTCTCTTTTGTGACCGGGAGGCTTGAGGATGACTCCGGAATCGTGAGATTCAGGGAAAGGTGTCGGTCGATTCAGCAAAAGTCCGGGAGGACGCCATGAAAAAGGTCCTTTTTGTGTGCACTCAGAACTCCTGTCGAAGCCAGATGGCCGAGGGGCTCGTCAATCACGATCTCGCCGGCAGGCTTCAGGCCTTTTCCGCCGGGACCAATCCCACCGAGGTGAATCCCTTCTCCATGGAAGTGATGTCCGAAATCGGAATCGACATTTCCGGTCAGCGATCCAAGCACCTCGACGAGTTCGCGGGAAGGACCTTTGATCTGGTGGTGACACTATGCGGAGAGGCGGCCGAGTCCTGTCCCTTCGTCCCGGGGCTCGGCCCCGTACGGCATGTGGGCTTCGAGGATCCGGCACAGGCGGTCGGGGACCGAGAAACGATCCTCTCCGCTTTTAGGAGGGTGAGGGACGAAATGAGGGAGAGGCTCTTGCCATTTCTCGTCTCCGAGCTTGGGCTCTCTTAAGGGGATGGGCGCTGTATGCTGATCCTCTTCACCCGTCTTGCGGACTTGGTCGCCTATGACCTGCTCGGGCTAAATCCGACCTCCCGTTTCGGAGAATCCATCCATTTCTTCATCGAGGACACGGCGAAGATCTTCGTGCTTCTCGCCGTGATCGTCTTCCTGGTCGCCATTGTGCGGAGTTTTTTCCCGCCTGAGAAGGTCCGCCGGTTCCTCTCCGGCAAGGGGCGGTTTGTCGGTCACGTCATGGCTGCAGGACTCGGGGTCGTAACGCCTTTTTGTTCCTGCTCCGCATGCCCCCTCTTCATCGGGTTTCTCGAGGCGGGCGTCCCCCTTGGCGTCACTTTCAGTTTTCTCATCTCTTCCCCCATGGTGAACGAGGTAGCCCTCGTCCTCCTCTTCGGGCTCTTTGGCTGGCAAATCGCCCTGATCTATCTCGTGACCGGGCTCGTCGTCGCGGTGGTTGCGGGGATCGTCATCGGCTGGCTTCGCATGGAGCGCTTTGTCGCCGATTACGTCTGGGAGATCCGCATGGGAAGGGGCGAGGTCCCTGTCATGACAGGCAAGGAGAGGGTCGAGTATGCGGCGGACTACGTCAGGGGGATCATGAAAAAGATCTGGCCGTACGTCATTGGCGGAATTGCGGCAGGGGCCTTTGTCCACGGCTACGTCCCGGAGGGCTTTCTTCTCCGATTCGCAGGCCCGACCAACCCCCTCGCCGTTCCCATGGCGGTCATTTTCGGGGTCCCACTGTATGCCAACGCAGCAGGTGTCATCCCAGTGGTTCAGGCCTTGATGGAAAAAGGGCTTCCCCTCGGGACGACCCTCGCCTTCATGATGGCGGTCACCGCCCTTTCGTTTCCGGAGATGGTGATCCTGAGCCAGGTCCTCAAGAAACGGCTCATCTGGACCTTTATTGGTATTGTTACGGCGGCGATCATCATGGTGGGATATCTTTTCAATCTGATAGTGTGAGGTGAAGTCATCATGAAAAATATCGAGATCCTGGGGCCCGGCTGCCCCCGGTGCAAACAGCTTGCGGAGAATGCGGAGAAGGCAGTGGCAGAACTGGGACTGAATGTCCATGTGGAAAAGGTTTCGGACATGAAGAGGATCCTCGCCAGAGGGGTCATTTCTACTCCGGGCATAGCGGTGGACGGGGTCCTCAAGGGCTCGGGCAGGGTCTATACCGTTGAAGACATAAAGGCGATGCTCGCGGCCTGACAGGCAGGTGAAGAAAGGGAAGGGGCGGAAGCCCTTTTTTTCGTGCCTTGAGGAGAATGGGACCGGGAGGCGGGGCGTGGTTTCCTGGGCCCTTTACGACTGGGCGAACTCGGCATACGCGACCGTGGTCATGGCCGGTTTCTTCCCGGTCTTTTTCAAGGAGTACTGGTCGGCATTCGGGGATCCGGTGACGAGCACCTTCTGGCTCGGTGCGGCCAACTCCGCATCGAGTCTCGTCATGCTCGTCTCCGCCCCGATTCTGGGTGCAATTGCGGATGCAGGTGCCCGAAAAAAGGATTTTCTTGCCGCCTTCGTCCTCCTCGGGACCGTCTCAACCGCCTTTCTCGTCCTTGTCCCGCAGGGTGCATGGCCCATGGCCGCCCTCCTCTTCATCCTCGCCACCATGGGCTTCATGGAGGGAAACACCTTTTATGATTCCCTCCTTATCGACGTCTCCGGCGCCAGATCCCTTGATTCCGTCTCGGCCTTGGGCTTCGCCGTCGGCTATCTGGGGGGAGGGCTCCTGCTTTCGGTCTGTGTGGCCATGACCTGGCGGCCCGACCTTTTCGGGCTGAATGACCTTCCCCAGGCGGTCAAAACGGGCTTTCTCCTTGTCTCCATCTGGTGGTTCGTCTTTTCGATTCCCCTTTTCCTCTTCGTGAGGGAGTCGGGGAAACGGCAGACGATCGGGTCTGCGGTCCGGCAGGGTCTCGCCCGGCTCGTTTCGACCCTTAAGGAGATCCGTTCATACCGTACGGTGGTCATCTTTCTCGCCGCATACTGGCTTTACATCGACGGTGTGGACACGGTGGTCCGCATGGCCGTGGATTATGGGCTTGCCCTCGGTTTTAGGGCCTCGGATCTCCTACTCGCCCTCCTGGTCACCCAGTTTGTGGGCTTTCCCGCCTCACTTGCCTTTGGGTTGATCGGCGGGCGGATAGGGGCCAGGTGGGGGATCTTTCTCGGTCTTTTCGTCTATGGGGGCATCACGCTTTGGGGCTACAGAATGGCATCCGCCTGGGAATTTTACGCGATCGCCGTGGTCATCGGGCTCGTGCAGGGCGGGGTCCAGCTCCTCAGTAGGTCATTTTATGCCCGGATCATTCCACCTGACAGGGCCGCAGAGTTTTTCGGCTTCTACAATATGCTCGGGAAGTTCGCGGCAGTCATCGGACCTCTTCTCGTGGGATGGGTCTCGTCCGTATCCGGGAGTAACCGTATTGGGATACTCTCCCTGCTTTTTCTCTTCATCTCGGGTGCGTTGCTTCTCGTCCTGATTCGGGCGGACGGGCCGCTGAAAGCCTCCCGCCCTCCTTGATACGCAGGGGGATAACCTGTAAATTTCAAATTTTTGTCGTGTTTCGAGAGATCATAGACCGTTTTTGTGAAGAGTTCCGGTTTCA
>DIFG01000043.1:1401-29900 GCA_002419025.1 Deltaproteobacteria bacterium UBA5754 | reverse complement strand
CACATACAGGGTTCCGTTTCTGCGGCCGGCCGGAAGATAGACGCACGGCTTCATAATTCACGTTCTATACTGGATTCCGGCCTCCGCCGGAATGACGAGGCGGTATGCAACTGCGCGCTGGAAACCGATCAAATTCCACACGAAATGACGAAGAGCCGGTTTTTTCAGGGCGATCCCGCGGCTGTTTTTCCCCGGCGGGTCCTTTCGCGAACTGGGCAAGGATCTCCGCGATCGGTCGCCCAAAGAAAAAGGGGAGCGAATCCTCGGGGATGCCGAGGCTCGAGACGGCTGTCTGCCTGAAGGTCTCGTCCGCCCGGGAAAGTCGTTCCAGCTCGGCCGAGATGGAGGGCGGGTGAGATGGTTCGGCCAAGGAACGCAAGAGATCTAAGACAGTCCGAGTAGGAAAGGCCCGGTCATAGGCCTCCATGATCTCAAAAAGGATACTTCCGGTTGGGATGAGGGATTCCCGAGCCAGAAGATCCTGCAGAAAAAGCCCGGCTATAGGACCTTCATCCCAGCATGTCAGGACGCGGCATTCGATCGGGCGACTTTCATAGATCGTGCATCCTTCACTCTCGTCGTAAAAAATGCACGCCCACGATCCGTATCGCCCCCTGAGCTTTACCAATTCCTTGGGAAGCACCATGAGAGACCTTTTCAGGGGATGATAGACCAATTCCCCAGCCCGCACAGTGACGAGGTGCCGTGGCAAAAGGCATCCGCTGTGGATCAGGCCGATATCGGATGAGTGGAGGGTCGGTCCTCCCTTCCTGCAACAGGTTCCGCACCGCTTGCATTTCATGGAATCTTCCATGAGTGGCCTCTACCCGGCCTCCACTATATTCTGAATCCGTGGGCCGACGGCCGGGGCATTTGTTCCGTGGGGCAAATAGTCTTCGTCCGTGGGGGCGGATTTGCCGACGGCGTCCGTCCATGGGCGCCTCACTTCACAAATACCCCGACCGCCGGCTTATTCTGTGAAATCGAAAAGTTGAGTGCATATCTCACGGATTCAGGCATATTTTCAGACAGGATCCGAGGCGGAGGAATCCTTAAAACCTGCCAGGTCCTTCTCTATCTTTGCAATGCCTTTCCCCAGGATTTCAGCCCTCTCTCTCGCGCCCATCCCCCTGCAGATCTTGTGGGCGATGCGGTATGCATCCAGCGCCTTTGTAAGTTCCCCGGCGCGCTGAAAATGGTCGCCAATGCCCGTAAGATAGAAGACGGAGCGGGGGGCGTCCCCCAATTTTTCGACGATCTCGAGTGCCCGGAAAAAGTACGGAAGCGCCTTATCGTTTTCCTTTTGCGCCCGGTATAGATCAATGATCTTTTCCATGAGAATGACCGAGCTGACGTTGTCCCCGGCCTTCTCGCATACTGCAAGCGCCCGTTGGTAAACAGGGACGGCTGCCTTTATGTTTCCTCGCATGACATGGATGTCTCCAATGCGTTCGGCCGTGTTTGCGATGTCCACGATGCTTCCTTCCGACTCAAAGACATCGAACGCCTTTTCCAGTTTTTGGAGGGCATCGAGGGACATTCCCTGGCCCAGGAGGATTATTGCCTCACGGGATATTGCCCGTGCCTCTGCGAGTCGAGTTCCCTCCTCGGTCCCCGAGACGGTAGGGTATTCGGTCATGGCATTCTCCTTTTGATCAGGCTTTTCGTTCCGTTCAATGCGTTCTACAGCCTCGGCCGCCAGATCAGCCACAGTTCTTTGCACCAAAGTCTGCCCGTCAAAAACGATTGCGGTCTCAGCGTCTTTTGTCAGGGAGCGGATCTTCGAGAGGGCCTCACGCGCCTTGATCCTGCCAAGCGCCCATACCGCATGTCCGCGGACATCTGGATCACGGTCGTCAAGGAGGTCGAATATGGCGAAGAAGGCGTTTGCCCGGACGAGCTGTGGATGAAGTTCTCCGATGCGGGCAACGGCCCATAGGACCGGTACCCTGAGGGTCGGCTCCTTCAGGTAGGCGAGGATATGCCGGAGAAAGGACCCATAGAGATCCGGAAGGGCGCGTATGATTTCGCCGAGGGTTTCGACCGCACCCCAACTGGCCGCTGCTGAGTCGTTCGTGGCATAGACCAGGCGGCGGACGAGGTCGCCGATGAGAGAAGGGCGATGGGTGGCGATGCCGCCGGCAACTCCGCCGAGGGTGAGGATTGCATTCCACCTCGTTTCGTCCGGGGCGTAAAGGAGCCTTTCGATCTTTCTCAGGACAGTAGGATCCTGGAGGGCCATGCCCGTCAGGAGATCCACATCCCTATCCATGACAAGGTCGGCGACCTCTTGTTTGGTGAAACGTCTGTTCCTTGGGAATTGCAAGCGTGGGTGAGGTTTTTCCGGCCGGATGGCCGCTAAGTGCCCATGTTGGGAGACGACTTTCCCGGAGGCGGATTCGATTGCCTGGCGAATGTCCGATTTGAGACGGATGAAAAAAAGGGCACCTCGTACACGCCTGCCCTCCTGCGTCCTGCCAGATGGGTGGACCATGTGGGATTCAAGGTCGTAATTTTCAAGGAGGACGTCTTCATAGTCCTCGCCTGACACAAGACCCCAGGCAAGATCCCAGTCATCTTTGCACGCAAGACCCAATGCCTCAATCATAGCAGCGCCGAGATTATACCCCGTTATGTCGTGTACAAAGATAGCTCCGCAAGTGCAGGTTCCATATTCAAAATTTCCGAGACGTGCAGGTTCCAGGCCGCTTGGGCGTTGGAGCGGAGCGTCACAAAAAGGGCATGCAGGAGGATGCGTGGCAAAGGTTCGGACCATGACCTTTATCCCCCGTGGGTTGCCTGAGATGCCTTTTCCTGGACCTGATCCATAAAATCGGGGTGTACGGGATAACCCAAGTCCTTGGCCTTTTCCAAGTGAACGAGGGCCTTTTCGTAATTTTCCGTGTAATACAAGGCTGCGGCAAGGTTGTTGTGGGCAAGGGGAAAGGACGGTGCCAGTTTGACAGCCTGTTCTCCTGCTTCCTTAGCCTCTTCGTATTCACCCATCTCAATGAGCACGGTCGTGAGGTTGGTCCAAGCAGGCACCATGGTTGGCTTGACGCCAATGGCCTTCTTCAGGTACTCGGCTGCCTCCGGCCATTTTTTGAGTTGAATGTAGGCGGAGCCGATGTTTGTCAACGCCTCTGCAGAACGGGGGTAGACCTCTATCGCCTTTTTGTTTTCCTGGAGCCCTTCTTCGAATCTGCCGAGCTGGAAGTAGAGTGAACCGAGATTGATGCGGATTTCAAAGGAGGTGGGGTCGATCTCGAGTGCCTTGGTAAACATGTCAATGGCTTCCTCAAAGTGTTGGGCCTTCCACAGAGAAAGGGCCAAGCGATGATGGGCGATAACCGACCCAGGGTTTTTTTTGAGTTCATCCCGGAGATGATCGATCAAACCGTCGATTTGAGCAGATGCTTGTGTCGCAGATGTCATGGTTTCTTCCTTTGGCGTGCGAGTGTGGGGGAATGTTGCCTAATCATTCTCCTGAATCCGGGAGATTTTATCTGTGTCCTCTGTGCCCTCTGTGGTGAGATATAAATCAAGTTTTTTGAGTATATCACATTAATAGAGGGACAAAAAAGGCCGCCACGAGGCGGCCTTTTTTGACACTTTTGGCAGTGAAGATGTCAGGCCGTCTCCTCCCTGACCGATACGGCGATCTTGTAAAGGATGGTGAGGATGAGTGCCCCGATACTCCAGATGCCGAGGGTGATCATGAGTTCGGGGAAGGTCGGATAGTATTGTGTGACCCCTTCAAAGGGGTTGGGAACAAACCCGCCGATGACGAGTCCCACACCCTTGTCGATATATGTGGCCAGGAAAATGGCTCCACATGCAACTGCAAGGAGATCGTAGCGCATGCGGAGTTTTGGTACTAAGAGGAGAAATATGCCAAGTACTCCGAGGATGGCAGAAGTCCACATGAACGGCACAAGATTATCATGACCATGGAGCCCGAAAAAGAGATATTCAAGTCCGTGTATGTGTCCAGGTATATGGCTGTAGTATGCGGTGAAGAACTCCATGAGAAGCAGAAAAACATTGATGATCATGGCGTAGCAGATGGTCTTGGCCAGGGTCTGGATGGCATCGAATCCCGCATCGAACTTGCTGAACCGCCTGACAAGGAGGAGCAACAGGATCAGGAGCGCAGGGCCGGATGCAAAGGCCGAGGCCAGGAATCGCGGTGCCATGACGGCTGTAAGCCACAGATGGCGGCCGGGAAGACCCGCATAGAGAAAGGCCGTGACGGTATGGATACTGACTGCCCACGGGATGGAGAGATAGATGAAAGGCTTGACCCAGCCGGGCGTGGGAACGTTCTTTTTGTCCGCCAGGAGGGTGTTCCAGCCTACGATCACGTTTATGAGGAGATAGCCGTTCAGGACCACCATGTCCCAGAATAGGATGGAACCGGGTGTTGGATGTAGGACCACGTTCAGGACCCTGGCGGGCTGGCCGATGTCCACGATGATGAAGAGAAGGCACATGGTTACGGCGGCTATGGCGAGAAACTCGCCGAAGATGACCACCTTTGCATATTTTTTGAAGTGGTGGAGATACATGGGGATGACGAGCATGACGGCAGACGCCGCTACACCGACCAGATAGGTGAACTGGGCGATGTAGACACCCCAGGAGACATCCCGGCTCATGCCTGTTATGCCGAGTCCATACGACAACTGGTAGAGGTAGCAACCAAATCCCACCCCGATGATGGAGAGCAGGAAAAAGATCCAGGCCCAGTAACGAGGTTCGCCTTTCAATGCCTTTTCTATCATGACACCCTCACACCAGATAGAATACTGACGGTTTGGTCCCAAGCTCGGGCTTTCTCCTCATGGATACGCGTACACGGAGGATCTGCCTGACGTTGGAATCGGGATCTGCCAGGTTGCCGAAGGTGAGGACATCAGGCGCCGCCTCGACGCAGGCGGGCTGAAGCCCTTTCCAGATGCGCTCAACACAGAAGTTGCACTTTTCCACGACCCCTCGCATGCGTGTAGGGAAATTCGGATTGTACGGTTTGCCCTCAAGAACAGTCCTTGGATCGCGCCAGTTGAAACTCCGGGACCCATACGGGCACCCCGCCATGCAGAACCGGCAGCCGATGCAGCGGTGATAGTCCATTGCCACCACGCCATCAGGCCTCTTGAAGGTCGCCTTGGTGGGGCAGACCCGGACACAAGGGGGGTCGTCACAGTGGTTGCAGAGCAGAAGGAACGGCAGGTGTTCGATGCTTTTGTCCATGAACTCATTTGCCGAATCCGTGAAGGCGTGTTCGTATGTGTCAGCCCAGATCCACTTCACCTCATCCTTTGGATTTCCAAAGTCTGGGACGTTGTGCGCAGTGTGACACGCCGTAACGATCCTTTTGACGACCTCGGGATCTTCACACTTTCTGACATCGACGGTCATGGCCCAGCGGACCTTGGGGCCTGATGCCTGCTCCTCAGCCTGTCCGTGCGCGGCGTCACCGTGTCCGTGTTCCTCGTGTGTGGCTGCATCGAGGACGCCGGGTTCAAGGAGCTGGAAGGCGCCTGAGGCGCCTGCGCCTACAAGCGATGTCAGGCCGGCGATCTTGATGAATTCTCTCCTGTCCATGCTCATATCCCTTCTTTCATCTGCTTAGGCGTGAGGTGACAGTCCCAGCAATAGGGATTTACCCCGGCGTAGTTATGGCAGCTGTCACAGAACTTGTCCTTGTTGGAGTGGCAGTTCATGCAGGTGAGCTGGAGGCTCATGAGCACCTTTTCTCCACGGGCGTTGGTATATTCGCGTTCCCCCTTCCGGAGCGCGTCATCCCTCCACTCGTTAATCAACTGCATGTGCGTGGTCTTCATAAAATGGGTATTTTCAACGCATTTCTTCTCCGGCATCTTCTGAATGATCGGCGTATCGATCTCGGGTTTGGGGGCCTGAACGGCACGACCCAAACCGGACCAGACCGGATAGGTCATGAGCCCGAGAAAGATCGCGAGCCCGATCAGGATCTTGTTCGCGTCATACATCGCCTGCCTCCTCCCTGCCGGGGATGTCTTCACCCCTGAGATTCTGGGTCCTCGGTCCTTCTCCCTCCATGATGAGGGCGTTTGCCACGAGCTCCGATATGCCAGCCACAGCCACCCCAGGCACCCAGTAGTCCATGAGTGCAGGCAGGGCGGCCCGGTCGATGGCGCAGACGTTTGCGAGCACATTCACCCCGTGCTTTTCATGGACATACCGGACGGCGTTCGCGCGCGGGAACCCGCCCCGAAGTCTCAGCTCCATGTTCTCGCTGGCGTTCAGACCCGAACCGCTTCCGCAACAGAAGGTCTGCTCACGGATCGTGTTCTCGGGCATCTCGTAGAAATGATTGCAGACGTTCTTGATGACGTAACGCGGCTCCTCGAGCAGGCCCATGGCGCGCGCGGGGTTGCAGGAGTCGTGGAACGTGACCTTCAAATGGTCGTTTCTGCTCTTGTCGAGCTTGAGTTTGCCGTGCTTGATGAGATCTGCGGTAAATTCGGTGATGTGGACCATTTTTGTGCTCTTGGCGTTCTCGAACTTCGTTCCCGTGATGGGTGAAACCGGTTCCTCAAGGAAGTCGGCAGGCCCGTTGAAGGTGTCCATATACTGGTGGATTACCCGCCACATGTGGCCGCACTCCCCGCCGAGGATCCATTTTACCCCGAGTCTTTTCGCCTCTGCGTATATCTTGTAGTTGAGCCTTTTCGCCATCTCGAGGGATGTGAAGAAACCAAAGTTTCCGGTCTCAGAGGCATAGGTGCTCCACGTATAATCAAGGCCGATGTGCTCGAAGAGCATGAGGTAGCCCATGAGGGTGTAGATCCCTGGTTCGGCGAAGACGTCTCCGGACGGTGTGGCGAAAAGGATCTCCGCCCCCTTGCGGTTGAAGGTCGGGTTTATTCTGATCCCCACATAGGTCTCTATGTCATCGAGCAGGAATTCGATGTTCCCTTTGTAGGTGTGGGGCTGGAGCCCGAGGTGGTTGCCGATCCGGTAGCAGTTGGAGACCGGCTCCTGGATCCAGTTTATGTTGAGTCCGAGGAGGTTCAGGAGTTCTCTGCCGATGATGGTGACCTCAGCAGTATCTATTCCATACGGACAGAACAGAGAACAGCGTCGGCACTCGGTGCACTGGAAAAAGTAGTACCAGAGCTCCTTGATGACCTCGGGGGTGAGCTTCCTGCCGCCGGCGAGCCTGCCAAGTATCTGTCCGGCCTTGGTGAACTCGCCCCGGTAAACGGATCTCAGGAGTTCCGCCCTCACGACCGGCATGTTTTTCGGGTCCCCTGAGCCCAGGAAAAAGTGACACTTGTCCGCACACGCCCCGCAGCGAACACAGATGTCCATGAAAATCTTGAATGATCGGTGCTTGTTCAGTCGGTCCCGCATCCCTTCAAGAAAGGTCTCCTTCCAATCTGCGGGAAGATGCCAGTCCTCGTCCGTCACAGACCACTTGTGGGGGTTGGGCATGTCAACATCCATGATTTTTTCGGGCTTGGCCGGGTAGCAGTACATGCCCGGCTTGATGTTGACCGGCGTGTCCATCCACCCCGGGGCGGGCGGATTGTAGTCAATGCGCTGCATTTCCTTGGGTGTAGGTTCCTTGGCCATGTCCTTATTCCCTCTCGACCGGAATGCCGGCTTCCTTCATTTGTTCCCGGAACTCGTTCTCATAGGCCTCGTAGGTGTGGACCTTGACCGGATAGTTCCAGGGATTCACGTGTCTCTTCATGCGGTTGTTGTTGGCGAGATTTCTCGTCGGACTCAGAAAGACGCCGCCCAGGTGCATGAGTTTGCTGAACGGGAAATAGGCCAGCAGCACGGCCACCAGGGTAAGATGGATGAAAAAGATGGCCCCGATGCCCTCAGGGATCGTAGGATGAAAGGTGGAGAGCCCCACGAGGATCGTCTTCACGCCCACGATGTCCACTCGAATGAAATACCTCATGAGGATCCCGGTGGTTGCGATGGCAAAGATCAGGAGCAGGGGAAAGTAGTCTGCAGGAAGCGAAATGTAGCGCATGCGCGGAACAACGAGCCGACGCAAGAAGAGGTAGGTCACGGCGACGACCAGCAGGAGGTCCGTGATGTAGAGTGCTGGGGCGCCGATCTGGAGCATCCCATCCACGGTGTCAAGTGCCTGGACCACGACCGGAATAGGCTCGACAAAGAGCCGTACATGACGGATGGCGATGATGAGAAAGGACCAGTGGAAGGCGAGGGCCCCGAGCCAGAGCCACTTGGCGGGACCGAACACGATGTGCCCGCTCCTGAGCTCGGCCTTGGTGTTGCGGAAAAGGGAGCGGAAGACGAGTATCTCGAGGGCCATGCGGATGAGGACGCCCCAGAGCGTGCTTGGATTGTCGATTTTGGACTGTTTGATCCAGGGAAGGCTGTATTCCTGGCCTGCGGTCGTCGGGATCCGAAACGGAACAGGAGACCGGCCCCAGTTGACGACCCGGTAGGCGAATCCCGCCAGGAATACGGCAAAGGCCACATAAGGGAGAAAGACCCCGAAGACATACTGGAGGCCAGGGGTCGATCCTCCGATGAGGGCGACAAAAATGATCGCGAGCACTGCTCCGAGGGATACCGTGATTCCCATTCCTCTCACCTCACGTTCTGAAGTCCTTTTTTTATTCCGCCCCGCCTATTTTCTCCATGTCATCGACACTCATCCCCTTTTTCAGGAGATAGGAGGGGCACATCACACCTTCACGCACCATGAAGGGACGTTTCATGAGCTCGTCATATTTCACACGCCAGACCGTTTCCCTGCACTCCATATAGATGTCAAAGGCGAGGAAGAGCAGACTGTTCACCCGGGCATCAAAGGCATCGAGTTCCTTTGGTGGAACTGGGTCCTTGGCAGTCGCGTCGCAGACGAACTTCCGGACCAGGCCTTTGATGTAGTAGAAGGGGGCCACAGCCGATGAAGGAGAGAAATTCTGGATCGCCCGGACCCTGACGATGTCCCGGACGGCTGACGACGCAGCGGCGATTTCCTCTTCCGGCCCACCAAGAACGTTGAGGATGGCAGGTAAGGCCTCACGAAACGTCGACCCCATGGGATTGGTAAATTTGTCCCTGTTTTCCGTGAGAAATTTAACGGTTTCAGCAGGGTAGGTATTCGCGATGGAGAGAAACCATGCATCCAGGATGCGATCCCGATTGAGCTTTATGAATTCAGATAGATTCACTCGCCATGCACCTGATCCCGAAAAATATCCTGACTGAATCGCTGTTCATTTTTTATAGACAACTTCATTTTGTGTGTCAAGACACAAACTTTCAGCCATCGAGGAGTGCGGCCTTTTCGAAACCCCTGGATTCCTGAAGATAGGTCGCCTCGGCCCCTACAAGCCAGAATTCATGCGGGGCGGACTGGATCCGTTCGTCAAGGCCCGGGCATATCCAGTGGGAGTCGTCTATCAGGTTGAAAAAATACGAGTCCACACCGAAAAAACCGTCGAGGATGTGCGTGATCGTATGGAGGAGCTTGGTGCAGTACCCTTGATCCATATGTGCGAGATCATCGAGGTGTTCCACGCCCATGGCCCTGAGTTCGGCCATGAATTCGGCGAGCACTTTCCGGTTTTCTTTCATGGCATCCTGAATTCTAGGCCAGAATTCCTGTTCATCGGCGCGAAGCGACCTTTTTTCGAGAACAGAGACCTGGGAAGCCGAAAGAATCTTGTATGTTCTGAAAAAATGAAGGACATGTTCGCGCGCTGGGTCGAATTCCCGGTGATGGACAAGAAATTCATGATAACAGATCATTTTCACTTCCTCCTTTGGGATTCGGAGCTGCAGGGTATAATGTGAACGTTTTCCCGAAAAGGGGTCCCCATGAGCGATGACTTACGAAAAAAACCGGTCGTTGGATCAGATGTCCTTTCCGTTCCTCGGCTCACCATCGCGGCCGTGCGGGGCGGCTCAGGCAAGACCATCGTCTCGCTCGGGCTCGTGCGGGCATGGCGCCGGGAGGAGAAGATCGTGGTCCCATTCAAGAAAGGACCCGACTATATCGACGCTGGCTGGCTTGGGCGCTCTGCAGGCCGCCCCTGCTTCAATCTCGACCCTTACCTGATGCCCTGGCCCGTTGTGGAGGCCTCGTTTTTCAGACGTACGTCAGGCGCCGATGTGGGCGTGATAGAGGGCAACAGGGGGCTTTTTGACGGAGTGGATGAAGCGGGGAGCTACAGCACGGCGGAACTTGCCAAACGGCTCGACTGCCCTATCGTCCTTGTGCTCGACTGCACCAAGATGACCCGGACCGCAGCCGCGGTCGTCTGGGGATGCGCTAACTTTGATTCGTCAGTCCGCATCGGCGGAGTGATCCTCAACCAGGTGGCCCATGGCCGCCAGGAAGGGATCGTGCGGGCCGCGATCGAATCCCGGACGGGTATCCCTGTCCTCGGGGTCCTGCCCAGGCTCAAGGAAGATCCCCTGCCCATGCGGCACTTGGGGGTCCTCCCGAGCGGAGAGCATCCCGAGGCTGACAAGGTCCTGGACGATCTGGCTGATCTCGTTTCCCGGCATGCGGATCTGGCGGCCCTAAAGGCCCTTGCCGAGTCCGCCGCGCCCATGTCTGCCCCTGAAGGGGGTGGGCCGCAGCCAAACCCCTCCTGCCCGTCGCATGAAAGACCGAGGATCGGAATAGTCCGAGACGAGGCCTTCCAGTTCTATTACCCGGAGAATATGGAGGCACTGGATTCCGCCGGCGGGGATCTGGTCTTTCTGGATTCCCTTCGGGATCCGGTCGTTCCGGAGATAGATGCCCTTTATATAGGAGGAGGTTTTCCCGAGACCATGGCAGGGCCGCTTTCCGAGAATATGGGCTTTCGGGCAGGCATCCTGGACCTGATCCAGGATGGACTCCCTGTCTATGCCGAATGCGGAGGGCTCATGTATCTTGGACGGCACATACAGTGGGAAGGGAAGACCTATTCCATGGTGGGCGCCCTCGGTCTCGATTTCGTCTTGTCCCGAAGACCGGTGGGGCACGGATACAGCATCCTCGAGGTCAGGGAGGATACGCCGTTTCATTCCGCCGGCTGTGTGCTCAGAGGGCACGAGTTTCACTACTCGAGGCCCGTTTTTCTGGACGGGTTTCGGGGTTCCCTGAGTTGCCGTGTGGCAAGGGGGCACGGCTTTGACGGAAAGTCCGATGGGGTCACGTATCGGAACGTCTTTGGTACCTACACGCATCTTCATGCCCTCGCATCCCCCGATTGGGCTGGGCGTATAGTAAAGGCGGCAAGGCGTTATCGCGTAGGGCGTGGCATGTCCACGAAATCGCCCTCAAGGCCTTGACAGGATCTATCAGGGGCAGGGCTCCGTCAAAGTCAGCGAGGGTTCTGTGGGCCGACGGCCGGGATATTTGTTCCGCGCGGCAAATAGCCCCCGTCCATGGGGGCGGATTTGCCGACGGCGCCCGTCCATGGGCGCCTCACTCCACAAACACCTGGCCGTCGGCCCACGGATTCAGGCTTTTGACTTTGACAGATCCCTGCTATCAGGGGCGGATCAGGAGTTCGAGGTACCTCCTGCTCGCCTCTTCCTGGGTATAGGCCCTGGCCGCCTTTCGAAGAAGGCCCTTTTCCAGCGGGGCATCCAGGGTGCGAAGCATGGCCTTCGCAAGGGCCTTGTGGTCCCCGACCGGGACTATCGGGCCGTATGTGCCGTCTTCAAGTATTTCGCGGGGTCCGCTCGGGCAGTTGGTGGAGACCACCGGGACTCCCAGGGCGAGGGCCTCGGTCAGGGCATTCGGAGAGCCCTCCCATGCCGAGGAGAGGACGAAGAGGGATGCCCGTGAAAGATATGAATAGGGATTGGCCGCGAAGCCGGGAAGCGAGACGTCACGGGAGAGGCCCAGGTCAGCTGCCAGGGCCTCCAGTTTGGGCCTGTCCCCGCCCTCGCCAAGGATGATGAGCCTGCACGGTCTATGCGCCTTCACTATCCCGAAGGCCCGGACGAGGGTCTGAAAGTCCTTCTGGCGGGTGAGCCTTCCCATGCCGAGGATGACGGGTTTTTCAGGGTCCTCGGCCCCGGTTTTGATCCAGGGGTGTCCGGATGGCATGGCCGCGCGGTCGAACAAGTCCGGCGTGATGACCGGGTTCGGTATGACGGTGATGGAGGATTCGCAAAGTCCGGTCATGGCCGCGAGGTCCCGGGCCACCCCCTTTGAGACGGCGACGACCGCGTCAGCCATTCGGTAGGTGAGGCGCGGCGGGAGACGTCGAAAGAACCGGGAGAAGGGATCCCGATGGCTTATGGAGGCAGAAATGGTGGTGCCGAGGCGCGTCACCACGCGCGTCTCCACGCGGGCGAGCCTACTCGCCATGACCGCGGTCTGGTTCGCCCGGTCCTTGGCTGCAAGAAGGCCGTCCGGGCGGTTTTCCCGCAGGTAGCGGGCCAGCGGAAAAACGGCGGAGATGGCGTGTGATGCCCGGAGTTTGACGAGCCTGACTGCTGGATCG
The DNA here is from genome assembly GCA_002419025.1 of Deltaproteobacteria bacterium UBA5754. Taxonomy (GTDB): domain Bacteria; phylum Desulfobacterota; class Dissulfuribacteria; order Dissulfuribacterales; family UBA5754; genus UBA5754. Next base: position 17,406 of record DIFG01000043.1, on the reverse strand, counting down.
AGGGAGGCGAGATGGGGCGCGTCGTCCCGTATGGGGAGGAGATCCACGCAACATCCGAGATGCACGAGGCCGTTACAGAGGTTCACAATCATGCGCTCCACGCCGCCGAGGCCGGAGAAGGACGTGAAGACGGCGATGCGTGGCCTTTCAGACATGGGCTGGATATCCCAGGGCCGCGAGATAGGTGCGAACACCCTCTTCCACGCAATAGTGAGCAGCGGCCTCGGCGAGGATATGGGCCTTTGGGGGGGCCTCCAGGGTGCGGCGCATGGCCACGGCAAGGGCCTCTGGATCCCCGACCGGAACGAGCGCCCCGTATTTCCCCCCGGCCAGGACCTCCCGGGGGCCGCTCGGGCAATCCGTCGCAACCACTGGGCATCCTGCGGCCATGGCCTCGACGAGGACCACGGGCATTCCCTCGCACGTGGATGAGAGCACGAACAGCGAGGCCTTTTTCATGAAGGGGTAGGGATTGGGGACGAATCCGGGCATGGAGACGGCGTCCTTGATGCCGAGTTCGATTGCCAGGGCCTCGAGGGCTGGGCGCTTCCTTCCCTCTCCCAGGATGATGAGCCGCGCGGGGGTTGATTTCAGGAGGATGGCAAAGGCGCGCATGAGGGTCGCAAAGTCTTTCCTGGAGCAGAGTTCGCCCGCCCCGAGGACTACGGGCCTGTCTTCTGCGAAGAGAGGGTGTCCGACCGGTTCTCCGGCGAGCTGTTCGAAATCCGGAGTGAGGATCGGGCTTTTTACGACCGTTATGCGATCGCGCGGAATGCGGGCGAACCGGGAAAGATCCTCGGCCGCACCTGATGACGGGACCAGAATCGCGTCCGCCCTTGGGTACAGAAGGCGCATGGAAAGCCTCTGCACAAGGCGGTCCATTGGATCCCTTCGTCTCAGATTCTCGGATACGGTGGTGCCGATACGGACGGCGATCTTCGTCTGCGACCTGGAGATGGCGCGGGCGAGGATGGCCGTGCGGTTCACCCGGTCCTTGTCCGAGAGTATGGCAAAGGGCCGTTCGCTTTTGAGATATTTGGTAAGGGCGGGTAGCGCCCCCTGGACGTGGGAGACCCCGAGCCTCACACTGCGCGCGCCTGGAGGGAGCTCCGGGAGATGAGGGCCATGGCCCTTTATCCTCAGGAGGTCCACGGGCACCTGAGCGGCGGCGAGCCCGTGGATCAGGTTTTTCATGATCCGGTCCACGCCGCTGTGTCCAGATGTTGCAAGAAAGATGGCGATCCTGGGGAGATTGAAGCTCATGCCATTCCCATTGCATCCAGATATTTCCTGACGCAGGCCGCGGACCGGAAGGGCTCCGCGGCCTCGCGAAGGAATTCGGGCGGGTGTGGGGCCTTGATGGTCTCGAACATGGCCCTTGCAAGGGCCTCCGAATCCCCGACCGGGACGAGCCGTCCGTATCTGCCTCCCTGGAGGATCTCCCTCGGGCCGGACGGGCAGTCGGTCGAGACCACCGGAACGCCCACGGCCAGGGCCTCTATGAGGACGTTCGGTGAGCCTTCCCACGCCGATGACAGGACAAAGATCGATGCCCGGGCCATGTATGGGAATGGGTCCGGGACGAAACCCGGCAAGTCGATCGCGCCTTCGAGCCCCAGGGACCGGGCCATGTCTCCGAGTTTTTCGCGTTCGTTTCCCTCTCCCAGTATGATGAGTCTTGCGTGGAGGCCGTACATCTTCCCCAGGATGCCCATGGCGACAAGCAGGGTCGGAAAGTCCTTCTGCTTTGCAAGCCTCCCCACGGCGAGCACCACCGGTGGGCCTTTGTCATGGAACCACCGATGGGATACTGGCCTGGAGGACCTCTCCAGGATGTCTTCCGCGACCGTCGGGTTGGGGATGCGGATGATCCTCGCCGGATCGATCCCTGTCATGTCACGGACCTCCTCGGCAATTTTCCCGGAGTTTGCTATGACAAGGCCGGCCCTTTGGTACGTCGCCGTTATGGAAAGCCGTCTGAGCCATCCTTTCAGCGCGCCTCTCTTTTTTATGCCGGAGGAAGGCGGGTTCCCCACCCTGAAGACGAGTTTGGTGCCTGCGCGGCTGGCCATCCGTGCAAGCACCGCGTTTCTGTTTGCCCATTCCCGGTTGGAGAGGAGGACCCGCGGGCCGTTCGATGCAAGATACCTTGCAAGCGGTAAAAAACGGCCCAGGGCAGGGGCCCTGCCGAGCCGGATAATCCGTGTCTTCGGGTCGAGGTCGCAGGTCTCCGGGGCGTCCGAGTGGAGGAGGACGTCCACGTGAAAACCGGCCATCGAGGTCTCGTTTACGAGGTTTAGCATGACCTTGCTGATGCCGCCCGGCCCTCCCCTGAATCCGTAAAAGGCTATGTCAGTCCGTCTTTCCATGCCTTCGGGGCCATGCGGGATGCTTGACATATCATGTTCCCCCGCCGATACTTTTTTCTTTTTCAAGGTTGATGGTCTCGTAAAAAGTCCCAGACTCGTCATGCCGGACTTGATCCGGCATCCAGAACATATTGAAAACACTGGATTCCGGCCTCCGCCGGAATGACGCCAAATTGAAATTTTGACTTTTTACGAGACCATCAAGGTTCAAAAGTTTTCTCGGACGTGAGATGCAACGGAAATCCATGCGGTCGAAGACCGGTCATTTTCTCGGATCAAAAGGCTTCGGAATCCTTCTCGAGGATCTCGCCCCGATCAACTGCATGGACATAGGGGCGAGGGGCGGGCCGACCGAAGACCTTCTGCCCCTTGCGGATGCCGTGAACGTTTATTGTTTTGAGCCTGACGTCGATGAGTGCCGTCGTCTCAACGAAAAGTCCTCAGAATCCTCCCCACCTTATCGTAAAGTTGTCTTTTTTCCAGTGGCCCTCAGCGAAAAAGGAGGGGGTCGGCACCTCCATCTCACACGGCACCGGGGGGCTTCCTCCCTGCTCGCACCCCTTTCGGAGGTCGGCCATGGGTTTTGCCGCACCCAGTATACAGCGGTTGACAAAAAAATCCCCATAGATACCGTCCCCTTGGGAGAATTCGTTGAAAAACAGGGCCTTAAGGACCTGTGTTTTCTGAAAATCGACGTGGAGGGCCTGGAACTCGAGGTCCTTCGCTCCGCCAGAAAACTCATTGAAAACGATCTTATTGTTGTTCGGGCGGAGGTGGCGTTTTTCCCCACAAGGGCCGGGCAGCCCCTTTATTGCGACATCGCCGGGTTTTTGCGGCAGTTTCGTTTTCTTCCCATGGGGTTTGGTGAACTCCATCATTGGTGTCGTTTTCCAGGCGTGAAACACATGAAATGGACACGGGAAGCCATCCCCTTTTCCCGTGGCCAGCTCATCCATGGCGACATGATCTTTTTTCGGGATCCCGATACCCTCACCGCAGAGACCGAAGAAGGGGCGAGGATTGCCCTAAAGGCCGCCCTTCTCGCAATGGCATATGGATTTATGGATCACGCGCATTACATCCTCACAAAACCCGGTGTCTGCGGACTTATGGAGAAAAAATACGGCCTTTCCGCGGACGATGAACTGGGTATCGTGTCCACGAGCCTTGCCAGGATGTACGGTGCAAGGGGGCCTTTCTCGTGTCTGGGCAAGTGGAGAGGATATCCCGCCTGAAATGCCCGAATCCCCACGGCCAATCATCATTTTCGGGCTTGTCAGCAAACACCCGGGGAGAAATCTCGGGGGCACGGCCGTAAGCATGGGCCGTCTGGCGAATTATTTCGTGGAGTCCGGCCTCGCGGTCACCATCGCCATGCGCAGACCCGATCCCGGGCATTTTCTCCTGAAGGCGGCAAGGCCAGGGGTAGGGTTCCACTTCTTCCGCAGCGCGTCGAAGGCCGGGATATTTCTCGAGCTCCTGATCTTCATCCTTTCTGCTGGGTCCCGCAGCGTCCTTGCATTGGACAGCAAGGCATGCCAGATAGCCTCGTGGCTCAAGGCCGTCCCCGGTTTGGACGTGAGGGTCTGGGCCAGCTTCCGGGGTGTTCTTTCCGAAAACAAGAAAATCCTCCTGGGCAGGATCGCCCGGAGATGTGACGGTGTCATCGCAATATCCCGGGGTATGGCCGCCGAGTTCCTCCGTCTGAGTTCAGCCTCTGCACACAAGGTCCACGTCATCCACAATCTCGTCGTCACCCCCGAGCTTCTGGAATCGGTGGCAGGGAACGTCGAACACCCGTGGTTTCAGGATCGGCACATCCCGATTATAATCGGGGTGGGTCGTCTGGTTCCTGTGAAGGGTTTCGATGTCCTGATCCGGGCCTTTGCGGGGCTTCGTCAGTCCCGCCCGGCCAGATTGATGATCATAGGAGAAGGGCCAGAGCGGACTGCCCTTGAACGGCTGGCCGGGGAACTCGGCGTGCATGGGGATGTAGACCTGTGCGGTTTTCAGGAAAATCCCTGGGCCTTCATGAAGAGGTCGTCCGTTTTTGTCCTTGCATCCCGGCAGGAGCCATTCGGCAATGTGCTCGCCGAGGCCCTGGCCCTTGGCGTGCCCGTTGTTGCCACTGATTGCCCGCACGGTCCCAGGGAGATCCTGGACGGGGGGCGTCTCGGCAGGCTGGTTCCCGTGGGTGACGAAGGGGCCCTGGCCGAGGCCATTATCGAGACCCTGGATAATCCCCTGCCTCCAGAGGTCCTTGCGGCCGGGGCCGCGCGTTTCGGATGTGAATACGCCGGGAGAAGATATCTCGATGTGATGGGTCTGGGATGATGGCCGTTGTGGTATCGGCACAGGCCGCCCGGATTTCCATGGGCGCGTGACGTTTCGTGAAAGATAAGATGGCAGATGACAAGGGGCGGATCGAAGCGAAGGAATCCAGGGGGTTTTTGACCTGTTTGATCCATTCTCATGACGGTCGGCCAACGGCGGACGTGCTGGGGTTTTCAGGCCTCCTTCTCTATTCCTTTTTTGCCCTGCTCGATGTGTCAAAGGCGAATATCGGCCTGATCATGATGATGGCCGGCCTTTTCTTGTTGAAACAGGACAGAAAACGGGGAGGATTTTTGGGGGATCCTCTGTTGATCCTCTCCTGTGCCTTTTTGTTGTATACGTGCATAATCAGCATTCTTGCGGCCTTCGAGTTTCCTCATCTGACTTGGCAGATCCTCGACATGGCGAAAAATTGGCCTGTCCGGGGTTTTTTCTCCATCCTGATCGTGGCCTTCTGGATCTCTTCGTGGAAAACCGGACAGACGGACAGGCTTTTCGCACTAATCGTTTTTTTGATTTTTTGCGGTTTTCTGATCCGCGTGTTCCTGCGCCTGGACTGGGTGAATCTGCCTGGACAACTGCACGGCCTTTGGTCCGGACAGATGCGTGCGAGTTTTGGGTACTCGTCTGTCAATCTGGGGACATGGAGTGCCATGCTCATGCTGGGTCTAATCATCTGTGCCCGACGATGGATGGGAGATGAGCGGGACGGATTGTTTCCCGTTCGGTTCCTGTCCTGGGCGGGCGCTTTTGTAATTATTTTCTTATGTCTGCTTTTTTCCCAGAGCAGGACGGCGTGGGTTGCAACCTTGATGACTGTCCCGTCTTTTGGAGCGGCCTCTCTGTTTTTTGCAAGGGATCGCAGAAAGAAAACATGTTACTGGATGGCATTGTGCCTTTTTGCAGCCATTATCCTGTTTGTGTCTGCCTATAACGACATGATCAGAAATCGATTGATAAGTGAGTCTGGATCCCTTGTCTTGATCGTTTCGGGCGGATCCACGGATGCATCGGAATTACTCAGGTCCAGTATCGGACAACACTGGATGCTTTTTTGCGCTTTCTGGAAGGAGTTTCTGGCACGTCCCCTCATCGGGTGGGGTCCGGGTACAATGGAGGCCCTGATCGACTCAAGCGGATTGAACGAGGCCGCGGGCTTACGGTTTCCCCATTTTCACAATTCCTATTTCAATGTCCTTGCTGAGTTCGGCATCCTGGGTTTTGGGATGGTTTCGTTCATGTTTTTTCTGATTCTCAGAGCGGCATGTATGAATTTCAGAAAGGGGTTGATTCCCGCCGACCTTTTTTTTCTTGTCGTCGGGACCTTGACCATTTTCGGATTGTGCGCACTGACCGGAGAGCCTCTTCAAAGCACCAACGGGGGGCATGTCATAAGTCTGCTCGGAGGGATCTCATACAGCCTCAACATGTCCGAAGGCGCCAAACAGGGGTGGTCATTGACCAAAATCGTGTCAAGGGAACCTTGAAAAATGGTCCTTTCGCCCGATGGCTGTGTTGCTCGTCGGTCAAAAATGCTCACATACAGGGAGTATGCTCCACTTTTTGACCTCCTCGCGCCTTGCCCTCGGACGAAATTCCTCATTTTTCAAGGTTCCCTCAAGGAGGACCGGATGCGAATCCTTCTGGTGGACGATGAGAAGACGATCCTCGATGAGGTAGGCGAGATCATGAGGGGCCAGAGATATGACGTTGAGACCGCCCCGGATGGAGAAAAGGCCATGGAGAGGATCATGGTCCAGCCCTTTGATCTCGTCATCCTCGACATAATGCTCCCCAAACAGGACGGGTTCTCCGTTCTCCGGGAGATGCGAAGAGAAAAGATGACCACACCCGTGCTCATGCTCACCGCCCGCGGGGACACGGACGACAAGGTGAAGGGCCTTGATCTTGGCGCGGACGACTATCTGGCCAAGCCTTTCTCCTCTGCAGAGCTCCTTGCCCGGGTTAGGGCGCTTTTAAGAAGGGTGAGCAAACACGCCTCTCCTGTCCTTTCCGCATGGGCAGTCGAGCTTGACACCGTAACACGTGAGGTGCTGCACAAGGGCTCCCCGGTCCAGCTCACCCCCAAGGAGTTCGCCATCTTGGAGTTTCTCCTTTACAACAAGGGGCGCGCCGTATCCCGATTCAGCCTTGCCGAGCACGTCTGGGGTGACGAATTCGACCCTTTCACCATGTCCAATTACATCGATGTCCACATCAAGAATCTGCGCCGGAAGCTCGGGGATGCCCGGGGCAGGCTGATCGAGACGATCCGCGGCGTGGGATACATAGTAAGGGACCAGGACAGGTGAGGATCCGCCACAGGATCGCCCTCTGGGTCACGGGGGCAGGCCTTGTGACCAGCCTCGTCTTTTCCCTCGTGATCTTCATCGAGATGGTGGAGCAGCCCTTCGAGATCCTGGACGATCATATAAAGTCAACGGCACGGTTCGTGGCCCAGGAATTGTCCGCGCAGCCCCAAGCGGCGGCCTCGTCCAGGCTGGATGCCTATTTCACCGCTGCCTGGGCGCCATGGGTCAGGGTCTATGACCGGGATTTGCAGCCGGTCTATCAGTCCCCGCTCGCCCAGACCGTGGATCTCCCCCTCGAGTTCGGCCGGGGGGCCTACATGGCCAAGATCGATCTGCCTGGAAAAGGGGCTGCAGGTCCGAAACGCGTCTGGTTCCGGACCCGGGTCTTCGAACGGGATATCTCAGGCGCACCCCACTGGGTGCAGGTTGCGGGCCCCATGGATGAACTCGAGGATGAGATCCTGGACCTTGTCGTTGCCTTTGCCATAGGCCTCCTCGTCTCGACCGGGCTCCTCGTCTATCTGAGCTACGTCCTCGCGGGAAGGATCGTTGAACCCATAGCGGCCATCAACAGGCTTGCCCGCGAGATCACGGAAAAGACCCTGGACAAAAGGATCCCCCTTGGAAAGACCCGGGACGAGATCTACGAGCTTTCCGAGTGCCTGAACCACATGTTCGACCGCATCCAGCTCTCCTTTGCCCGCCAGAAGCGGTTCCTCGCCGACGCATCACACGAACTCAAGAGCCCAATCGCCATGCTGAGGCTCTTTTTCGAGGAGGCCGCCCTGAGGACCGACCTACCCGAGGCCTTTCAGAAGAGGCTCGAATCCCAGGGGCGCAATCTTTTGAGGATGGACCGACTCGTGAGGTCCCTTATGGAACTCTCTGTCCTCGAGGCGAACCCGTCCCTCAAAAAGGAGACCTTCGATCTTTCGGCCCTGGCCCTTTCCGTGCTGGATGACATGGCGCCCGTCATGGAACGGGAGGAGATCCGACTCGAAATGGAGATCCCGGATGAATTGACCATCCATGGAGACAGGGACCGGATCCGGAGGATGCTCATAAACATCCTGGATAACGCCGTCAAGTACAATGAAAAGGGTGGTCTCATCCGCCTCTGGATGACGGCTGAAGGCGCATCCATAAAAATTTCGCTCTCGAACACGGGCCTCGGCATCCCGAAGGAGGATCTGGAGAAGGTCTTTGAGCAGTTCTACCGGGTGGAGAGGTCCCGCGCCACCGGGTACGGGGGGGCAGGCCTCGGACTTTCCATCGTCCGGGAGATCGTGAGGCTCCACGGGGGCACGGTCGGGATCGCGAGCGAGCCCGGCGGCTGGACGAGGATCACAATAGCGATCCCCAAGGGGATTGAGGCCTGATGCCGCTTTTCGGCTCAGGAGAATTCAGCCACGAGAAAGGTATGATCCGAAGGCCTTTCCGCAAGTCTGGGAGCCATGTCGATCTCGGCGCTCAAGGCCCGATCTGCGAGTGTCCGTGTGGCAAGAATGTGGTCGATTCGCCAGCCCATGCGGCGTTTGATCGCATTGGGGACCCGGTAGTCGTAGAAGGTGTAGAGATCCTTTTCGGGGTGAAACATGCGGAACACGTCCACGAGCCCCCAGTCCATCACCCTGCGAAGGGCGGCTCTTGCCTCCTCGTTGTAGCAGACATGGCCCTCCAGTTCATCTGGGGCGTAGACGTCCCGCGGTTCAGGGGCGACGTTTAGGTCCCCGCAGAGGAGAACGTGTTCATCAGGGCTGTAGTTTTGTTCGCAGAGGCGGCGAAGGCGGGCGAACCACTCGATCTTGTAACGGAATGCAGGGTGGTCCATGGCCTTTCCCTGCGGGGCGTAGGCGTTGAGGATTCGGATGCCTGATATCGTGCAGCGGATGAGCCGGGCCTGGTCTTCCGCCGAGTCCTCGCCATCTCCGAGTCCGAAGGCCACGTTCTCAATGGGGAGACTGGAGGCGATAGCAACTCCGTTGTAGGACTTCTGCCCGCGGAAGGCGGTCTGGTAGCCGATCTCATGGAATGCAGCCGCGGGAAACTGGTCGTCCGTGACCTTTGTTTCCTGCATGCAGAGGATGTCCACGGCCTTTTCCCGAAGCCAGGGGATCACGATTGGGAGACGGGAACGGATGGAATTGGTGTTGAAGGTGGCGATCTTCACATGTCCTCCATGCCCCAGCGCCGGAGCTTCAGCCGCAGGGTCTTTCTGTCTATGCCCAGGATGGACGCCGCCTCGGTGCGGTTTCCTCCGACCTCGCGGATGACTCGGGCCACGTAGTCGCGCTCCACGTCCTCAAGAGGAATGAGCTCGAACGTGAGCATGGACTCCGGAGGGGTCTTGCGGGTCTCCTTTGCCTCGGCAGGCGCTCCGCCTGGGATGCCGGCAAGCTCAAGGTCCTCTTCGGTGATGGTGGAGCCGCTCGAGAAAATCACGAGCCTTTCCATGGTGTTTTCGAGTTCCCGGACGTTGCCCGGCCATGCGTAGGCATTAAGGCGGGAGAGAAGCCCGGCGGAGGGGACGAGGCCGGGCCTTCCGTGCTTCGCCGAGAATCTCCCAAGGAAATGCCGAACGAGGAGAGGGATGTCCTCCCTCCGCTCCCTTAAGGGGGGGATGTGGAGGGAGACCACGTTCAGACGGAAGTAGAGATCTTCCCGAAAGCGTCCTTCCCGGGCCGCCTGCCTGAGGTCCTGGTTGGTGGCTGCGATGATGCGCGTGTCCACCTTTGTCTGGCGCGTGCTTCCCACCCGGCAGATGACCTTTTCCTCCACCACCTTGAGGAGCTTGGCCTGAAGGTCGAGGCTCACGTTCCCGATCTCGTCGAGAAAGAGGGTGCCGCCGCTGGCGAGTTCGAATTTCCCCATCTTATTGGCCGTGGCCCCGGTAAAGGCCCCCTTTACATGCCCGAAGAGCTCGCTTTCGAAAAGGGTGGGGACGAGGGTGGAGCAGTCCACGGCAACGAACGGGTTTTCCCGCCTTGTGCTCCTTTCATGGATGCGGCGGGCAAGGAGGCCCTTGCCCGTTCCGCTCTCGCCGGTGATGAGGAGGGTACTGTCCGTGGGGGCCGCCCGGTCCGCCTGCTCGAGGAGGGTGGCCATGGCCCTTGATCCATGGATGATGACGGTCTCCCCTTCCTTTCTGCGGAGTTCCTCACGAAGAAAGAGGTTTTCCCGGGTGAGGCGGCGGGCCCTGAGGACCCGGTCGGTCACGAGTCGGAGCTCGTCTGGGGCAAAGGGCTTGGAGAGGAAGTCATTGGCCCCGAGGCGCATGGCCTCCACCGCGTTCTGGATGGTTCCATAGGCCGTTATCATGACGATCTGGACGAGGGGGTCCCGTTCCCGGATGGTCCTCAGGAGGTCGAGGCCGTTGATGTCCGGAAGCTTGAGGTCCAGGAACACGAGGTCGAATTCGGAGCGGTCAAGGAAGGAGAGGGCCTCCCGGCCGGTTGCGGCCTGGAGGACTTCGTGTCCCTGGCGGACGAGGGCCTGGGACGAACCGTCCCGTATGGCAGCGTCATCGTCGACTATGAGTATCCTGCCAGCGGTCATTCTGTCAGCGTCCCCTTCCGACGGGCAAGGATACCTCGAACATCGTGCCTTTTCCACGAACGCTCCTGACGGAGATCCTGCCCCCATGGCGCTGGACGATTCCATGTGTGATGGCGAGCCCGAGTCCTGTTCCCTTGCCTGGCCGTTTGGTCGTGAAAAAGGGCTCGAATATGCGGGGGAGGACCTCGTCCGGGATCCCCGGCCCCGTGTCCTGGACCGAAAAAACCACGGTCGGCGCGGGCGTATTTAAGAATCGCGTCTCGATCAGGACGTGCCCGGCACCCTGGATGGCCTCTCCTGCGTTCGTGACGAGGTTCAGGACCATCTGCTCCATCTGGCCCGGGTCTGCCATGAGGTGGGGTAGATCACCAGCGAGCCGCATCTCTACGATGACCTCTCTGAACATGCGGTGGTCTTCCACCATGGAGAACATCTCCCTGATTACCTGGTTGAGGTCTACATGGGCAAAGGCCTCGGCAGGGGAACGGCTGAAGTTCAGGAGTCCTTTGGCGATGATCCGGCAGCGCGTGGCGAGTTTTATGATCTTCTCGAGATTGGCCCCGGCCGGGGTATCGGCCGGGATGTCCTCGCGGATGAGGTTTGCATAGAGGAGGATCCCGCCAAGAGGGTTGTTGATCTCGTGGGCGATCTCGCCCGCCACCTTGCCCATGGCCGCGAGGCGTTCCGCCTGGAGGAGCTTGTCCTCCCATGTCCGAAGCTCGGTGACGTTTCGAAGTACGCACTGGTAAAGGATGTTTCCGTCTGCGAGGCAGGGAAGGGTCATGACGTCCAGGTCCAGGGGGGGATTGGTCTTTCGTCTCCCGATGGCCTGCCGTCTTCCGAGCCTCGGCGGGCCGGCCGGCCACGGGGATAGGATCTCGCCCATGGGGAGGCCCACGAGATCCTCCTCCCGGACGTATCCAAAAAGCTCGAGGAGCGCGGGGTTTGCGAAAAGGCACGTCCGGTCGTCGTGGACCGCGATGGGGTCGGTCATGCGGGAGAGGGTCTGGACCAGATCTCTGGGGATGTGTTTACCGGAATCCACGAACTATCCGGACCTCCTGGCATGCGGGCAGAATGGGCGCAATGCGGCCTGCCTTTTCGGGCTTCGCAGGGGCCCTCTGCGTTGTGTTCCGTCACCTACTCCGATAGAATCTCTTCTCGTCATGTCCTTGCGCGAACCGTCATCCCGCTGCGAATCCCTCCGCTCCTCCCGGGTGCCCACCCGCCTTCCTGCATGGGTGCCCTGGGTCGCATTCGCCATCGGGCTCACGGGCGCCATCTCACTCCGTCTCATCCTGATCGCAAAGGCCTACAGGCCCGAGCTCATACGCCTCTTCTGGTACATCGGGGTTGTGGGGAACATGGCATTTTTCCTATTTCGGTCGTTCATCGCCCAGAGGAGACGACGCCTAATAGCCGAGTTTCGTCTCCTTGAGAAGCTCGAGAGCGAGAGGGGCCTCGGGGCAGCGGACCGCCAGGCCCTCCGGTACCTCGTAGCGAGCCTTTCCGCCTCGAAGGAACTCTGGAATTACCTCGTCATCACCGTGTTTTCTCTGGCGGCCATCTTCTGGGACCTCTTCTACGCAAGGTAAGCCACAAGCTCGTCGTATCGGATGCCCGTCCCTCCGAAGATGTCGAGGGCGCTTCCCACCGTGATGTCGAGACGGTCTCGGCCGAGTTCCCGCACAAGTTCCACGTCATCCATTGTAGCGATTCCGCCGGCATAGGTGGTGGGGACGGGCGCGGCCTCCCCGAGGAGGACGACGAGGGGTTTCTCCACACCCAGGCATTTTCCTTCCACGTCCGCCCCATGGACGAGGAACTCGTCGCAGTATCCAGCAAGATACTCAAGGGTCGCGGGCGAGATCACCATGTCCGTGAATTTCTGCCACCGGTCCGTAACGATGTGATACCCTGAGGGACCGCGCCTGCAGCTCAGATCCAGGACGAGGTGATTTTTGCCTACGTGCCGGGAAAGGGCGGTGAGCCGCTCCTCGTGCAGGAGGCCATCCGCGAAGACGTACGAAGTGACGATGACCTTGCCGGCCCCTTGTTCGAGCCAGGAATGGGCGTTCTCGATGGTGATCCCGCCCCCCACGTGGAACGCACCGGGCCAGGCGGCAAGGGCCTCCATGGCCGCCTCCTCGTTCCCCGGTCCGAGCATTATGACATGACCTCCGGCAAGGCCGTCCCGGCGAAAAAGCCCTGCGTAATGGGCGGGCGGGAGTTCGGAGACGAAGTTTTCCTTGAGGCCTTTCGGGTCATGGTCGTTTAGGGTGGAGCCCACGATCTGCTTCACCTTGCCGCCGTGGAGGTCTATGCAGGGACGGAATCTCATGGTGGGATACAATTTACCACGCGCACTTTGCTCATGGAAACCCGCATGGTACGAAGATCCAGGGACGAATGGATCGGCGGTCCGGTCCTTGTCCGAATGACCACGTGGAGGTGCTTACCATGAAACTCGTCACTGCTTCCGAGATGCGGGAACTTGACAGACAGACCATCGAAGAAGTGGGGATCCCCGGCATGGTTCTTATGGAAAACGCGGGCAGGGCCGTGGCTGAGATCGTCCGGAACGATTTTCCAGAGAGGGTCCACAAGGGGGTTCTGGTCCTTGCCGGTCCTGGCAACAACGGCGGGGACGGCTTCGTCGCGGCCCGGCATCTCGCCGAAGCGGGCGTGAGGGTCTCCATCCTCGTTTTTTCGAAGGAAGAGGCCTACAGTGGGGACGCCCTCACCAACCTCGCGATCGCCCGGCGCCTGGGTCTTCCCATGGCCGAATGCCTCTCAGAGGAGGCGGTCCGGGAGCACTTCGCACGGTTCGTCCACGCCGGGGTCATCGTGGACGCCCTCTTCGGGACCGGGCTCGCCAGGGAGGTCGCAGGGAGGTTCGCCTCTGCCATCAGGCTCGTAAACGACGCGTCCGCGCCGGTCGTCTCGGTCGACATGCCCTCCGGCATCTCCTCGGACACGGGCGAGGTCCTCGGATGCGCCGTCACTGCTGCGGTCACCGCCACCTTCGGGGCTATGAAACTGGGCCTTGCCCTCCATCCGGGCGCAGCCCATGCCGGCGAGGTCTGTGTTGTGGATATAGGGATTCCCCGCTGCCTCGTTGATGAAATGGGGATTCGGGCCGAGTTTCTCGGGGAAGGGACGGTCTCCAGACTCCTCAGGCCCCGGCCGGAGACGGGCCACAAAGGCCAATTCGGTCACCTTCTCATCCTTGCCGGCTCCCGGGGCAAGTCCGGCGCCGCAACACTCGCGGCCCTCGGGGCTATCCGTGCCGGGGCCGGGCTCGTGACAGTAGCCTGCCCCGAAGGGGTCCAACCGGTCCTTGCCGCCAAACTCACCGAGGCCATGACCGAAGGCCTTCCGGAGACCGGGGCGGGGACGGCCTCCCTCTCCGGTCTTGAACGGCTCCTCTGGCTAATGGACAGGAAACGGGCCGTGGCCATGGGCCCAGGAATCGGTCTTCATGAGGAGACCCGGGAGCTCGCCCGCCGTTTCATGGCCGAGGCGCCTCTTTCCCTGGTCGTGGATGCAGACGCCTTGACTGCTGTGGGTCAGGACCTGGCTCTCGTCTCTGCATCCGGGCATGCCCGTGTCCTCACCCCCCATCCGGGGGAGATGGCCCGGCTACTCGGGGTAACGACCCCGGAGGTGGAGGCGGACAGGGCAGAGGCTGCGCGCACAGCTGCACGGGGATCGGGCGCCGTGGTGGTCCTGAAGGGCGCCCGGACCATTGTCGCGGCCCCTGACGGACGGATCTCCGTCAACTCGAGCGGAAACCCGGGAATGGCCGCGGGAGGCATGGGAGACGTCCTCACCGGCCTCCTCGGCTCCCTCATCGCCCAAGGCTATGGACCATGGGACGCGGCGCGCCTTGCGGTCTTTGTCCACGGCCGGGCCGGAGACATCCTTGCCGCCGAAAAGGGGCCGTTCGGGTATCTTGCCGGTGAAATCGCAGATACCCTTCCGGCCGTCTGGAGATCCCTTGACCCTGGAAAACAGGACATTTCAGGGATGCGGCCGTTCGTCCGATAGGCAGGAGAGAGCATTCTTCTCTTAAGATGCGCGACTATGCCCTGTAACATGGAGCCGCCGAGCCCGTGTCCCAGTCCTTTTTCCTGATCCTTGCCGGCATTGTGGCGGTTTTCGCCGCAGTCATCCTGTTGTTTGTAACGCGAGGAGGCTCCACGGCCTCAGGCGCCGGGGCCGTGCGTCCGCAGACGGCCGGACGCGGGATGGCCCCTCGCCTCTCAGCGCAGGCCGCAGGCGCGTCCAAGGCGAAGGCGTCTCAGGCCCCCCAAGTCGTCGAGATTGCGTGCGCTGGCATAGAAGCCCCTAATCCCATGCGGGAGATGACTGACGTGGACAAGGTCGTCATGGACCTCATCGAGGAGACATACGATATCCCGAGCGCTGTCGTCGAGCTCTCCACCCTTCTTCAGGACCCGGAGACCGGAGCGAGAAAGGTCGCGGAATATGCCTCTACGGATCCGGTCCTATCGGCCATGATCCTCCGCGCTGCCAACTCCCCGGCCTTCGGTCGGAGCGGGGTCAAATCCCTTCCCCATGCCGTCACCTATCTCGGGTTCAATCAGATCTGGCTCATCGCCAACCAGCTCATGGCGGACCGGTCTCTTCGGCATGTCATGACCATCAGGCAGGAGGAGCTTCTCGCACTTTGGAGGCATTCCGCCTTCACAGCGGCCTGCGCCCGTCACATCCTTCTCGGCATGGGGCTGGCAGGGGATCCGCTCGCACCAGTCACTATCACCAGCGCCCTTTTTCACGACGTGGGAAAGTTTTTTCTGAAAGGTATTGATCCGGAAGCACGGGTGGCCAACGATGGGCCTCCCATACTCGGGGAGATCGCGACGTACGGTATGGATCACTGCCGCATCGGCCTCCTGCTCGCGACGCATTGGGGGCTTCCTGAGCAGATCAGCACCCTTGTCGCCTACCACCACCATGCGGCCTTCGCCAACCTGGAAGAGATTCCGGCCTCCCTCCGGCGTTATGCCGCAATCATCACCCTGAGCGACCACGTGGCCCGCCTATGGGAGGCTGAAGAGACGCCGGGAATCGTGGTCTATGCCATGCCTGAGCCGGTCTTTTTCTTTACTGGTCTCGCTCCCCCGGCCCATCTGCTCCTGACCCGCCAGCTCAGGCACGAGCTGAGGACCACGGCCAAGGTCATCGAGGAGGCCCAGGGCCGCTTAAGGCGCTAAGCGAAAATAAGTTGGACAAAATTGCGCTCAGATTTGAGTCAGATTTGGGCGCAGCGATTGAGCAAAACCGCAGGCGTAGTAGGGCTACGGTGAGGATTTTGTGATTGAGCTGCGGCCAAAGATGATGGTCTCGTAAAAAATCGAAAATTCCAATTTGGCGTCATTCCGGCGAAGGCTGGAATCCAGTGTTTTCAA
>DIFG01000043.1:0-1327 GCA_002419025.1 Deltaproteobacteria bacterium UBA5754 | reverse complement strand
CAAGTTATTTTTGCTTAACGCCTAAGCAGGAGCGCCGGCCTTGCCGACCGCATTCCGCATCCGCACGAGTAGGGCGAGCCCCGGCAAGGCCGCCAGGGTGGTGAGTAGGAAGAAGACCGGCCACCCCACGGCCTCCACGAGGTAGCCCGAAGGCGGTCCCACGAAGACCCTCCCCACGGCCGCGAGGGCCGAAAGTAGGGCGTACTGGGTCGCGGAGTATCGGTGGTTGCAAAGTGACATGAGAAAGGCCATAAAGGATGCCGTTCCCATGCCTCCCGAGATGTTCTCGAAACCGATTGATGCGATCATGAGGGGATAGTCCCGCCCGGCAAGGGAAAGGGCGAAGAATCCCAGGTTCGAGACCGCCTGGAGGATCCCGAAGAGGAGGAGGGAATGGAAAAGGCCGATGCGGGCCATGATCCCCCCGCCGATAAAGGCCCCTCCGATGGTGGCGATGAGCCCGAAGCCCTTGGTGACGGCGCCCACGTCGGTCGGGGTGAAGCCGGCGCCCCGAATGAGAAAGGCCGTGGTGAGGGTCCCGGCGAAGGCGTCCCCGAGCTTGTAGAGGACGACGAGGGCGAGGAGGGCGAAGGCGCCCTTGCGCGTGACGAGATCCCGGAGCGGTCCGGTCACTGCCTCGGCGAGGTCCCGGGGAGGGGAGGCCGATCTCTCTGGTTCCGGGCCGAAGACGGCCGCCGGGATGGCGAGGGCGAGGGCCCCGGCCATGAGGAGGTATGTGGCCTCAAATCCCATTCGGTCAGCGAGAACGAGGGCAAGGGCCCCTGAGACGAGCATGGCGGTCCGATAGCCCGTGACCGAGACCGCAACCCCAAGCCCACGTTCCGGCGCCCTCAGGACGTCCGTCCGGTAGGCGTCGATAGCCACGTCCTGGGAGGCCGAGGAAAAGGCCACGAGAAGGGCGAGGCCGGCAGAAAGAAGGGGAAGGCCCGCGCCCGCTGCCGCCATGGCGCAGATCCCGATGACGAGGAGGACCTGAAAGGCGAGGATCCAGCCCCTTCTTCTTCCGAGACCCAGGGGGACAAACCGGTCGATGATGGGGGACCAGAGGAATTTCACCGTGTAGGGCAGACCCACGAGGGAGAAGAGCCCGATGGTGGACATGTCCGCGCCCGAGACGGCGAGCCAAGCCTGAAGGGTCCCGCTTGTGAGGGCAAGGGGAAGCCCCGAGGAAAAACCGAGCGGGAACATGACGAGGAGGCGGGGATTTGGCAACTGCATGGGCGGAATGTACCCGCTGTTTGCATCCAGGTCATTCCCGGTATGATTCAGCGCTAATGGATAAATGGATAAAAGGTGGGGAGGGGGT
>DIFG01000079.1 GCA_002419025.1 Deltaproteobacteria bacterium UBA5754 | reverse complement strand
AAGATAGACGCACGGCTTCATAATTCACGTTCTATACTGGATTCCGGCCTCCGCCGGAATGACGAGGCGGTATGCAACTGCGCACTGGAAACCGATCAAATTCCACACGAAATGACGAAGAGCCGAAAAAGTCCCGGCCGTCCGCTTACAGATTCAGCTTTATTCGTAGCACCCAATCCAGCGGCCTGTCAATGGAAAGGGGCGCCTTTCCGCCCGTCGAAGCCAAAGCACCGGGACGGAAAGGTGAGGGTGCACCGGGTCCCTTGGCCTTTTCGGGAAGAGATGGCGATATCACCTCCAATGGACGTGACGAGCTGATGGACGATGGCGAGTCCAAGGCCGGTGCCATCGGGTCGAGAGGTAAAAAAGGGGTTGAAGACCTTGGGGAGGTCCTCATCGGCAATGCCTGTGCCCGTGTCCTCCACGGTGAGGACGATAGACCCGGCCTGGATCCTCCCTGACACGGATATCTTGCCGCCCTCGGAAGGAAGGGCCTGATGGGCGTTTGTGAGGAGGTTTTCGAGTATCTGGCGGAATCGGAAGCGATCTCCGTGGCATCGAAGGCCAGGCGGGGTCGCGACGGTGATGTGTGCCACGGGAAGGTCCTTTCGGCGTTTCATGCCGCTTACGATGGTTTCGATAAGGCCGTCCAGCTCGAAACTTTCTGGGGGCCGGGTCTCGGGCCTTGCATAGAGGAGAAAGGAGTGGGTGAGGTCGTTTAAGTGGCTGGCCTCACGGAGGATGATGGCCAAGAGGTTTTCTCCGCCTGGCAGGACGAGTTCCGACTCGGAAAGGAGCTGGGAGGCCCCGGATATGGAGGCGAGCGGGTTTCGAATCTCGTGCGCAAGTCCCGCGGCCATCTCCCCGAGGGCGGCGAGGCGTCCGATCCTCTCCCTGCGGGCCTCCTCTTCCTTGGCCTGGGTGATGTCCTGGAATATGATCCCGTGTCCGAGCATGCCGTTCCTGTCGTCCCGGAGGGGAAAGGCCGAGATCCCGAAGCACCTTTTGGCGGATATCTCACCAAAAGGCAGTTCCAGCCTTTCCGTCTCTTCGTTCTTGGCAAGACGGGCGACGACCTCGCGGGATTCCGGCCATACGGCCACGATGTCTTGTCCTGTGATGTCCTTTGATGTCATTCCAAGGAGCTTATGGGCCGCAGAGTTGAAGCTCAGGATCGTTCCTTTTTCATCAATGGTCAGAAGTCCGGATTTGATGCTGTTCACCAGGTACCGATGGAGTTTTTCGATCCTCCTGAGGTTCTCTTCGGCCGTGGCCAGGCGTGATTCCGCCTCGTGGATGCGGCGCGCGAGCAGGATCCCCAGGGAGGCGGTGACGGCGAACGCCGCCATGTTGACGAAAAAGGTGAAGAGGAACTCGCGCAGCGGGATGGCAGGGTGGGAGGCGGCCCAGCATGCGAAGGCGTAACTCGCGGTGGAGAGGATCAAGGCCAGGGTCCCCCCGCGCCGTCCGTCCAGAAAGCAGGCCGAGATGATGACTGCCGGATAGAGATATGCAAAAGGACTTGTGATTCCTCCGGACCAATAGACGGCCAGGCCCACGATCCCCACGTCGAGAAAGGCCTGGGTCATAACGAGACCATGTTTGAGGATGCCCATGACCCGCCAGAGGAGGGAGAGAAGGGTTGCGATGATGATCCCGGCGACGACGAGGGCGAAACGCCATTTGTCAAAGGCCTCGATTGTGCCTGAGGACAAGAAATAGGCCCCGCTGAAAAGGACGAGGATCAGGACGAAGCGGCCGGCCAGGATCCAGTAAAAAGGCCTTTCCGCAAGGGTCTCAGAGCCCATGTTTGGCTAGCCTGTAGCGGAAGGAACGAAAATTGAGGCCGAGCAGGGCTGCTGCCTCGTTTTTTGAACCACCTGTCCGTTCCAGGGCCTTTAAGAGGAGATCCTTTTCCATGTCGGCGAGATAGGTCTCGAGGTCGAGACCCTCTGGGGGGATGTCCGGGGCGGGGATGGCCGGCCCCTTTGCGGATTCCGCCTGGGTCTTGAATCTGGCAAGTGAGAGGCTCTCCGGGAGGATGAGGCTCGAGGAGGAGAGGGCCACACTCCGTTCGATGATGTTTTCGAGTTCCCGCACATTGCCCGGAAAGGTATAGGACAGGAGGGCCTCCAGTGCAAAGCTCGATATGGCCTGGACCTCCTTTCCGCTTTTTGCTGCGAACCTGTCGAGGAAGTACTGGACGAGGAGGGGGATGTCCTCTGGGCGTTCACGAAGGGCGGGCACGGAGATGTGGATTACGTTCAGGCGGTAGAAGAGGTCCTCGCGAAAACGGCCGGCCATGACCTCTTCCTCGAGATCGCGGTTGGTCGCCGCTATGATCCTTGCATCTACATCAATCTCCTGGGTCCCTCCAAGGGGTGTGAATGTCTTTTGCTGGACGATCCTCAGGAGTTTCACCTGGAGTGTCAGTGGGAGTTCTCCGATCTCGTCGAGAAAGATGGATCCACCGTTTGCCTTGGTAAAGAGCCCTGTCTTGTCCCGCTCGGCGCCGGTGAACGCCCCTTTCCGGTACCCGAAGAGTTCGCTTTCGAGGAGCTGATCTGGGATCCCTCCGCAGTTGACCACAACAAAGGGCCTGTCCCTGCGGCAGCCCGAATTGTGGATCGCCCGGGCCACGAGCTCCTTGCCGGTCCCGCTCTCCCCGGAGATAAGGACACTCGACGGACTGGATGCAATTCTGGGGATGAGATGGAAGATCTTGAGCATGGCCGGGCTCCGCGCCACCATGGCATCGAGCCTGTGGACCTTTTCCTTTTCCGTACATTCATCCAGGGAGAGGGGGGAGCGGTTGTCCAGGGCCTTCTGGACCACTTTCCTGAGCTCATCGATGCGGAAGGGTTTGGTGATGTAGTCCCATGCCCCTTCCCGCATGGCCGCCACCGCAGTGTCCAAGGAGGCGAAGGCCGTGATGAGGATCACGGGAAGGGATGGTTTTTCCCGCTTGATCTCCTTCAGGAGCGTTACCCCGTCCATGCCCGGCATTCGAATGTCGCTCAGGACCAATGAGATCCTTTCTGCGGCAAGGATCTCCAGGGCATGACGACCGTCCGTGGCCGATACCACCTTGTACCCGTCCTTGGCGAGGAGGATCTCGAGAAATTCCCGAAGGCTTCGGTCGTCATCGACGATCAGGATCCTCGGCCGTTTCGGAATCGAATCGGTCTGTCCGGGCGGTTCTCCGGAGCGCGCAGAGATCGTTTCCATGATTTTGCCCTTCTTTGTTTTTATCGGCAGAAGTGGACGAAAGAAAAAATGCCGAAAGACTTTCAGTCCTTACCCCTTTTCCTCGCCCCAGCTCTGCCACTATGATTGATAGACATATCCATATCACGACGGGAGGTTCTGCCACGATGAAGATCTCAGTAATCGACGTTGTTCCCTTTACTGATCAGCGGCCTGGAACATCCGGTCTGAGGAAAAAGGTGGCCGTTTTCAAGAGGCCTCACTACCTCGAGACCTTCATACAGGCCGTCTTTGACGTGATGCAGGCGCGGAGAAAGACCCTTGTCATCGGTGGAGACGGACGTTACTACAACCGGGAGGCCATCCAGACCATTCTGAAAATGGCGGTTGCCAACGGTCTCAAAAAGGTCCTTGTGGGGCGGGAAGGCATCCTTTCGACCCCTGCCGCCTCCTGCATCATCAGAAAATACGGTCTTGACGGCGGGATCATCCTTTCCGCAAGCCACAACCCAGGGGGGCCGAATGGAGATTTCGGCGTCAAGTTCAACACGGAAAACGGCGGGCCGGCCCCTGAACGGGTTACGGAGGCCATTTATCAGCGGACCCGGGAACTCGACTCTTACCGGATCGCCCATATCCCGGAGATTGTCATGGATTCCCTCGGAAGGCATACGTTCGGGGAGACAGAGATCGAGGTCATGGACCCCGTAGCTGATTACGCCCGGCTCATGGAGCGTCTCTTTGACTTCGATCGTATCTCGAGGCTTTTTTCGTCCGGACGCTTTCACATGATCTATGACGCCATGCATGCCGTCACCGGCCCCTATGCCCGGCAGATCCTCGAAGAGAGGCTCGGCGCCCCCAGGGGAACGGTTCGAAACGGGATTCCGCTTCCGGATTTCGGAGGGGGACATCCGGATCCGAACCTCGTTTATGCGCACGATCTCGTCCAGGTCATGTGGTCCGAAGACGCCCCGGACTTCGGGGCGGCCTCTGACGGAGACGGTGACAGGAACATGGTCCTCGGCCAAAGGTTTTTCGTCACCCCGAGCGACAGCCTTGCGGTCCTTGCGGCAAACGCCAGGCTTGTTCCGGCGTATGCACAAGGGCTCAAGGGGGTCGCCCGTTCCATGCCGACGAGTAGGGCCGTGGACCGTGTCGCTGCCTTTCTGAAGATTCCGTGCCACGAGACGCCGACCGGCTGGAAATATTTCGGGAATCTCCTGGATGCCGGCATGGTCACCCTGTGCGGAGAGGAGAGTTTCGGAACGGGTTCCGACCATGTGAGGGAAAAAGACGGACTGTGGGCCGTGCTTTTCTGGCTGGACCTCCTGGCAGCCCGGGGGGAATCAGTGGAAGGTGTCGTCCGGGGACACTGGAGGCGGTTCGGGAGAAATTATTACTCCCGACACGATTATGAGGGTATTGACGCGGACCGGGCCCGTGAACTGATGGACGCCCTTCGGGGTCGGCTTGCGGCCCTTTTGGGCGCTTCCATCGGACTGGAACGGGTCGTTCTGGCTGACGATTTTGCCTACACGGACCCTGTGGACGGATCCGTCACAACGATGCAGGGGGTGAGGATCGTCGGTGACCGTGGCTCGAGGATCGTTTTTCGTTTGTCAGGAACCGGGACCGAAGGTGCCACGCTTCGCGTCTACCTCGAGACCCTTGAGGAGGATCCGGCCCGGCAGGACGGTGATACCCAGGCGGCCCTGGCGGATCTGGCGGATTACGCGGGCAGAATCGCCAGGATCGAGGATTTCACAGGCAGGAATGCGCCTTCTGTCATCACGTGAATGATCCCGCTGAAAAAACCCGATTCTCGCGGTGTTGCTTCAATCTTCCAGCCCATGCGGTGTACGCTGTAGAAGGGCGAATCGTGATTCGCCCTTCTCATTTCTGGAAAATTTTGCACCTTGCATCTCGGGCTTTTTGAGCGGGATCATATTTTGAGGTTTTCGCAGTGTGATCGTGAATCAGGATGCGTCCCGGTCCTCTTCCAGGTTCCCGAAGGTCGAGTATCTGGACACGAAGGCCAGCCGCACAAGGCCTGTCGGGCCATTTCTCTGCTTTCCCACGATGATTTCGGCGATGCCCTTGTTGGGGTTGTCCTCGGCCCGGTTATAGACCTCGTCCCGGTAGATGAAGGCGATGACATCGGCATCCTGTTCGATGGCTCCGGATTCCCGCAGATCTGACATCTGGGGCCTTTTGTGGGGCCGGTCCTCCACCTTGCGGTTGAGCTGGGAGAGGGCGATCACCGGGACGTGGAGCTCTTTGGCCATGGCCTTGAGGGACCGGGAGATCTCCGAGATCTCTTGTTCGCGGGATTCGTTCCGCCCCCTGCCCTTCATGAGCTGGAGATAGTCCACGATGACGAGGCCGAGACCGCTGGATTCACTCTTGAGACGCCTGGCCTTGGCGCGCATGTCGAGCACGGACTGGGCGGGCGTGTCGTCGATATAGATGGGGGCCTCGGACAGGAGGTTGGCTGCGTTGTAGAGCCTTGGCCAGTCGTGGTCGCTCACGAAGCCCGTTCTCACGTGCTGCATGTCGACCTGGGCCTCGGAGCAGAGCATCCTGAGTGCAAGCTGTTCCTTAGACATCTCGAGGGAAAAGATGGCGACCGGCGTCTTGTGGGAAATGGCGGCGTTCTGGGCGATGTTGAGCGCAAGGGCCGTTTTCCCCATGCTTGGCCTGCCGGCTATGATGATGAGGTCGGAAGGCTGGAAACCCGCGGTCATCCGGTCGAGCTCAGTGAATCCGGAAGGGACGCCTGTGACGAGTTCCTTCCTTTCGCACAGGGAGGTGATGGTGCGGATGCTCTGGCTGAGAACGCCCTTAATAGGCGAGAAGGACCGGGTGATCTTTGCCTGGGAGATCTCGAAGATAGAGGATTCGGCCGCCTCGAGGATGTCTTCCACCTCCCCCGATTCCTCGAAGCAGAAAGATGCGATTTCTGAGGCCTTTTCTATCAGACGGCGGAGTACGGCCTTGTCACGTACGATCCGCGCATAATGAACGATATTGGATGCGACAGGCACTACCTCTGTCAGCTCGGCGAGATAGGCCGTTCCCCCGGCCTTTTCGAGAACCCCCTTTGTTTTCAGGGCATTATGGACGGTGATGAGGTCGAGTGGTTCTCCCCGATCAAAGAGATCGAGCATGGCCGAGTAGAGGTGGCGGTGATTTTCCCGGTAGAAATCCTCAGGGGTAAGGTGTTCGACCACCTTTGCGAGCGCCCCGTCTTCTATAAGCGCTCCTCCGAGGACGCACTGCTCGGCCTCCACGTTCTGTGGGGGGACGCGGTAGGGGATCGTCCGTTGGGATGCCTTAGGAGAGAGAGTGGGCATTTCAGGCGGACTGGGGGACCACCTCCACGGAGATCGTCGCCGTCACGGTGGATCCCAGCTTTATGGGGACTTGGTGGACACCGAGGGTCTTGATGGGCTCATCGAGGAGGATCTTCCTCCGGTCGATGTCGTAGCCCTTTTGCTTGATGGCATCGGAGATGTCGAGGGACGTGACGGATCCATAGAGTTTGTTCTCTTCCCCGACGCGTACCGGGATGACAAGGGTCAACTGGGAGAGTTGTGCGGCAAGGGCCTCGTTGTCCTTCAGGAGTTTGGCGGCCTTTGCCAGGATCCGCTCCCGTTGGCGTTCGAGTTTCGAGACGTTTTTCCTGTCGGCGACTATGGCTATCCCCTTGGGCAGTAGATAGTTGCGGGCATAGCCGTTGGCGACCTTTACCACGTCTCCCGCCTTTCCGAGTTTATTGACGCTTTCCTGCAAAATGATTTCCATGGGTCAGACTACCTCCGATTGTGCGATCATGAATGGATTACGTCGAGGGCGTCCCTCGTCTCTTGAGGATATAGCCCCTCAGGTCGAACCAGACGTTCGCAATGCCGACGAGGGCAAGGAGCAATAGACCATACCAGAGAAGGCCGATCAAGAGATAGACGATCCATCTTCCCACAGCAGGTACGTTCAGTTGAGCGAAGGCGTATTTCACGATGGAAAGGCCCTGGATGGCATAAAGCGCACCCAGGACGAGAAGGGAGTTCTTCCCTGCCAGAGAGTAGGGCGGTGGCAGAAAAATGGCAGCGATTCCGGACGCGATGATCCCCCAGACAAGGCCGTCAGGAAGCCGCCACTCCATGAAAGGCGGCCCAAAGATGGGAGCAGGGGCCGTGTCCTTGAAACGAAATCCGTGCGCAACACGTGCGGCAAGGACGTTTGTCAGAGAGATGACAAGAAACAGGATGCAGGACCCTGCAGGGAAAAAGGAGAAAGCGAGGGTTTCGAGCTGCCTGAACCACTCGGTGAGGTCCTGTCCGTTTCCCAGCCCCTCGCGTTCGGCGCGCTGGCGGGCGGCGTCGAATTCCCGGGCTAAGAAATCCCCCAGGTCGTTGTAGCTGGAGGCCATGCCCCCTTCTCCTGAGGCGAGAAGCAGGAAAACGAGGCAGCAGAGAGCGGCAAATCCCATGAGAAACGTGGAAGGTCCGGACCAGCGCCGCCAGGAGGCGATGACCAGAAAGAGTGAAAAGCCTGAGTTCACAAGGAGCTGTGCGGCGTTTGCCCAAAAACCCGCGACGACGAAAAGGGGAAAAAGCGTTGCCGCCGCCGTTCCTACGATAAAAAGGGCAGATACAATCCCTATGGAGCTTACGTATCCGGCCGCAAGGCCGGGTATCAGGAACATGAGGAGGATGTCAGGCCCGGGAAGGACGGCGGACGCTAAGAGACCAGCGGCGACCGCGATCCACGAGGTAATGAGGACGCCGCGAGACATGATCTTTGCGTCAGGCCGGAGGAAAACGGCGAGCGACCTCTTGCTGATCTACCTCTTCAGGGAATGGGCGGACGTAAAGGGAATGAGGGCCATGATCCGGGCCTGTTTGATGGCGGTGGTGAGGAGCCTTTGATGTTTTGCGCAGGTGCCGGTGATCCTGCGGGGTAGGATCTTTCCGCCCTCGGTGATGAAATGGCCCAAGGTCTGAAAGTCCTTGAAGTTTATTGTTATGGCTTTGTCAGCGCAGAATCTGCAGACCTTGCGGCGGGTATATACCCGCCGTCTGGGTGAGGACGGACGTTCAGTTCTTTCAGGCCTGGGTGGCCTGTCGGTCGTGGTATGGTTCATGGCGTGTTATTCCTCCTCTGTCCCGGTCTCGCCGGAAGGCTCGGAGCTCGAGGTCGATCCTTCCTCGCGAGAGACCTTTTTTGCCGCGTGCGCGGCGATTACCGTATCGCGGTCGAATTCATCCGCCCGTTTGTCCGTAATGAATTTGAGAATGCGTTCGTCAAGGCGAAGGGTTCGGGTGAGCTCGGCGATGACTTCGGGAGAAGCCCCGTACTCCATGGAACAATAATAACCCTCTGTGAACGGTCCTACCCGGTAGGCAAGACGGCGGATCGGCCACGGATCAAGGTTGAATATCTCCCCGCCCTGTTCCGTGACGACTCCCTGGAATTTTTGCATGATGGCGTTGCGATCTTCCTCGGAAAGATCGGGACGCATGAGATAAAAGGTCTCGTAGAGCCTGTGTGCCATGGTTTTCTCCTTTCGGACTTGATTGTGGCCCCTTTGACAGGGCAAGGAGCATGAATATATGAACAAAAGGTAACTTTATAGCGTCGGACAGGGGGATCGTCAAGGGGGCGCTTTCCGGTTCCGGACCGGACATCAGGAAGGCTTGCAAGGATCTGAACTTATGATAATAATCGAAAAAAACCGGTTTCCTTTGCGCAAATGCGTTCGGAAACGGTTTTTTTTATTTTGTAATCGGAGGAATTCCATGGAAAGGACACCCATAACCCGGGAAGGGTATGAAAGGCTCAAGGAGGAGTTGGCTCGTCTCGAAAAGGTGGATCGTTACGAGGTGATACGGGCAATCGAGGAGGCCAGGGCCCATGGCGATCTCTCGGAAAACGCCGAATATCACGCGGCAAAAGAACGCCAAGGGCACATTGAGGCCCGCATTCAATACCTCAAAGGCAAGCTTGCCATGGCGGAGGTCATAGATTGCGGGACCCAGGTCTGCGACAGGGTCGTCTTCGGTGTGCATGTGCGCCTGACGAACCTCGACACGAACGAAGAGGTGGTCTATCAGCTCGTCGGCCCGGATGAGTCGGATGTCTCATCCGGCCGCATCTCCGTCACCTCTCCCATAGGAAGGGCCTTGATCGGCAAGGAGACCGGGGATGAAATAGAGTTCCGAACCCCTTCGGGTGTCAAAAATTACGAGGTCTTGGGGATTTTCGTTTAGACCTTCTGCCCACGAGTGCCGTAGGCCTCCGGCTTCACGAGACACCGGCCTCCGACCATCCCATTGGGACGCAGAGGACAGGGCAGGGCAGCAGGCGGACGACCTTTTCCACTGTGCTTCCGAAGAATATCTCGTCGATCTGCCCTTTTCCCCTGCTCCCGTAGCCTCCCATGAGCACGATATCCACCTGGAGCTCACGGGCCTTGATGGCTATCTCCTGGAATGGGCGTCCATAGGAGACGATCGTTTCCTTAATGAGGTCCTTGTCGTTGTCCTTGGAGAGGAACCTGCGAAAGGACTGCTTTGCCTGATTGATGAGTCGCTCCTTTACCTGTTCCATCGGTTCCTTGATAAATTCTGCGATTTCCTCCGTCCTGCGTGAATCGATGACGT
Organism: Deltaproteobacteria bacterium UBA5754; assembly: GCA_002419025.1. Classification (GTDB taxonomy): domain Bacteria; phylum Desulfobacterota; class Dissulfuribacteria; order Dissulfuribacterales; family UBA5754; genus UBA5754. Next base: position 291 of record DIFG01000079.1, on the reverse strand, counting down.
GGATGAGGATGAGTTCAGCCTTAAGGCCGGCGGCGAACTTTTTGGCGTATTCAAGGGCGTTGGCGGAACATTCGGAAAAGTCGATTGGGACGAGGAGCAGGGATATATCCATCGTAACTCTCTGTAACCTCCGGAAATTTCGATTGGGAAATAGAATATGCCATGCCCCCTGTTTTTTCAACCCAAATTATACAATTTCAGCTATCAGCTATTGTTTTTTTGGGGGTTGGTTTTGCTGAAAGCTGATAGCTGAAAGCTGACAGCTTTTTGGCTCTTCGTCATTTTGTGTGG
>DIFG01000064.1 GCA_002419025.1 Deltaproteobacteria bacterium UBA5754 | reverse complement strand
TTTTCGACTTTTTACAAGACCATCATAAGTTAACAAAGGAATAAACGCTCGGCGGCTGTCAGGTCAAGCACGCAAAGTGCTTGACTTGCTTTTTTAATAAAAATTCTTATTTTCAAAAACTGATGGATTCGTAAAAAATGCCGGACTCGTCATNNGAACATATTGAAAACACTGGATTCTGGCCTACGCCGGAATGACGCCAAATTGGAATTTTCGACTTTTTACAAGACCATCAAAACTACAAGGAAGGGGAATAATGCTCTGGATCGAAGATCTTACTTTTTCCGTTCCGGACAAGGACGAAACAGGCCGTTCTTTCAGCCGGAAAATCCTTGACGGCCTCACCTGCAATTTTCGCAAGGGTGGATTCTACGCCATAACCGGCCCGAACGGTTGCGGCAAGACGACCCTCTCCCGCGTCGTCATGGGGATCAGTCCGGCCACCTCGGGGCGCATCCTCCTCGATGGCGAGGATGTCACCAACCTCACCGTCACCGAGCGGGCACGAAAGGGCATCGCCTACAGCTTCCAGCACCCTGCCCGATTCAAGGGGTTGACGCTCCGGGACCTCCTTTCCATTGCCATGGGAACGGATAAGGAAGAGGACTTCGTGCGCGTGCTCGCCCGGGTCGGGGTCTGTTCCCTCGACTTTCTCGACAAGGAGGTGGGACCCAGGCTCTCCGGAGGAGAGATCAAGAAGGTGGAGCTCGCCACCACCATCGCCCGTAATCCGCGGGTCGCCATTTACGACGAACCCGACACAGGAATCGACCTCTGGACCATCGGCCCCATGGTGGAACTCATTCGAAGGGAATGCACGGAATACGGGACCACGGCCATCGTGATCAGTCATAACGAGAAGTTTCTCGAGGCTGCGGACGAAATCATCCTCATGAAGGAAGGGCGGATCGTGGAAAAGGGAACGCTCGCAACCGTCCTTCCCTTTTTGAAGAGCCTCGATTTCTGTTCATGGAAGGATCTCTGTGGGGAAATAGCCGATGTTAGATGCCATCGATAAGGAACTGCTTAAGGCCGTCGCCGGTCTCGAGGCCATCCCCAAGGGGGCGTACAACATCCGCAAGAACGGGAAGCTCCTTGCCCGTGAGGTCTCGGCCAACATCGAAATCGAAACGAACGCCGAGGGATCGGGCATTGTCGTTCGGGTCAAACCCGGCACAGTGAACGAATCCGTCCACATCCCCGTGATCCTGAGCCAGGCTGACCTCTTTGACGTGGTGAAAAACGAATTCATCATCGGCGAGGGGGCCGACGTCACGATCATTGCCGGCTGCGGCATTCACTGCGGCTCTGAAAGGCCAGAGGGGCATGCCGGGGTCCACGAGTTTCGAATCGGCACGGGCGCCCACATGAAATACGTGGAGAAACACTATGCCTCCGGACCGGGCAAAGGGAAACGGACCCTGAACCCGGTGACACGGGTCTTTCTCGAAAAAGGCGCCCGGGCGGAGATGGAGCTCACCCAGCTCTCGGGTGTGGACGAGGCCCGGCGGCTGAACGAGGCAACACTTGCGGCCGAGAGCTCCCTCCTCGTAACGGAGCGGGTCATGACCGAAGGGAAACAGTTCGCCGAATCCCGCAACACGGTGATCCTTGCCGGAGACGACGCCCGGGCCGAGGTGATCGCCCGGTCCGTTATCAAAGACGACTCCCGGCAGGATTTTCATGCCACCCTCGAGGCCCGTGCAAGGAGCTTTGGGCACCTGGAATGTGACGCCATCGTCATGGGAAACGGCCTGAGCGAGACAGTGCCTGCCCTGAGGAGCCTTCACCCCGAGGCCGAACTCACCCATGAGGCAGCCATAGGAAAGATCGCAAACGACCAGCTCATGAAGCTCATGAGTCTCGGCCTTGATTACGACGAGGCCGTGGATAGAATCATCAATGGCTTCCTGCGGTAAGTCATTACCTACGCGTTTTCCTAAAAATCGTCATGAAAGAAGGAGAAAAAGGCCATGCAGAAGTATGAATGTCCTTGCGGCTATGTCTATGACCCGGAAGTAGGGGACCCCGATCACGGGATCGAGCCCGGCACGCCGTTCGAAAAACTGCCGGATGACTGGGTCTGTCCCAAGTGCGGAGCGGAAAAGGAAAATTTCTACCCCGCAGACTGAGGCCTGATGCCGCCAGAACGGACGCGTGCGGCAAATCCGACCCCCATGGACTGTGGGGCTATTTGCCCTGTCTGCCGACAGGCAGGCGCACAGGACTAAGGCCCAGGTCGCCCGCTCACGGATTCAGGCGAGAGTCACCCATCTGAGGGAGCGGCGTATCCCCTCCCGCCCCTTCCTGTTTTCCTGCCCGTTCATCCAGGAAGGCGAAGATTGAATGCCGGAGGTCTGACAGCTCCCTGGAACCGGGAAGCGAATCAAAGATGATTTGGATATATCCCCGCGCCCTTATGGCGGCCCACGTAGGCGGAAAGTTCACGTCGAAGATCCACCCCACCTGGAATAGTTTATAATCATTGACGTTCCTTACGTTTTCAAAAGGGACGATCCTCCGGGCGGCGAGTCTCGCCACGACCTCCGGGCTTATCTCCGGGCCGTCCGGCAGGAGATGGACGAGGACAGGATCGGGGGCCTCCTGTCCGCTGTAGATCCCGGTAAAGATCCGGTAGATATCGAGTTTGTCCGCGTCCCGAAGCAAACGGACATGGAGAAGGGTTTCCGGATCCAGATCCCCTGGGACCTCCCGCCGGTTGTGGAGCCGTACGGCCTCAAGGATGATCGCCTCCTCGCGGGGCGAAAGCCCATCCAGGATGCCTTCCTCCCGAATGACCTGTTCGGAAAGCCTTGCATGGTCCACGGAGCGGGCGTCGCTGAAGGTGCCATGGAGGCGATACTGGCGAAAACGGCCCACATCGTGGAGAAGGGCGGCTGCCTCCGCCAGAAGGAGCGCGTTACCGGAAAGCCCTATGGCCTTGCCGATCCCGAGGATCTCCTGCTGTACGCGGGCCGTGTGCCGCGCCTTGAGATCCATGGGACGGGGATCGATGGCTGTCAGGGCCCGCTCGTTCTCCACGAAGGCGGCAAACCAGCGGGAGAGTCCTGCGAGGTCCTCAGCTTTCATGGCCTTTTTTTCGGTCTGGCGAGGGGGGAAGTCCGCACACCCGATCCTTCCACTTACCGATCTGGTCCAGGTAGGGCTCGATCCGGGTCTCCATTCCGCACTCCGTGCAGACTACGCGGGCGTTGGCTCACCGGCCCTTGATCCTGGCCTTGCCTCCGCAGTAAATACAGGTAATGGGAATATCCGTTTCTTCCTTCATGATGACAATGCAAATAAACCCCTTGGCGCGTCCGGATGTCAACATCCGGTTGAAGATCCCATTTGAGGCCGTGCGATGAGGATCGTCATCGCATTTCCCCCTTTTCTCGACCCCCGCGTTGACCCCGAAGACGTCATGGCCCCTCCCATCGGGGTCTATTATGTCGCCGCCTCTCTGATGGAGAAAGGGCACGAGGTCCGGATCCTCAACTGGTTCGATGTGGACGGGGGGCCTTCCGGTCTCGCGCAGGCCGTCAAGGAGGCCAAACCCCATATTCTTGCCGTCTCCATCCTGAATGCGAACCGCTGGGGTGGAATCGATCTCGCCCGTGAGGTGAAAAGGACCGTTCCGGATCTCACGGTCGTCTTCGGCGGGGTCGGGGCAACCTTTCTCTGGCGGCATCTCCTCGCCCATTTCCCTGTGATCGACCTGATCGTCCTCGGTGAGGGTGAGCTGACCTTCTCCCGCCTCGTTGAACACCTCGAAAACGGCGGTGACATGACACCCGTCGATATCAAGGGCATCGCCTATCGCACGGACACGGGACCGGCATCCACGGGTCTTCCAGATCCCATCTCTGACATCGACGCCCTGCCCGACCCGGCGAAATATTTCCGCTTTCAGCACCTCGTCTCTTCGCGCGGCTGTCCCGGCTCATGCACCTTCTGCGGATCCCCCCGATTCTGGGGCCGAAGGGTCCGATTTCACTCCCCGTACTATTTCGTCAGACAGATGGAGCGGCTCGTGGATAAGGGCGTCCGATTTTTCTACGTCTCCGACGACACGTTCACCCTCCGGAAGGACCGGGTCATAGAGATCTGCAGGATGATCCTGGAAAGGGGCCTTTCTGTCACGTGGCAGGCCATCTCCCGTGTGGACACAGTGGACGAGGAGGTCCTCGCCTGGATGAGGAGGGCGGGATGTATCCAGATAAGCTATGGGATCGAGAGCGGGGACCCGCGGATTCGTGAGGTCTTCAACAAGGGGATCACGGACGAGGCCGTCAAAAGTGCGTTTCGCCTCACCAGGCGATACGGGATCCTGCCCCGGGCCTATTTCATCTATGGATCTCCGGGGGAAACAGACAAAAGCATTGAAAAAAGTCTGGAACTCATCTCGGAGATCCGCCCTCTCGCCGCGGTCTTCTACATCCTCGCCCTCTATCCTGGAACCGCGCTCTACGATGCCTTTCTCAAAAAGACCGGACTCACGGACGACATCTGGCTCGAGAGGATCGAGGACATCCTCTATCTGGAGACCGACCCATCCCTGAGCCCGGAAAAGGTCCTCTCCTTCGGAAAGGCCCTTCGCCATGCATTTTACGGGCGGATCGGCGATTTCGTGCAGGATCTGGATCTGGTGGACGGAGAAGACTTCCGTCCTCTTCACGCCGAGTTCCTCTCCCGGCTTGCCATGACCTTCAGCCATGGCGATTATGCAAAGAACCCGCTCGTGCAGGATGCGGAAGGGATCGCCGCCTGTCTTTACCGCCGCGCCCTTGCCTACCATCCGGATGAAAGGGCCTATCTCGGCCTTGGCATCCTGCTCCAGAAGGCTGGAAGGCACAAAGAGGCCGCTGGACTCCTTTCCGAGGGGATCAAAAACCATCCCGAGAGCCGACAGCTCTACGAGTGTCGCGCGTTGAGCCTCATGAATGTGAAATGAATGTGAATGCCTGAGATTTTACAGTTATCAGTTGTCAGTTATCAGTTATCAGCAAAAACTCTGTGGTCATATAAGGTTTTGAAATTTATTCCGGTCGGCATGTGAAGTGCACAATATGGGATTAAAGCTAAGGAGACAGGAATGGCAGAAAACCTCACCCCTCCGGGGCTCATGCCCCAGAAAAACGGCACCTACGCCATCACGATCGAGTGCCCCAACGGCCTCGTTGCCCCGCACGTTCTGGATGCGATCACGGGAATCGCAAGGGATCTCGGTGCGATTGTCCACCTCACCACCGCCCAAAAGATCATGATGCTCGACCTGGGAGAGGCAGAGGGAAAACAGGCCTTGACCCTCCTCGATGCGGCCGGGGCCCCGGTCCGAAAGGCACGGGACATCTCCCAGCCCCGGGTCTGCGTGGGAAGGCCGTATTGCAGCTTTGCCCTTCAGGAGACCTTTTCCCTTGGCAATCATCTCTACCGTGAGTGCGCCAGGATCCCAACCCCACCCAGGATCAAGGTCGCGGTCTCGGGCTGTCCCGCCTGCTGTTCAAGGTCCAACTGCGTGGATCTGGGCTTTGTGGGGGTGAAAAGCGGATTCATCGTCATGCTCGGGGGCCATGGGGGCGCGCGGCCCGCAGTAGGCGAAGAGATCGGGAGGATCTCGACCCACGAGGAGGCGGGAGTGATCCTCAGAAACCTTGCCGAGCTTTTCTCCTGCGAGGTCAAGATGAAGTCCCGTATGGACAGGGTGATCAGGAAGCTCGGGATCGAGGAGGTGAAAAAGAGGATATGGCCGTAACGGACCGGATCCACCTCGTGGACGGTGACATCACGACCCTTTCGGTGGATGCCATTGTGAACGCCGCCAATACCTCCCTACTCGGGGGTGGAGGGGTGGACGGGGCCATCCATCGGGCAGCAGGGCCGGAACTCCTTGCCGAGTGCCGGGGCCTTGGCGGCTGCGCCCCCGGAGATGCCAAGGTCACCAGGGGATACAGGCTCCCTGCCCGATACGTGATCCACACCGTGGGGCCGGTCTGGAGGGGCGGAGGGTTTGGAGAGGCCCAGGTACTCGCCTCCTGCTACCGGCGCGTCTTCGAGGTCGCGCATAGCTGCGGAATAAGGAGCATCGCCTTACCCGCCATCAGCACGGGCGCATACGGATTTCCCAAGGATGAGGCCGCCAGGATCGCGGTGAAGGAGATCTGCAAGGCCCTTCGGGAGGATCCGTCCATGGAAAAGGTCATTCTCGTCTGTTTCAACCCCCATACTCGACTGGCCCTGGAAAAGGCCCTTGCCACGGCCGAAACGGATGTATAGCACCGTTGCATTTCACGGAGACCTGGCAGAGCTCCTTTCCGCCGAATATGGGGAACGCCCCCTGATCAACTATGATTCCCAACGCCATGCCTCCATCAAGGACGTGATCGAGTCCCTTGGAGTCCCCCACACCGAGGTGGGGCGGATCGTGGCAAACGGCGAGGATGTCCCTTTTTCGTACCTTCTTGAAGAAGGGGACCGTATAGAGGTCTATCCCCTTGTCCCCCCGGTGGATCCTACGACCCCGACCCTTCTTCGTCCCTTCCCCCTCTCCGGGTACCGGTTCGTGGCCGATGTGAACGTGGGCCGCCTGGCCCGCCTGCTCCGCATGGCCGGGTTCGACACCCTTTTCAAAAATTGCCTCAGCGACGAGGAACTTGCCCGAATCTCCGCCGAGAAAGGCCGAATCCTTCTCTCCCGCGACAGGCGACTTCTCAAGAGAAGAATCGTCACCTTCGGCCATCTCGTCAGGGCCGAGGATCCACGGCTCCAGCTCGCCGAGGTGATCCGTTTCTATGGGCTGGAAAGGCGGTCCGCGCCGTTCACCCGGTGCATGGTCTGTAACGGCGTGCTCGTCTCCGTCCCCAAAAGTGAGGTCATGGACCGCCTCGAACCCTTGACCAAGAGATATTACGAGAATTTTTATCTCTGCCCGGACTGTGGCAAGATCTATTGGTCCGGCTCCCACAAAGAGGCCATGCTCAGGGTCCTGCAGAATTTCGTGTTCGGGAACAGGGAAGGCCCGAAAGAGGAGGCCGACCATCATTGCCGCCCGGAGAGATAAGTGAAAGACTGGTTCGTTTCCGTCCTCATCGCCCTCGTCCTCTTTGGGCTCTGGGGTTTTTTTCCGAAACTCTCGGTCGCCCGTGTGGACCCCGTGAGTGCCATCCTCTACGGGATATTGGGAACGGTCGTCACAGGGGTTTTTCTGTACCTGAAACCTGGATTCCGTCTCGAATTCCACCCGGCGGGTGCGATCTACGGAATCCTGACGGGTGTCTGCGGGATCCTGGGCTCCCTCTACTATTTTCGGGCGGCCCAGAAGGGGAAGCTCTCCCTTGTGGTGGTCATCACTGCCCTCTATCCTTTGGTGACCATCCTCCTTGCCCGATGCCTTCTCGGCGAGACCCTGAGCCACCGGCAGATCGCAGGCATCATACTCGCGTGCATGGCGGTATTTCTCATGGCAAGCGAGGGATGATCCCAAATTATGCGCTACACAGCCGACCGAAATAAATTGGCTTTTCGTCATTCCGGCGGAGGCCGGAA
>DIFG01000009.1 GCA_002419025.1 Deltaproteobacteria bacterium UBA5754 | reverse complement strand
CCACACAAAATGACGAAGAACCAGTTATTTTTGCCGATTTCCGTGTTTCATCACATAGTGTGAGACAACTTTCCTTAAATTGAGACATTGTCGGTAAAATGTAGATATTCTATTGAAATAATATATAAAAATTTGAAATTGTCTCATTTGTGTATCGTTTGTCTCAATATGCAGGGTTTTTCGTTTTCTTGATGCTGCCAAAAGGAGGTGGAAAGGCTACGGAATACAGAGGAGCGCGCACCATCTTTTTTGGTATTTTTTTTGCTTCCTGTATCATCAAAAAGGGATGAGGCGGAGGCGCTCATAGGGTTATGAGGAAGGATGACAACTATCTTATCATCAGGGCGGATCATCTCGTGAGAGAGATGATCGAGCTTTCAGAAGAGGGTGACGTGAGGTGCGTGAACAACGGCTGCCGCGTGCTTTTTGCCGTTTTGAGGGATTGCGCCTATCTCTGCCGTAGGGAGATCGAGCGCGAAAAGAAGGCCCGTGTGGCTCTCGGGACCTGGAAGGAATAACCGTCAGGAGGAAGGAGACCTATGGATGTCGTAATGCTATCGAGGCTGCAGTTCGCTGTTGCAAGCATGTTTCATTTTTTGTTCGTGCCCTTGACGCTTGGGCTTTCGATCCTCACGGCCATCTACGAGACCCGATACGTGAGGACAGGGGATCCGGATTACAAACGCGCCGCCAAGTTCTGGGGAAAGCTCTTTCTCATCAACTTCGCCTTGGGGGTCGTGACCGGGATCACCCTTGAGTTCCAGTTCGGGACGAATTGGTCCAGGTACTCCAAGTATGTGGGCGATATCTTCGGCTCATTACTTGCCATCGAGGCGACCCTTGCCTTTTATCTCGAGTCCATTTTTCTCGGGGCCTGGATCTTCACGTGGGACAAGGTAAAACCCAAGACCCATGCCTTTTTCATCTGGATAATAGCCATTGCTTCCAGCGTCTCGGCCCTCTGGATCCTCATCGCCAATGCCTGGATGCAGAAGCCCGTGGGCTATGTGCTCAGGAACAACCGAGCCGAGCTCGAGGACTTCATAGCGGTCATCACGAACAAGTTCGCCGTCCTCGAATTTCTTCACACGGTAAGCGGGGCGTACATCCTTTCGGGTTTCTTTGTGATGGGAGTCTCGGCCTGGCATCTGCTCAGGAAGAACGAGGTCCAGTTTTTTCGTAAATCCTTTCGGGTAGCTGCAACGTTCGCCCTCGTTTTCGCCCTCTTCGAGGTCTTTAACGGTCACCTGAGCGGGTCGGAAGTGGCAGAGACCCAACCTACTAAGCTCGCCGCCATGGAGTCCCACTGGGAGACGGCGAAAAGCGTCCCAATGTATCTCTTTGCCATTCCGGATCCGGAAAAAGAGAGAAACAGCGTGGAGTTTTTTCCCATACCTGGGGCCTTGAGTATGCTCGCTTTCCATGATTTTTCCGCAGAAGTGAAGGGGCTCAAGGACTTTCCCGCTGATGAGAGGCCTCCGGTCTCCATCACCTACTGGTCCTTCCGGATCATGGTAGGACTTGGATTCTTCTTCGCGTTCGTCTCTCTCTGGGCCTGGGTGAAGAGGAGCGAGCCGGACGCCAATCCGGCCCTCCTTCGGCTCCTCCTTTACTCCATTCCCCTTCCCTACATCGCCATTGAGGCCGGCTGGGTAGTGGCGGAGGTGGGTCGGCAGCCCTGGATCGTCTATGGCCTCATGAAGACATCGGACGCGGTTTCGACACTTGCGACCTCACAGGTCACCATCTCACTTGCCGCTTTTGTCATCGTGTACACGATACTCGGCATCATTGACTTCTATCTCCTGGCCAAGTACGCCCGCAAAGGGCCGCACCCCGCATAATTCCAAGGAGGGTAACGCGACATGCTCGAAACCATATGGTTCATACTCTGGGGGGTTCTGTGGGCCGTCTATTTCATGCTTGACGGCTTTGATCTCGGTCTTGGTTCACTCCTTCCCGTCCTTGCCAAGAACGAAAAGGAAAGAAGGATCGTCTACAACGCCATGGGTCCGTTCTGGGACGGTAACGAGGTCTGGCTCATCACCGCAGGAGGGGCCACTTTCGCTGCCTTTCCCGTGGCCTACGCCGTCATGTTCAACGGACTTTACTCTGCCCTTCTCCTCCTTCTCTTCGCGCTCATCTTCAGGGGTGTGACCTTCGAATTCCGGGGCAAGGTGGAGAGCCGGGGCTGGAAGTCCTTCTGGGATTTTTGTCTCGTGGTGGGGAGTTTCCTCCCGGCCCTCCTTCTCGGCGTGGCATTTGCCAATATCTTTCAAGGGATCCCCATCGACCAGGACGGGGTCTACCAGGGTACATTTTTCACCCTTCTCAATCCGTACGGGCTTGCGGGCGGGGTCCTTTTCGTCCTCCTTTTCATGGTTCACGGATCCCTTTGGCTGGCAGTGAAGTCGGAGGGGGCTATACATGAACGCGCCGGGGCCATGGCCGCGAGACTCTGGCCGGTCCTCCTCGTGGTGGCCGTCCTCTTCCTCGCCTATACCTATGGCGCCACCCGGCTCTTTGCGAACTATTTCTCCACTCCCGTCCTTCTCGTTATCCCGGCGGTAGCCGTCGTCGCCCTTCTCATGCAGAGGGTGTTCATGAAGCAGAAGGCCTGGTGGAAGGCCTGGTTTGCGTCCTCCCTGACCATCGTGGGGGTCACCCTTTTCGGGGTTGCGGGGCTCTACCCCGACATGCTTCCCTCGAGCATTGATCCATCGTACAGCGTTACTGCCTTCAACGCCGCATCCAGCCCGCTCACGCTCAAGATCATGCTTGGCGTCGCTCTTGTCATGGTCCCCATCGTGATCGGATATCAGACCTGGGTTTATATATTCCTTCGTGGGAAGGTGACGGAAAAGGATCTCATGTACGAAGAGGCATATTAAAAAATGGGGAGGGATCGAAATGAATGATTAAGGGGAACCTCGAAAAACGAGGGATTTCGTTCGAGGTCAAGACGCAGGGAGGTCGCGATTTTGCAGGACAGCAAAATCGGAATGTCTGCGAAGCAGGCAGCCCGAAAGGGGACAGGCCGGGGACGGCCTGTTATTCAAAAGCGGAGCATACTTTCGTATGCGAGCGTTTTTGGCCGACCTGCCTGCCGGCAGGCAGGCGAGCAACACAGCCATCGAGCAAAGGACCATTTTTCGAGGCTTCCTGAAGACCTCTTACGGCGTGATCCATGGCTGCGACAGAGTGATGGTCGTTGACGGGAAAAGACAGGTCATCGTCCATACGGGAGGGCCGTTCGGATCTCTTCACCCCGAGGGATTTTACATTTCCCGAGGATCTTTCACACTTCATCTGTCCCACAGGGAAACGCCTGTTCCGGAGCGGGTGCAACGTGGCGGCCAGGAATTTCAGGGGGCGGTTAAGTTCAAGGGTCCGAAGTCGGCTTGTGTCCCCCTGCATGCTGAGATCCTGGTGTCTTCGGCATTCGGAGCGGACGGAAGTCCGCCAGGTGGGGTATTTTCTCGGAAGATCAAAAAAAGGGTGCTTCCATATTCACCGAGAAGATATGAAGCGCAAGATCGATTCGGCGGTAGGCCGGATGATCTACGGAATGCGGATTGCTATCGCCGAGCCTACCTTTGTCCACATCCTCTCCGTCCTTTGTCTTGACCGGTTCACCCTCGGGCTCGATCCAAGGTGGACATCCAGTAGAAGCCCTTCTGCATCGTGCACAACATGTGAAAGTTCCACGGCTACAAGGTGGTAGGATACAATGGGAACGTAGATAGAAAGGGCAAAAAAACGAAAGAGGGGACTGTGATCCTCCGGGGTTTCCATGAAAAAGCAGAGGGGGAAAACCGGTTCGCAAAAGGACTTATTCTACAGACTTGTTAGGGCTCTTCGTCATTTCGTGTGG
>DIFG01000068.1:4943-29935 GCA_002419025.1 Deltaproteobacteria bacterium UBA5754 | reverse complement strand
AAGATAGACGCACGGCTTCATAATTCACGTTCTATACTGGATTCCGGCCTCCGCCGGAATGACGAGGCGGTATGCAACTGCGCACTGGAAACCGATCAAATTCCACACGAAATGACGAAGAGCCAACTTTTCAAGGTAGCCAAATAAGATATCATGGAGACATGACCGGACGAAACCCCTTGCACCCTGGGCTCCCTCCTGTTTCTGCAAGACCTTCTGGCGCAAAATTATGATCTCGGTCGCACGCGCCATGGAGGCATACCATTTCTGGGTGTGGAGCCCCCTGTCTCCCTCAGGATCAAGCGGCTTCCGTCGCCTGCAGGCCCTCTGCCGCATCCTTTCCATCGTGGCAAGAAAATTTGTCCGCGACGAGATACCCATCAAGGCGAGCGCCCTATCCTTCACCGTGGTCCTCTCCCTCATTCCCGCCCTCGCCTTCACGATCGCCGTCCTCAAGGGCCTCGTAAGCGAAGGAAGGATCAAGGGGCTCGTGTATGGATACATTGAGCGGCTGGACTCCGATGAAGCCCATTCGGGAATCCCGCATCTCAATGAAAGAACGGAAAATGACAGGCCTGGCACCGCATCTTCCCATCTCAGGCGGGCCGCCGATATGGTCTTCGAATACGTGGACCGGACAAATTTCGCGACCCTTGGGGCCGTGGGCATGTTCGGGTTTCTCCTCGCCTTCTATACCATCATGAACTCCATCGAAACTGCCCTCAATTCCATCTGGCAAGCCTATTCCGACCGCCCTATCATGCGGAGGATCGCCAATTACCTCCTTTTTCTCATCATTCTACCGCTTTCCGCAAGCGTCCTTTTTTCTGTCTCGGGTTACCTCTCGGGAAGCGGCATCTGGGGAAGATTCATAGAGTCCGTCCCGATCTCCGGGGCCAACCCCGCGGTCTTCGCCTTTCTCAACGTCCTCCTCTTCGCCGGGACCTTCGCCCTTCTCTACCGCATACTCCCCCATCATCACGTCCCCATCAACTACGCCCTCGCAGGCGGGATGGTAGGAGGTGCCGGCTGGATCCTTGCCCAGTTTTGTTACATCAAGCTCCAGGTGGGAGTCACCAGGCACAACGCCATCTTCGGGTCCTTCGCCACCCTCCCGCTCTTTCTGGTCTGGATATATGCAGGCTGGATCGTTTTTCTCATCGGCGCGGAAACGGCCTATGCCCTACAGGTATGGCGTCGTTACCGCCCGGACGCCCAAGAGACCGCACCTGCGGAAAGACTCGCCCTCGCGTTCGATCTCCTGCACGAGATCTTTCGGGACTTCTCGGAACGAAAGACGAGCCGCCTTTCAGACATCGCCATGCGCATGTCCACGGACGAAGGCCTTCTGCAAGGACTCACCGAGGCCCTTGAAAAAGGCGGTGTCCTCCGCTGTTCAGACAGCAAGCGTCGGGAATATCTCCCGGCCACAGATGCGGACAAGATCTCCGCAGACGAGGTGATCGAGACGGTTTTTGGCGAGGTCGTCTCCTCGACCCCCGGAGGGAAGACAGCCAAAAAGACCCTCGAAGAAATGAAAAAGGGCATCAAAGGCCTGTCCCTTGAAGAGGTTCTGAGATCGGCCGGCCGTAACGGATTCAGCGGCGTTTCTTCCTGACTGAGACCCTTTCCACGATCTTTTCGTAGTAGACCTGCTGTTCCTCAAAGGCTATGGGGCGTTTTCGCAGGAGATTGGCCTTGGTGACGAGGAGATTGAGCTTCTGGACCTGTCGGTAGCGCTCCTGTTCGTCCTCGAGGTCTTCCAGAAGGTCGATGGTGTTTTGGATATCCCTTGTAGCCTGGAGCTCCGGGGGAAGAAACCCCGCGTTCTTGAGGATCTTGTAGGCCATGCGCAGATCTGGCGGGACAAAGGAATCGTCTTCGAAGACAAGCGGACGGCCCTTTCCAGGGAGATCATCCAACTCCCCACGCTCCATGGCGTCCCTGATCCGATTCTCTGCGATCCTTTCAAACATAGATCATCTGAATCCGTTGGCCGACGGTGCCCGTCCATGGGCGCCTCACACAAAAACCCCGACTGTCGGCTTATTCTAATAAAATCGAAAGGTCGAGTGCATATATCACAGATTCAGGATACCGAAAAAAAACCTCAGTGGATATTCACTGCAGTCCACGTTAAAATCCACTTGTCTCCGGTGAGTACACCAAAACGCTATGCTCCTCGAACTCGGACTCGAGAATTTTGTCCTCATCACACGTGCGACCCTCGTCCTGTCCCCAGGACTTGTCAGTGTAACGGGAGAGACGGGGGCCGGGAAGTCCCTCCTCGTCCAGGCCGTCAAGACGGTCCTCGGGGACCGTGCCGGCCCCCATCTCGTCCGGACCGGGGCCGATCAGGCCGTGGTCCAGGCCCTGTTCGACGCCCCCGACGCCCTCCGGGAGGTCCTTGATGGGCTCGGAATAAACGGCGATGACGTCGTCACCATCCGCCGGATCATCCCACGGAACGGAAAGGCCCGGGCGTACGTGAACGGTGCGTTCGTCTCCATCCACGACCTTAGAACGATCGCCTCTTCTCTCGTCAGCATCGCGGGCCAGCACGAGTACCAGTCCCTCCTCTCCACTGCGCATCACAGAATCGCACTCGACCGATTTGCGGGACTCGATCGTGAAGTGGAGGATTTTTCCCGGGGGCATGCCGAGCTCATGTCCCTGAAGCGGGAGCTCCAAAAGTTGGCGGCCCTCCGGAAGTCCTGGGAGGATAGACGGGAAAGGCTCCGTGCCGAGGCCGCAGAGATCGACGCCGTTGCCCCGCGGGAAGGAGAAGACGAGGCCCTCGAACAGGAAAGAAAGGTACTTAGATCCGCCTCCACCCTCATGGCAGCTGGCCACGCCGTCCATTCCGCTCTCTATGCGGAAAAGGGCTCGGTCCTCGAACGCCTCCACGCCTGCTCCAAGGACCTCGAACGCATGAGCGCCATTGACCCGCGGGTTTCCGGCCTTTACGAGGACCTCGTATCCATCATTCTGGAGGTAGAAGAGCTTTCCAGGTCTGTTCACTTCCATGTCTCCGGGCTCACGGACGACCCGGCCCGCCTCGAGGCGGTGGAGGAAAGGATCACCCGCCTGAAGGCCCTCGCCCGAAAGTACGGACCCGACGTCTCGGACATCATCGCCCACCGAAAAGGCCTCGAGGAGAAGCTCGCCTCCCTCGGGGTGGAGGAAGGCCGGGAAGCCGAGCTGAAAGGCCTCATTCAGACCAGGGAGGCCGAGCTCCTCGCCCAGGCGACGCGGATCTCCCGTGTCCGCCTGGAGTCTGCCGCGGCCCTTGCCAGCGAGGTGGTCCGGGAATTCGCGGACCTCAGGCTTTCAAACGCCAGATTCCACGTCCAGGTCTCGGCCCCGGAGGACCCGGCGCCATCCGATCTCGGCCCGCACGGGCTGGACGAGGTGCGTTTCCTTTTCAGCGCCAACGTGGGCGAACCCCTGGGTCCGATCGAGGACATCGCCTCGGGAGGCGAACTCAGCAGGGTCATGCTCGCCTTGAAGACGATCCTTTCCGGACGCATGGGGATCGAAACCGTCCTGTTCGACGAGATCGACGCAGGTCTCGGAGGAGAGGTGGCGGAGCGGGTCGGGATCAAGCTCGCAGCCCTCGCCCGAAGGGGACAGGTCATCGTCATCACGCATTTTCCCCAGATCGCTGCCCTGGCAGATCAGCATCTCGTCGTCTCCAAGCACGTCGAAAATGGTGCGACCCACACGGCCGTCACCCAGATCTCCTCCGATAAAAGGACGGACGAGATCGCCCGCATGCTCGGAGGCGCCCCCATGCCGGCCCGGGAATACGCCCGCTCCCTCCTCGAACGGGCCGGCCGGCAGGACCTGTCCGAGGGCTCATGACAACCCGCTCCATCGTCCTCTTTTCCGGCGGCCTCGACAGCATCCTCGCCTGTGCCATACTGGCGGGCCAGGGCCTGGACGTGCTGGCGGTCATGTTCACGAGCCCCTTTTTTGGGACGCAAACCGCCGAAAGGGCAGAGGACGAGAAGCGCCTAATGCTGAAGCGTTACGGAATCCGCGTGGAGATCCTGGACATCACCGAGGACTTTCTTCCAGTCCTTCTTGCCCCGGCCCACGGATACGGCCGGTTCCTTAACCCCTGCGTGGACTGCCGAATCCTCATGCTCCAAAAGGCGGCACGGCTCCTGGAGGTTGAAGGCGCCAGTTTCGTCGCCACAGGCGAGGTGATGGGCCAGAGGCGTCTCACCCAGAGGCGCGAGGTCCTCGCGCTCGTCGAGAGGGAATCCGGGCTCGATGGGCGGCTCCTCCGGCCCTTGTCGGCGCTGAAACTCGCGCCCACCCCCATGGAGAAGGCTGGGATAGTGGACCGCTCGAGGCTCTTCGCCCTCCACGGGCGCGGCAGAAAGGAACAGATGGCCCTGGCCTCTTGCCTCGGCATCCGGTGCTATCCGGCCCCGTCTGGTGGGTGCCTTCTCGCAGATGCCCACATCTCTGGCAAGGTCCGGAGGGTCCTTGATCGCTGGCCGGACCTCGATACCAATGACCTTCGCCTTTCCCCGATCGGCATGCACGCATTCCTTCCGGACGGCTCCTGGCTCGTTCTCGGACGGAACCAGAAGGAAAACGACCGGATTCGAGGTCTTGCCCGGGAGAATGACTGTGTCGTCTCTCTTACAGGAGGATCCGGCACCATCGGTCTCTGGAAGAGGATAAAGGATCCAGGCCTGTGCCCCAGTGTCGCGTCGATCGTCGCTTCACGTCAGGGTGGATCTCCAGGACCGACAACCGTTCTTTTTTCAGGTAAAGTTTTATGCGCTGTCCCGGTCCCTAGCCACCATTTCGATTCGTCCGGCTTGACCATGAACACACACAACTCCATGCAAAGGGATCTTCATCATGCTTGACATCATCCGCAAGAACGCCGGCTCCTGGCTCGTCAAGTTCATCCTTGGAGCCATCGCCCTCGTCTTCGTCTTCTGGGGAATCGGTTCGTTCCGTTCCGAACGTCTTTCCATGGCCGCAAAGGTGAACGGGGAAACGATCCTCGCCGAGACGTACAGGCGTGCCTATTCGAACGCGATCGAACGGTACCAGGAGATGTTCCAGGGCAAGATACCCGAGGGCTTTCTCGACCAGATACAGCTCAAACAGCAGGTACTCGATTCCCTCATCAACGAGGTCCTCGTCCAGCAAGAGGCACGCCGCCTTGGGGTCATAGCGAGCGATGACGAGGTGAGGGCCGAGATCCTTCGAATACCGGCATTCCAGGAAAACGGCCAGTTCAACCAGGGTCTCTACGATCGCGCGCTCCGATCCGCCCGCCTGACACCGCAAGAATTCGAAGAGGACGTGAGAAAAAGGATCCTCTTCGGCAAGATCGCAACGCTC
This sequence comes from Deltaproteobacteria bacterium UBA5754, assembly GCA_002419025.1. GTDB lineage: Bacteria > Desulfobacterota > Dissulfuribacteria > Dissulfuribacterales > UBA5754 > UBA5754. Next base: position 24,562 of record DIFG01000068.1, on the reverse strand, counting down.
GTCGTTTCCGGGCTCGCCGTCACCGAAACCGAGGCGCAAAACCGCTTCGATTTCGAAAACGAAGAGATCGACATCGCCTTCGTCCGGATCGACCTCCCGAGGTGTGAAAAATCCGTGACGTTCACGCCCGAGGAACTCTCCTCCTGGTTCGATGCCCACAAAGAGGACTATAAGACTGCTCCCCGCCTTGTCATCTCGTACCTCCTCGTCAAACGAGCGGATCTGGAAAAGGAGACCACGCCCACGGACGAGGAGATCTCCGCCTTTTATGCGGATCACACGGAAGACTTTAAGGTCGAGGAACAGAGGCACGTCCGGCACATACTTTTGAGTATCCCGAAGGACGCGGACGACAAGAAGGTGGAGGAGCTGAGGGCACAGGCGGAAGGACTCGCCGAACGGATCCGTAAGGGCGAAGACTTCGCCGAGGTTGCGAAAAAATACTCCCAGGATCCGGGAAGCGCCGGCAAGGGCGGAGAACTTGGACCCGTTGCCCGGGGCGCTATGGTAAAACCTTTTGAGGATGCCGTCTTTGCAATGCAGGCCGGTGAAATAAGCGGGCCGGTCCGCACCCCATTCGGCTGGCACGTGATCAAGCTCGAAAAAATTCTTCCGGAGCGGACCCGCGCACTTTCTGAGGTCAGAGACGAGATCGCACGGACGATCTCCAGGGAAAGGACGGAGAGACTCCTCTGGGAAAAGGCCAGGGCCGCCTACGACTCCATTATCGCCTCTGGAGGCCTTGGGCCGTATGCGGAAAAGGAAAAGATCCAACTGGAAAAATCAGGTCCCTTCGAGGAGGCATCTCCTCCTTCCGTCCTTTCCCAGGCCCCTGATGCGGTAAAGGCCCTCTTCGCCCTGGAGGCCGGGGAACTGAGCTCCATACTCACGGTCCCTCAAGGGGTCCTGATCGCCGAGGTCCTTGAAAAGGAAAAGTCCCGAATCCCCGAACTCGCAGAGGTCAAGGACAGGGTGACTCGGGATTTTGTCCAGGCGCGCAGTCAGGACCTCTGCCGGGACAAGGCCCGATCCATCCTTGCCATCGCACGGGAAAAGGGTCTTTGCGAAGCAGCGGCCGCCCAGGGAGACACATGCGAAAGGAGCGGTTTCTTCCCTCGCTCGGACCGGACCGGTGGAGGAAAACTCCCACCGGACGTCACCGCCCAGGCACTGAATCTATCCGCCACCAACCCTCTGCCAGAGGATATCATCGAAGCAAACAGGGGCTTCTACGTGATCGGATTCATGGGGAGACAGGACGGGGATCCGTCCAGATTCGAGTCGGAAAAGGCTGCACTCAAAAGACGTCTCCTCGAAGAAAAACGGGACATGTTCCTAACGGAGTGGCTGAACCAGTTGAGAAAGCGCGCAGAGATCCGGATTCCCCGGGACATGGCGTCATGAAAAGGCCCTTTCTCGAGGCTGTTCAGGAGAGGGTCATCCTCGGCGACGGGGCCATGGGCACCTATCTTTTTGAGAAGGGGGTGGAGGTCGGCGCCAACATCGACCTTCTTAATCTCACGGATCCGGACCTCATCATCTCGGTCCACGAAGACTATGTGAGGGCCGGCTCGGACCTCATCGAGACCAACACCTTCGGGGCCAACCGCCTGAAGCTACCCCTCAGGGACGGACGATCCCAGGTCCGGGAGGTGAACCTGGCAGGCGCCGCCCTTGCCGCACGTGCGGCCGGGAAAGAGATCCTCGTCGCAGGCTCGGTCGGACCCACAGGACTCGATTTTCCACTCGAACCAGGGGGAATGGATGCATCCGCCGTAGAGGAGGTCTTTTACGAACAGATCTCGGCCCTCGTCGAGGGTGGAGTGGATCTCGTCATCCTCGAGACATTCACCCACCCTGACGAACTGGTCTTGGCCGTATCCGCGGCCAGACGGTGTTCGGTCGAGATGCCCATCGTTGCCCAGATGGTCTTTCCCTCCCAGGGCCGCACCTCCATGGGCATGGATGCGCTTTCGTGCGCCGAAAGGGCGATCGCGGCAGGGGCCTCGGTCTTCGGGACCAATTGCGGCCGCGGGGTCAAGGCCATGCTCGACGCCATGAAACGCCTCTCTGTCCTTCGGGACCGAATCCCTCTCTCGGCCTTCCCCAATGCCGGGCTCCCAGAGATCCTCGGCCACCGGACGGTCTATTCGGCCCAGCCCCTGTACATGGCCCGCGGCCTCGCCGAGATGATCAAGCTCGGGGCCAGGCTTGTGGGCGGCTGCTGCGGAACCACACCTGAACACATCCGGGTCTTTCGGGAACACCTGCATCTCAAAAAGGGCCGCACGGTCGTTCCCGCTTCCTTGGTTGAGGTCTCCGCGGAGTCACACCCCGAGCCTGAAAAGACCTCTGGCCGGGGGGCCCTCCTCGACAAACTGGACGGTAGCCGGATCCCCATCCTGGTCGAGCTCGACCCGCCGCCCCACCTGGACTTCACAGCGGTCCTGACCGGGGCGCGTAAGCTCTCCGAGGCAGGGGTAGACGCCATCACCCTCGCGGATCATCCCCTCGCCGTCCTCCGGGCGGACAACCTCTCCCTCGCCCACCGTATCCGATTCGAGACAGGTGTCTCCACGGTCCTCCACCTCACCTGCCGGGACCGGAACGTCCTGGCCCTCCAGTCCCAGATCATGGCCGCCCACACCCTCGGGATAGACGCAATCCTCGCTGTCACCGGGGACCCAGCCGCCTCGAGCGATCAGCCCGGGGCCCGGGGGGTCTTCGACATAGATTCCCTCGGCCTCATCCGGACCATTCAGCTCTACAACTCGGGCATGAACCTGGCGGGCCGGCCTATGAAGGGACAGACGTCGATCTCCATCGGCTGCGCCTTCAGCTACCGGCCCGCGAATCCGGAGATCCAGATCCGACGGCTCGAAAGAAAGATCGAACTCGGGGCCCGCTTCGTCATGACCCAGCCCCTTTTTACCTCAGGTGACGTGGAGGCTATGATGAACACACTCCACCATTTCGACCACATCCTCGTCTTTCCCGGTATCTTTCCCCTCATCTCCGCCCGAAATGCCGAATTCCTCCATAACGAGATCCCTGGAATCGTTATCCCTGCATCCATTCGTGAGGCCATCGGCCGCTTCGAGAAGGTAGAGGACCAACGGGCCCTCGGTCTCGATCTCGCGCGGAGACTCATCGAAGAGATCGCGTCCTGGACGGATGGACTCTACATCGTGAGCCCCCTCAACAAATGGGAGATCCCCCATATCCTGGTCAGGGAGGTGAGAAACGCGGGCTGGAAAGGGAGCAGAAAGACATACCAAAGAGAGGCACACCCATGAACTCGGCATGCAGAACCTTTTTTCTTTTCCTGACGGCAGTTCTTGCCATGCACCTCTCTCCGGCCCATATCCGGGCCGACGGGGATGAGATCACCCGGCTTCTCCACTTGGAGCTTCCCGAGACCGTCACCTTTTGCGGAGAGCAGGTCCCTCTTGGACGAGAGGACGTGGCCGAACGTCTGGAATACGAGATGATCATCATCCTCGGAAATCCTGTCACCACGACCTTCTGGTTCAAGCGTTCACCCCGCTATTTCCCCCCTATCGAATCCGTCATCAGGGCAAGGGGCCTTCCCGAGGATCTCAAGTACGTAGCTCTCATCGAAAGCGATCTCAGGGCCGACGTAACCAGCCCGGCAGGCGCCTCTGGGCCATGGCAGTTCATGGAATCGACAGGAAAGAGCTGCGGACTCGACCAGGACGACTGCATGGACGACCGGAGGGACTGGGAGTACGCCACACAGTCCGCCCTAACGCACCTCGCCGATCTGAAAAATCGCCTCGGGACCTGGACACTGGCCCTTGCCGCGTATAACGCAGGGGAAGGAAGGATCTCCCGCGCCCTGGAGACCCAGGGAGAAAACGACTTTTACGGCCTCCGCCTCCCCAAGGAGACGGAACGCTATGTCTTTCGGGCCATGGCGGCCAAGATCCTCCTCGAGCATCCGTATCGCTACGGGGTCGACCTGGGGGATGCACGGCTCTACAGGCCGAACAGGGTGGAGGCGGTAGAGGTCAACATCAATGGGGCCTCACTCGCTGTTCGTGAGCTCGCCCACGCATGCGGGGTCTCTTTCCGTCTCTTTCGGGAATACAATCCGGCAATCCTCGGTTCCTATCTCCCGGCCGGCCGCCACCGCCTTTTCATCCCGGAGGGAAGCAGGGATGCATTTATCGCCGCTCTTTCCCGGATCCAGGCGGACGCGGCCACTGAGCAAAAGAAGCGGGTGGCCGCAAGCCCCAAAAAGGTCTTCCATACCGTAAAAAAAGGAGAGACACTTACGGGAATTGCCAAACATTACCGAACCGACGTCGAAACCATCTGTAAGCTCAACAAGCTCAAACCCAGGGAAATCCTCAAGGCGGGCCGGGTCCTCGTAATCCTCGAGTAGGAGGTCTCCGGGAAGGGCGTTGTGAAGGAATCAGCCTCTCGGCGATCCTTCGCTGTAAAAGCCTATCCGACCGAGTTCGGGCAACAGGGATGGGGGTCTTGAAATCGCGGTCAAGACCGGTCACGTACATGGCCGTGGAGATGGTCCCGGGCGTGGGGGTGAAGTCCTGAAACTGCCGGACCTCCAGATCAAGAAGCCGGAACTTCTTTGCGAGGGCCTCCATATGTGCGGGAGTACAGCCGGGATGAGATGCAATCAGGTAGGGTGAGAAGGCGATCGTGACGCCCTTTCGGGCGGCGATCGCACGCGCCTCTTCGAGAAATCTGGCCAGGACGAGGGAACCGGTCTTGTGCATGAGCCGAAGGACCTCGGGCTCGGTATGTTCGGGCGCGATCTTCATGACACCGGGGACATGTCTTTCGAGGATCCTGCCCAGAAGCCGGGGGGTCCGGAGAAGGAGCTCCATACGGAGTCCGGACGAGATGTAGAGATGCCGCACCCCTTCCACCCGCGACGCCCTCTCGAGAAGCCCGAGTAAGGCATCCTCGTCCACGTCGAGATGGGGACAGATTCGGGGATAAAGGCAGTCATGGCGGCTGCACGGCCCCTTTTTACCGCAGGTGACGCCATAAAGGTTGGCGGTGGGGCCGCCCAGGTCCGTGATCGTACCGTCGAAATCCTCCATGCTTGCCACTGCCTTCACCTCTTCCACAACGGATGCCGGACTCCTTGAGGTGACGACCGGCCCCTGGTGCCGGGCGATGGCACAGAACGAGCAATTTCCAAAACATCCCCGGACGATGGTCACAGAGTGACGAATGCTCCGCCACGCCGGGATGTCTCCGGCGCCGGAGTGGGGCCGGCGCGTGTAAGGAAGGGACGCGATCCGATCCAGTTCCATGGTGGAGAGGGGTGGAGACGGGGGGTGCTGCAGGACCCAGACGGCCTGCTGCCTCTGAAGTACAGGAGACTGTGAGAGGGAACGGGCATGGGCATCCACAAGGAGCTCAGCATCGAGGAACCGCGCGGGCTCTGCCGTTATATCCCTGAAGGAGGGCAGGACAACCGGGGAGGTCCCCAGGACGGCGTCCTCGGCCTCCCGCTCGGAGAGACGTTCGCACGTTCCCGCAATCCCCGAAAGAGACCTGCATGACTCGATACGCCTCGCTATCTCGAGAACGGCACGCTCCCCCATGCCGTAAACGAGGAGATCCGCCTTTGAGTCGGCAAGGACCGATGCCCTCATCTTTTCCTGCTGGAAGTCGTAGTGGACGAACCTCCGCAAAGAGGCCTCTATGCCCCCGATGACGATCGGGACATTGGAATAGACCTCTCGGGCGAGCTGTGAATAACGGATGGTGGCGCGGTCCGGCCGTCTTCGAAACCGCTTCTCGCGTATATTTCCAAAGTAGGGGTTTCCGTCAGGGGAATAGACGTCCGTCTCGCGGACGCGCCCGTTTCCCGTGTAGTTGGCCACGATGGAATCGAGATTCCCGGCTGTTATGCCGAAAAAGAGCCTGGGGCGTCCAAACCGCCTGAAAGATACGGGGTCGTCGTGCGCCGGCTGGGAGAGAATGGCGACCCGAAATCCATTGGCCTCGAGCCACCGGCCTATGATCGCGACCCCGAACGACGGGTGGTCCACATAAGCGTCTCCTGTGACGAGGACCACGTCAACATGGTCCCAGGACCGTGCATCCATCTCCTGGCGGGTTGCGGGAAGAAAGGGCTCCATCACGGAAGGCTACCGGCCGGCCGGTCACTTGACAAGAAATACCCGCGGCCCCAGCATGAGAAGAAAAAAGAGGAGATCTCATCGATGACGGAAAAGGCGAACCAGTTCATGAATTTTCTCTGTGAGGCCATGGCCCTCGAAAAAAAAGAGGCCGATTTTTTTCAGAAAGCCGCAAAAGACTGCACGCAAGACATGGGAAGGGAGATCTTTTCCATGCTCGCCGCAGAAGAAGCGGAGCAGGGAAAGGGTCTCAAGGAGATCTATGATTCCCTTAAGGACGAAGAGAAATGGCCCGGTACCTGCGCCATCTTCTCAAAAGACCTCATGGAGCTTCAATCCTCCTTCGACGCTGCCGCAAGACGTCACATGACATACATGAAGGCCGGAGGCGAGATACCCCAAGCCCTTGAAGTGGCCATAGGAATTGAAAAGGACAGCCTCGCTTTTTATGAAAAAAACGCGAAGGGGATGGCGGATCCCGCAGGGGCAAAACTTCTCACGGCCTTGGTAGAAGGGGAAAGGGGCCACCTCCTCATGCTCCTCGACATGCAACAGTTCTATACGGACCCGGAAGGCTATTTTCTGGAAAAGGAACACCGAGGACTGGACGGGGCGTAAATTGGGATTTTTTACGAGTTCATCAAGATTGATGGTCTCGTAAAAACTCGAAAATTCCAACTTGGCGTCATTCCGGCGCAGGCCGGAATCCAGTATTTTCAATATGTTCTGGATGTCGGATCAAGTCCGGCATGACGAATCGGGCACTTTTTACGAGTCCATCAAGTGTATATCTCACGGATTCAGGTGGATGCCTGCAAGGGGGCAGGTCTCGCACCGGGGCCTGCCCTTTCGGCAGTGACCCTTTCCAAGTGCCACGAGAAGGGCGTGGAATTCATTGAACAGGGCGGGATCCGATGGGAGATTGTCCATGAAAAGGGACTGGATCGAGTCGTACGACACGTCATCACCCACCAGGCCGTGACGCTCGAGTATGCGAGCCGTATAGGCATCCACGACGAATATGGGATACCCACCCGCATAGAGAAGGATGCTGTCAGCGGTCTCCGGCCCGATCCCCTTGAGTGACAGTAGCCGTGAGCGCAGATCCCAGAGCCCTAGGCTGAAGGCCGCGTCAAGGTCACCAGAGAATTCCTGCATGAGAAACGCAACAAAGGTCAGGATGCGCTCCGACTTCACGTTGTAGTATCCTGCAGGCCGGATGATCTCGGCAAGGACGTGGCGAGGGATGGAAAAGAGGGCCTCGGGATTAAGTAGCCCCGCCTCCTTGAGATTTTTGATGGCCCGACTCACGTTCGCCCAGTTTGTATTTTGGGTCAGAATCGCCCCGACGCAGACCTCGAAGGGGGTCTCGCCCGGCCACCAGTGCTGGGGCCCAAAGGCCGCAAGAAGACGATCGAAGATCTCGTGAAGGCGCTCGGCCCATGGCCCCTTTGGCAGGGGCCCCCCATACTTTCCCGTCACAGACATGTCAGCAGCACAGGGCCCAATGCCCGGATACAGTCGCTTTCAATCCCCCCGGATCAGGAAAAAATAGACGAGGATCGCTGCAGCGGCCGTTCCGCACCCGGCAAAGATACCTATATCCTTCATGCTTATGGCGGTATCTCCGGTTGGCATATATCTCATGAGTCCGTACCACAGGATCCCCCCGCTCACCAAAAGGGCCAGTGTCCGGTAAAACCTGAAAAAGACGAGAAGCCCGCAGAGTACGACGGCAGGGAGGAGAAAGACCGGATTCGACAGGATCTCTGCGGGGTTGTGGTCAGTAAAAAATCCCAGCACATAATCGGTCCGAAGATAGTCGATGAGTTGCCGCCAGTCCATGGGGAAACCTCCTCGTCTTTCCTTTCGGCACGGCGAGCACCATGCTTTAAGGACGCGCCATCTTTCACGGCTCCGCCCGTCCTGCTATCTTCCCTGCATGCCGTATGGATCCATCATATCCCTTATGCTGGCCCTCGTGCTCGTATTCGGCGCCCCATCCGACGAGCCCTCCTGGGGGGCCTTCCTGACCCTTTTCCTCTGGCTCGCCAAGGCCGCAGTCTGGGCCGGGATGGTCGTCATCGTCTTCGCGGCCGTACGAAGGACGCCTATGGCGATTTCACGATGGACCGCACGGCTCGAAATCGCGGCCTTCCTCCCCTTCATTGCCGATCTCTATCTCCTCGACCTCAAAGCCTTTTTTTCATCCCTTCCCATCATCTCCCAGGTCCCTGCATTCGTGGACCTCATGACACTGCTTCTATTTCTGCCCTATCTAATCGTAATCTGGGCCGCGGCCCGGGCCGCCCTCGCCCGTCACATCCCCATTGATCGGGGTCTATCCGAGGAGATCAGGGACCGGCTCGGTTTCCTCGTCCCTGTGCTGATCCCAGCCGCCCTCTTCTTGATCGGAGACGAGATCGCCGCCCGGATTCCGATTTCCGGCCTTCCCGAAATCCTGCACGGACCGACCCCGCGATTCGTCCTCTTCCTCGCTGCGTTCGTGTTCGTCATCCCACCCATCATCCGCATCGCCTGGAGATGCACGCCGCTTCCTCCGGGCCGGCACCGCTCCCTGATCCAAAAGTTCCTCACCCGGGAAGGAGTCCGATTCCAGGAAATCCTCCTGTGGCCACTCAAGGGAGGCAAGGCGTGCACAGCGGCCGTTCTCGGCATCGTCCCCCGTTTCCGGTATCTCCTCGTGACCCCATGCCTCCTCGACCACCTTACCGACGAAGAGATCGAGGCGGTCCTTGCCCATGAGGTAGCCCATATAAGATATCGCCATCTCCTCTGGCATGCTGCCTTTATCGGTGCTTACGGCCTCCTGCTCTACCGGCTCGCCGATCCCCTCTGGGCCTGGGCGATCTCCCACAGGGTCACCCTCACTTTGCTCACATGGATCGCAGAACATCCCGATCTCCTCTCACCGGTCGTGGCACTCCTCCCGTCGGCTATCCTCATGCTGGCCTACTTTCGCTTTGCCATGGGATATTTCATGAGGAACTTCGAAAGGGAGGCCGATCTGCACGTCCTCGACATCCAGAAGACACCGGTCCACCTCGTAAGTTCACTCGAAAAGATAGGGATCCTTGCAGGCGGGATCAGGGAACAGAAGAACTGGCACCATTACGGGATCGGGGAACGGGTCGCGTTCCTCCTCAGTGCGGATCGTGTCCCAGGGGCCAAGAAACGCTTCGAACGATCCCTGCGTTTCAAAAAGACCGCATTCCTCGCGGTCATGCTGACCGTAGCCGCCTCCTCTCGCTTACTGCCTGTGAAGGCGTGGGAAGAACGGGCGGGTATCCACGTGACCGACATCCTCATCGAGGAACTTTCCGGCAAGGAGACCCCGCCACGCGACTGGCTCCTTATGGCAGGAAACGTCTTTTACGAGAGGAAAGAGTATGCGAGGGCCGTACATGTCTTAGAAAAGGCCATGGAGGACGCCCCGGACGATCCGGAGGTCCTGAACAGCCTGGCATGGCTATTTTTAACGGCGGAGGACCCGAAATTTCGCAGACCCGCCGAGGGCCTCGCACTGGCGCAAAAGGCCGCCGGTCTCAAACCCGCCGCCCACATCCTCGACACCTTGGCGGAAGGGCTTTTCCTGAACCACAGGATCGATGAGGCGATCAAGGTGGAGAAAAAGGCCCTTGAGGCCGGCCCTGAAAACCCAGATTATTACCTGGGTCAGATCGAACGGTTCAAGAGGGAGGCATCTTCATCCCTGGATTCTGAGTGAGACCCATCGTCCTTTTCAGCGCCGGGACTCCCGAGGATGCGGCCCACGCTTTCGGCGATCTGATCAAGCTTGAATGGTTTTTTGATGTAAGGAACCCCGGTTTCCTGAAAAAAACGTTTGACCTTGAGGTCGAAGGTCATGCCGGTCATGAAGAGGATCCTCTGACAATACCGGGGCGCCTGTCTTTCAAGGGTGCGGTAGAGCGAGATCCCGTCGAGTTCGGACATGCGGATGTCTGAAATGATGAGATCGAACTCCTCCTCTTTCAAGACCTCGAGGGCTTGGATGCCGTTATGGGCGACCCGGATTTCGTAATTCGAAGAGAGGAATTCACTGATGAGGTCCGCGATCTCATCCTCGTCTTCCACAATGAGTATATGGGCCGTCGCCCCTCTCTCCGTATCGGTATCGCATGACAGAGGCGCGGCGGGAAGCCCCTTTGCTGAAGACTCGTTGGGGCCGGAAGCGGGAAGACGGATGATGAAGACGGATCCTGACCCCTTGTCCGGACTGCAGACATCGATGTCGCCCTGGATCTCGCGGACGATCCCGTGGCATACGCTGAGACCGAGTCCTGTGCCCTTCCCTCTTGGCTTGGTGGTAAAAAATGGCTCGAATATGCGATCTCGAAGCCCTGTTGGAATGCCCGGCCCTGTGTCTCTGATCGAGATGAAGACATCTTCTCCGTCATGGGACGTCTCGACCGTTATCTTCCCGTGGCCGTTCAAGACCTCATAAGCATTTTTCAGGATGTTCGCAACGACCTGTTCGATCTTGAAGGGATCGGCGAGCACGGCAGGAAGGCCCGAATGAAGACGGACTTCCAGCTCCACCCCCTCGCACCCGAGGGATGCGGAGACGAATTCCACGGCATTCGTGACGATCACGTTGATATCAGAGGGAACGAATTCGGATTTCTGCTCCTTTCTCGAAAAAAGGAGAAGTGACTCCACGATGCTTTTTGCTCCGATGGCCGCACTTTGAAGATGGGCCACCCAGCGCCTCTTGTCCTCGGCAAGCTCCAGGGTGGAAATCATGTCCGCGTAGCCGAGGACGGGAGTGAGCTTGTTGTTGAGCTCATGGGCGATTCCCGCGATCATCTCCCCAAGGATGGCGAGTTTTTCCGCCTTGACAAGCTGGTCCCACAGGACCTTTCGTTCTGTCACGTCTCGGCAGGTACCAACGATTCCCTTGTGGTTGCACGATGAGAGGGTGAGTTTCATCTCCACGAACCGCTCCTTGCCGTCCGCCCCTTTCAAGGTCAGCTCGTCCAGGACCGCGCCTCCTTTTTCCTGGATGGCGCGCAGATGCCGCTTGAGGCGGGACCTGCTCCCGTGAGCGCAAAAATCCAGGATGTTTCTGCCCACAAGAGATGCGGGATCCTGGCCGAGAAGAAGGCCCATGCTCCTGTTCGCGTAGGCGAAAATGCCGTTCTTGAGAACGAAATATCCGTCGTTCAGTTCCTCGACGAGGGCATGGTACCTGTCCCTGGACAGGAGGATCTCGTCCCTCATCCTTTGATGCTCCAGGAGCCGGTCGATGGCATGGCACAGGAGTTCAAAATCGAAGGGTTTGACAATATAGTCGTCCGCCCCGAGGCGCAAGGCACGTATGGCCGAATCCATGGAGGCGTTTCCCGTCATTGCGATCATGCCTGTCTTGGGGCAGTGCTCCCTCACGTGGGACATGATCTCGAACCCATCGCCGTCCGGGAAAAAGAGATCGGAGACGACGACGTCGAAGAACTGTCTATCGAGAAGTTCCATGCCTTCGGCGACGCTTCCACCGGTCACCGGCTCGTATCCGCTCAGGGAAAGGAGCCGGGAAAGACTCCGTGTCATTTCCTCCTCGTCATCCAGCACAAGGACGCGAAGTTTCAGGCCTTCCATCTCATTCTCCCCTCTCTGATCCAGCACCCGGAGCCTGGTCCTCATGGGTGACGGCCGGAAGACGGATCTGGAAACACGTCCCCCATCCCTCGCGATCTACGACGGCGATGGTTCCTCCGGCAGACCTCACCAGACCATGGCACACAGAGAGCCCCAGCCCCCCGCCTTCCTTCGTGGTGACGAAGGGTTCAAAGATATGTTCCCTCACAGAGGGAGCGATACCTGGACCGGAATCGGCTACCTCGACGACCACGCCATTGCCCGGATCTCCGGACATCCTTCTTGCGGATATCAGGATCTTTCCAGTTTGCCCTGCAAGGGCCTCCTCGGCATTTTTCACAAGATTGATGAGCACCTGAGTGAGACCGTCAGCGGAGAGGGTCACCCTGGGAAGTCCGGGATCAGCTACGATCTGGAGGAGGATGCCCTTTTCTTTCAGGGTATCGCAGATGAGGACCTGGAGGTCTTCGAGCACCCTGCGGATTTCCCCATCGCTTCCTCCTTCTTCGCCATTTGCGGAAAAATCCCGAAGCTGGGAGATGATTCGTCCGATCCGGTCGATCTCGCCCTCGATGACACCAAGGGACTCTTCCATATCCTGGGGGACACCGATACGTTTCTGGATGGCGAGATAATTCTTGATGATTCCCAGGGGATTGTTCACCTCGTGGGCAACCTTCCGGGCAATGGCCCCGGCTGCCCCGAGACGTTCGGCCTGCACTATGCGGGCATGGGCGTCCTCGAGCTCCCTGGTCTTTTTCTCAAGCTCCCGGCTGAGCCATGAGGAACGTCTTTCCCGTTCCCGATCGAAGGAAAGGGCGACTGCGAACTGTTGGGCGAGGAGCATGATGCGCCCCTTCGTATCCCCGAGGGAAAGCCATTCATCAAGGGGCACCGCTGCTGTGATCATCCCCACGCGTTCCGCCCGATGAAAGAGGGGTATGACGAGGTATTCTCCTCCGAGATAGGTTGCGATCTGTCTTTCCAGTAAATTTCGGACCGATTCCGACCGAAATTCTCCGGCATGGATCGGTAAACGGGTTGCAAATGCATGTTCCCAGATGTCTCCAGGTAGAGTGGGTATTCGAATGCGATGGGCCAGGCCGTCGTCTCGGGTGCCCAAGGCATATACTCCGAAGAAACCGGCATCCTCGTCATAAGCTGAGATGAAGATCCCTCCGCAATCGAAAAGGGTCCCTATGGCCCTGGCGGCGTTTTCGCAGAGTTCCTGGCGGGTCCGGGATGAGAGAAGGGACTCGATCCCCCCGAGCAGAAGGGCATGATCCAGTGTCTTTTGCCGAACCGTGTCCCTGGTCTCCCGCTCATCCCTTAACCGTCCGGGCACCTGCCCGGACTCCCGGCAATCCACCGGAATCCCGAGGACCTCCGCCATGGCGTCCACCTCTCCCAGGACCTCCTCACGCAGGTCGTCGAATGACGAGTGAGAGAGGCCGAAGACCTCTGCCAGGAGGTCTCCGGCCCGTCCTGACGAGGCGTTTGCTGCCCCCTGGAGGGCGTGGCTCACGTGATTGGCAATAGCCACGATCCGGACGAGGGGGAGGGAATTTTTGATGTCCGCAATGGGATGGTGGTGATATCGGACCGCGTCGCAGAGGAGGGGCTGGACCTTCCACTTCTCCAGGGCGTCTCCTCCGAATTGGGCGTGATCGCAACCAAAGACCCGTCTTTCCGCCTTCAGAAGGGTATGACCATCCCCCCCGGCCTGAACGATATCCTCAAAGGCTGCGGGATTGTGGGCAAGGAACATGACCTGACCGATGTCGTGAAGGAGGCCCGCAATGAAGGCCTCCTCGAGGGGCCGATAAGAGACCCTTTCAGCGATGCGACGAGCGGTGACCGCGGTCGCAAGGGAATGCCACCAGAAGGATGCGAGGGAAAAGGATCTGCGAGAGGTAAGACCGGAAAAGGAATGGAGGACAGACAGGGTGAGGGCCAGATTCTGGATCGTCCTGAGCCCGAGAAGGACCGTTGCCTGGGAAAGGGAATGGACCTTTGTGCGGGCGCTGAAAAGGGGGGAGTTGGCGAGCTTGAGGATTTGAGAGGCAAGGGCCGGATCGGAACTTGCAATTCGGGAAAGATGGGCCATGGAAACCGAGTCGTTCTGAACCGCGTCCAGGAATTTCAAAACCGCATGAGGGAGTGACGGTGGTGCGATATCACGCTGATATTCCTGCGAAATCACAAAGTCTCCCTCCATGCCACCCTATCACCTCTTCCAATGGGAACACGTGTATGGGCGTGCATTGTCCTACTTGCAGTTCTATTGAAAATCATAGGAAAAATCAAGCGGAAAGCCTTGGTTGCGTGTTACGAAATCGTTACTTTTCATAATAATCGTCCATTTCAGGGATATTCTTGAGCCTCTGACGGCGTGAATCCGCTCCCCGTCGAAATCATTGAATTCCCGACCGCTCTGATTCAGGGGCAGGATGCATTCGCTGCAGTAGTGGAGGTCCTGACCGCCGAGGACAGCAAGTTCTACATAGTTCCCCCAGCAGTACCCAGACAAAAAAGGGGTTCCAGGCGGAAGCCTGAAACCCACATAAATATACATGGTGCGCCCGGAGGGATTCGAACCCCCGACCTACGGATTCGAAGTCCGGCGCTCTATCCGGCTGAGCTACGGGCGCGCACCGCATGTCCTTATCCAGAAGTACACTGAAGGACACCGAAGGACAAGCCGTCAGTCGACCTTGTGTCATCCCCTCAGGGATCCGTCAAGGTCAAGATTCAGAATCCTTGGGCCGACGGTCGGGGTGTTTGTGGATGGAGGCGCCCATGGACAGGGCTCGAACGGCAAATCCGCCCCCATGGACGGGGGCTATTTGCCGCACGGAACAAATACCCCGGCTTCAGCCCACAGAACCCTTGCTGACTTTGACGGAGCCCTGCCTCTCCCTTCTCAGCTGTTGCAATTGGCATGCAAGCCCGGTAAATTTTTGTATTTTGTCTGAATCCTCCGGCATATCCTTCAGCCCGCAAGGTCATCATGAACGAAGAAAAGGTCATTTTTTCCCTCGTGCGCGTGGGGCGCACATATCCACCGAACAGACAGGTCCTCAAGGACATCACCCTCGGCTTTTACTACGGCGCAAAGATCGGCGTCATCGGTCTTAACGGCTCCGGAAAGAGCACGCTCCTTCGCATCATCGCCGGGATCGACACGGACCACAGCGGCGAACGGTCCGTATCAAAGGGCTACTCGATCGGTCTTCTCGAACAGGAGCCTGCGCTCGATCCACAAAAGACCGTCAAGGAGGTGGTCGAAGAGGCAGTTCAGTCCATCGTGGATCTCCTGAAGGCGTTCGAGGTGATAAACGCGAAATTCGCTGAGCCGGATGCCGACATCGACGCCCTTGTCGAAGAGCAGGCCAGGATCCAGGAAGAGATCGACCGTAACGACGCGTGGACCCTTGAAAGCCGTCTCGATCTTGCCATGGACGCCCTGCGCTGCCCTCCAGGCGACACCCCGGTCACGGCCCTCTCGGGCGGCGAGCGCAGACGGGTCGCCCTCTGCAGGCTCCTCCTCACCGAACCCGACATCCTCCTCCTCGACGAGCCGACGAACCATCTGGACGCCGAGTCCGTGGCGTGGCTCGAACGGCATCTCCAGGAATACAAGGGTACGGTCATAGCCATAACCCACGACCGCTACTTCCTCGACAACGTGGCGGGCTGGATCCTCGAGCTCGACCGGGGACACGGAATCCCGTGGAAGGGCAATTATTCGTCGTGGCTCGAGCAGAAAAAGGAACGCCTCTGCCGGGAAGAAAAGGCCGAGAGCAAGAGGCAGAAGACCCTCGAGCGCGAACTCGAATGGATACGCATGGCGCCCAAGGCCAGACAGGCCAAGGGGAAGGCCCGTGTCGCCGCCTATGAAAAACTTCTCGATCAGGAACACGAAAAGCTCCGCGAGGATCTCGAGATCTTCATCCCGCAGGGCCCGAGACTCGGCGACATTGTCATCGCCTTTGAAGGGGTGACAAAGACAAAGGGGGACAGGGTTCTCATGGAAGACCTCACCTTCTCCGTTCCTCCCGGAGGCATCGTGGGTGTTATCGGTCCGAACGGCGCCGGGAAGACCACGCTCCTCAAGATGATAACCGGGCAGGAACAGCCCGATGCAGGGACCGTCACCCATGGCCAAACGGTGAAGCTCGCATATGTGGATCAGACCCGCGAGACCCTCGACGGAGAAAAGACGGTCTGGCAGGAGATCTCAGGGGGCGAGGAGTTTTTCGCCTTCGGCAACAGAAAGGTCAACACCCGGGCCTATGTGGCTGGGTTCAATTTCCTCGGCCCGGACCAGCAAAAGCTCGTGAAAAACCTCTCCGGAGGGGAGCGGAACCGGGTGCATCTGGCCAAGATCCTCACCCAGGGCGCAAACGTCATCCTCCTCGACGAGCCGACGAACGACCTCGACGTAAACACCCTCAGGGCCCTTGAGGAATCCATCGAAAGTTTTGCCGGTTCTGCTGTGATCGTGAGCCACGACCGATGGTTCCTGGACCGGATCGCGACCCACATCCTCGCCTTCGAGGGGGACAGCCGGGTCTTCTGGTTTACCGGGAACTATTCCGAATACGAGGAGGACCGAAGGAGACGCCTGGGCCGCGAGGCCGACACCCCACACCGGATCAGGTATCGAGGCCTCATCCGGTAGGAGGCGTGGACCAAGGGGGAAACTTCCCTGATGGACGTCCCAAAGATGACCACACATCCCTCAGTCATCCTCAAAAAAGGGAAAGAACGATCCATCCTCCGTCGTCACCCGTGGATCTTTTCCGGTGCGATCGCCCGCATTGAGGGCGCTCCCGGACGGGGAGACATGGTGGACGTCCTTTCCTTCACTGGCGACTTCCTCTGCCGCGGCGCCTACTCTCCCTCTTCCCAGATCACCGTCCGGGCCTTCACCTTCGATCATGACGAAAGGATCGACGCGTCCTGGATCGAAGGCCGGCTGAGGTCAGCCATTGCGATGCGCGAAGCAGTTCCTTCACTCCGCGCAAGGACGGCGCAACGCCTGGTGAATGCGGAGTCTGACGGCCTGCCCGGCCTCATCGTGGACCTCTATGGGGACTTTCTCGTCTGCCAGTTCCTCTCCGCCGGGGTCGAGGCCATGAAAGACGCGATCGTCCGGATCCTCCACACGCTTCTTCCCTCCCGGGGGATCTACGAGCGATCCGACGCGGATGTCCGGCGCAAGGAAGGCCTTGTCCCAAGGAAGGGCCTCCTCTGGGGAGAGGAACCCCCTTCCCTCCTTCCCATCCGCGAGGAAGGGGGCGCCTATCTTGTGGATGTCAAAAACGGCCACAAGACGGGCTTCTATCTCGACCAGGCGGAAAACCGCGTCCTCTTGCGCGAATACGCCTGCGGCCGGGAGGTCCTGAACGCCTTCTCCTACACCGGGGGGTTCGGGATCTCGGCCCTCCTCGGAGGGGCCGCGCGGGTCACCAATGTGGATGACTCTCAGGAAAACCTGGACCTCGCCCGGAAAAACGCCATGGAAAACGGCATCGATCCTGAACGCATGGAAAACCTGCCAGGAGACGTCTTTCATGTCCTTCGGGGGTTCCGGGACGAGGAAAGGACCTTCGATCTCGTGGTCCTCGACCCGCCGAAATTCGTCGGCTCCCGCTCGCACCTCGAATCGGGCCTCAGGGGCTACAAGGACATCAACCTCCTCGCCTTCCGGATCCTGAGGCCAGGCGGGATCCTTGCGACTTTTTCCTGCTCGGGCCTCGTCGAACCCCACCTCTTTCAGAAGGTTGTCGCGGACGGGGCCTGTGACGCCGGAAGAAACGCCCGCATCCTCCGACACCTTGATCAGGCGCCGGATCACCCGGTCCTCCTTTCCTTTCCAGAAGGCCGTTATCTCACAGGCCTTCTCTGCATCGCGGAATGACGGTCCCTGCAGATCTCCAGGGACTCGTCCGGTTCCTTGAAAGGACCGGCGAACTCACCCGCATCCGGGAGCCGGTAAGCACCCGCTTCGAGATCGCTGCCGTGACAGACCTCGTCTCGCGAAACGGAGGCCCGGCCCTCCTTTTCGAACAGCCGGAGGGTTTCGACATGCCTGTCCTTACCAACGCCTTCGGCACGGAAAGACGCATGGTCCTCGCCCTCGGCATCTCATCCCTCCGGGATCTGGATGCGGTAAACAGCGGATTTCTCGCCTCTCCTCCTGACATACCGGATTTTTTTGTCCCGGAACCGCCCTGCCAGGAGATCGTCCTCATGGGAGAAGACGTCGACCTTGCCCTTCTCCCCGCCCTTCACGCCTGGCCGAAAGACGCCGGCCCGGCACTCACCCTGCCCATCGTCGTCACCCGCAATCCGGAGACAGGCGCAAGGAACGTCGGCATGTACCGCCTCCAGATCTTCGGCCCCAGGACCACGGGCATGCACTGGAGAACGGGATCCGGAGGGGCTCGCCATTACGGGATCGCCGAGGGGGCGGGCAAGAGGCTTGCCGCAGCGGTCGCCCTCGGCGCTGACCCCGCCTGCACTCTTGCCGCCTGCTCTCCCCTGCCGGAGGACCTGGACGAATTCGCTTACGCTGGGGCCCTGCGGGGCACACCAGTTCCGCTTGCCCGATGCATAACCGTTGACCTCGAGGTCCCGGCCTCCTCCCAGATCGTTCTCGAGGGATATCTTGAGCCGGGAGAAAGGCGCCTCGAAGGCCCCTTTGCCATGCACACGGGTCTCTACGACCAACAGGCCCTTTATCCGGTCTTCCATGTGACCTGCGCCACATTCCGGAGGGACGCTGTCTTTCCCGCGACCGTCGTCGGGCCCCCGCCCCAGGAGGACTGCTTCCTTGCCAAGGCCGCGGAAAGGCTCCTCCTCGCCCGAATCCGGGAGAGGTTCCCGGAGGTGAAGGACCTCAATCTCCCAGTGGAGGGGGTATTTCAGAACATCGCCCTCATATCCATCGAAAAGCAGGGGGAGGGTCACCCATGTCGACTCATCGCATCCCTCAGGGACGAGGGATTTCTCGCCAGATTCAGGTTCATCTGCGCGTTTGACGCCGACGATGACATCCGCGACCTTTCCAGCGTCCTCTGGCTGATCGGAAACCGGGTGGATCCGGGAAGGGATGCGGTACATGGAAAAGGCGTCCTCGACATGGACTGCACGCGGAAGTCCGAAAGATTTGGAAGGCCCTGGCCGGATGAGGCGAAATGGGACCCGGAGACACTGGAGAAGGCGACGGCCCTCTGCGCTGGATGGGGTCTGTTGAGATAATCGAAATCGAAATCGGGATCGCTATCGGGATCGAAGAGATATGGGTCTTGGACACGAGAAACCGGATGTCTATCGTCTTTCGATAGGCTACGTTGCATGGGTTTACGAGAAGGCCGACAACCTGAACGGTGTCCATCGGCCCGCACGGGATCAATGGCTTCAGGCCAGCCAGTCGATACCGCTTAATATTGCTGAAGGGAACGGCAAAACGGCTGAGGCGGATCGAAGGCGTTACTTCGAAATTGCTCGTGGCTCCGCGCTTGAGTGCGCGCCGATTCAAGACGTGCTGGTTGTCGGCAAAGCGCTGGACAAGATGGAAAGCCGTAAGCGGAAGGATGAACTCGATCGGATGGCCGCGATGCTCAGTCGTCTCGGCGGAAGGGGCTACCAAGTTCGAGAAGATCAATCGGCCTACAACGCCGATTTCGATCTCGATAGCGATTTCGATCCCGAAGAAAGAAAATCCCAACAAGGCGCTGCACCGGACGGCAATTCCGCTGCGCTCCATTGCCGCCGGTGAGCTTGATCGATGTACGGCCCTAAAGATGATGGTTTCGTAAAAAGTCGAAA
>DIFG01000068.1:0-4900 GCA_002419025.1 Deltaproteobacteria bacterium UBA5754 | reverse complement strand
GGCATGACGAGTCTGGGACTTTTTACGAGACCATCAAAGATAAAGGATTGACAGAATGACCGAAGATAAGCGCGAACCCCTCGTACTTGCCGTCACCGGAGGAAGCGGCATCCTCTACGCCCTCTCCTTTCTTGAGATCGCGCAGGGTGCGGGCGTCTCCGTGCACCTCATCGTTTCGGCCGCCGGGGAGACGGTCGCCCGGCACGAACTCGGTCCTGAAGGTCTCAAATCCCTGATTGAGCTCGCCGACGAGGTGCACGACCCGGAAAACCTCGCCGCGCCTCCTGCGAGCGGATCGGCCCGGTGGAGGGCCATGGTGGTCGTCCCGTGCTCCATGGGGACGCTTGGGGCCATTGCACACGGGATCTCCCGTAACCTCATCCAGCGCGCAGCCGACTGTTTCCTCAAGGAGAGACGGCCCCTCGTCCTCGTCCCCAGGGAGACGCCCTTGAACCGGATCCACCTTGAGAATATGCTTCGGGCACACGACGCAGGAGCGGTCATCTTTCCAGCCATGCCCGGCTTTTATCAACTTCCGTCCTCCATCGAGGATCTCGCCCGCGCCTTTGCAGGCCGCATCGCCAACCACCTCGGCATCCCGGTTCCCTGGCTCGAGCAATGGAAGGGACTTCCGGAGGAGTGATTTCCATGGGCCTTTTCGCCAAGACCCGCATCTTGCTCGATATGATCAAGTTCGAGCACACGGTCTTCGCGCTTCCGTTCGCCTATCTCGGGGCCTTTCTCGCGGCAGGTGGGCTCCCGGGTCTTCGGACCTCGCTTTTGATACTCCTTGCCATGGCGGGCGCCCGGACCGCGGCCATGGGGTTCAACAGGATCGTGGACGTCCCCTACGATGCCCGAAACCCGCGTACCTGCGGGCGGGCCTTACCCGCCGGCAAGGTAAGGACGAGCGAGGCATGGGCCATGGTCATCCTGGCATCTGCGGCCTTTTTCCTCGCGGCATTCTTCCTCAACAGGATGGCCTTCGCCCTTTCTCCTATCGTGCTCGCGATCACCCTCTTCTACTCATACACAAAGCGGTTCAGCTCTCTCTGCCACCTCTTTCTCGGGCTTGCCATCGGGATCTCCCCGACCGCGGGCTGGATCGCCGTGAGCGGAGACGTGGGCCTCCTTCCCCTCGTTGTGAGCGCAGGCGTCATCTTCTGGGTGGCTGGCTTCGATATCCTTTACTCCTGCCTCGACCAGGAATTCGATCGGTCCTGTGGACTCTTCTCCATCCCTGCCCGCTACGGGCTCAAAAACGCCTTTCGAATCTCGGCCCTGTTTCATGCCATCGCATTCATCCTCTTTGCCGCAGCCGGTTTCATGGCGCAACTGGGCTGGATCTACGCAGCGGGACTCGCAGTCACCTTGGTCCTCCTCGTTTTCCAGCGCCGTATCGTAAGCCCTGACGACCTCTCCCGCATGGACATGGCCTTCTTCACCCTGAACGGAGTGATCAGCATGGTCCTCTTCGCTGCAACCGTGGCCTCCCTCCTCGCCCGGACATAGTCATAATGAAGCGCCTCGATATCTCCGCCCCTGTCCTCAGCCAGCAGGACCTAGGCCATGGCATCCTCCTCCTCGCCATCCTCGCCCCAGAGATAGCCAAGGCCGCGCTACCGGGTCAGTTTTGCATGCTCCATGCCGGATCTCCGGAGACGACTGACCCCTTGCTTCGCCGACCCTTCTCCATCCATTACGCGGACGGAGACACTATCTTTTTCCTCTACCGTGTGGTAGGAAAAGGGACCCGTCTCATCGCTGCAATGAGACCAGGGGATGTGATCCGGATCCTTGGACCCCTTGGGTGCGGCTTCTCCATAAGCGCCGAGACAAAAAACATCCTCGTTGGCGGCGGGCTTGGGACAGCACCCCTGTTTTTTCTCGCACGGTCCCTCCCACGAGAAGGGACAACGATCATGCTCGGCGCCAAGACCTCTGGGGAGCTCGCAAGGGCAGATGCCTTCTTGCCTCACGCAGAAAAGGTCTTTCTCTCCACGGACGATGGAAGCCTTGGCCAGCACGGCCTCGTTACCGAGCTCCTCGCAGGGCATATCCAACGTACCCTATGCACCGGATTCTTGCCCCTTGTCTCCGCATGCGGTCCATGGCCCATGGTGAGGGCAGTGGCGCATCTTTGCCACATAAACGGCATCCCCTGCCAGGTCTCCCTCGAGGCCCGCATGGCCTGCGGGACCGGGCTATGCCTCGGATGCGCCATTCCACGCTCCGGGGGTGGATACCTCCACGTCTGCACGGACGGCCCGGTCCTCGACGCCGCCCTCGTGGACTGGGAGACATCCCAGTGAGCCACCCCCGGCCCGATCTCTCCGTCGCGATCGGCCCCCTGAGGCTCAGGAACCCGATCCTCCTCGCCTCCGGGACCTGCGGCTATGGCAGGGAACTCGCGGATCTCGTAGATATAGGCGCCCTCGGAGGCATCGTCCTCAAGGGCATATCCCTCAAACCCCGCCCCGGAAACCCGCCCCCCCGCATCGTCGAGACCCCGAGCGGGCTTTTGAACGCCATCGGGCTCGAAAACGTGGGGATAGATACCTTCATCGAGAGAAAACTTCCTTCCCTAAGGGAGATCGACACATGCATCGTTTCGAACATCCTCGGAGAGAGCGTGGAGGAGTACGGAGAGCTCGCCCGCATCCTTGATATGGCCGGGGGTGTCCATGCCATTGAGGTGAATATTTCGTGCCCGAACGTGAAGGCAGGCGGGTTTGCCTTTGGGACAGACCCGGCGGCCGCGGCCGAGGTGACGCTGGCCGTGAAGGAATCGACCTGTCTTCCCGTGATAGTGAAACTCTCTCCGAACGTGACCGACATCACCGCCATCGCCAGGGCCGTCGAAAAGGCAGGGGCCGATGCGCTCTCCCTCGTTAACACCCTCTTCGGCATGGCCATCGACATCAGGCGAAGGCGGCCCGCCCTTGCCAATGTCTTCGGGGGCCTCTCAGGGCCTGCCATCCGTCCGGTGGCCCTTCGGATGGTCTGGCAGACCGTCCGTGCGGTGGGAATACCGGTCATAGGGATCGGCGGGATCAGGACGGCCGGAGACGCCATCGAGTTCCTCATGGCCGGGGCCCGTGCAGTGCAGATCGGGACCATTTCCCTCGTGAACCCCAGGGCCTCGACCGAGATCATCTCCGGGATCGAGAGTTTCATGAGAGAAGAAGGGTTTTCGAGGATCACTGACATGCGAATAGATCGGTAAGGCTTTGTTGTTGCATATCCCACGGATTCAGGCCCCTCCTATAACAGGATCGTCATATTCGTCCGCCCTTGACAGCAACATCCCCAAACTGTACAAAATGCCAGCCAATTTCTCTTGGGGCTTCTCCCCAGTTTTTCGAGATAAATCAAGAAAGATGGTCTCGTAAAAAATCGAAAATTCCTATTTGGCGTCATTCCGGCGCAGGCCGGAATCCAGTATTTTCAATANNATCAAGTCCGGCATGACGAATCTGGCACTTTTTACGAGTCCATCAAGAAACACCAGCAAGGTTCGCTTCCCATCCAAGCGAATATATTGTATTTTTGAGGTATCATCTCCATGAAAAAAGACTTCAACCTCCTTCGTAACATCGGTATCAGCGCCCACATAGACGCGGGCAAGACCACGCTTACCGAGCGCATTCTCTTTTACACCCAGAGGATCCACGCGATCCACGACGTCCGCGGCAAGGACGGTGTCGGCGCCACCATGGACTTCATGGAACTTGAGAGGGAACGTGGAATCACCATCACATCCGCTGCCACATACTGCGAGTGGAGCGGCCACGAGATCAACATCATCGACNNGCCATGTGGATTTCACCATCGAGGTAGAACGGGCACTTCGTGTGCTCGATGGCGCCATCCTCGTCCTCTGCTCCGTGGGCGGGGTCCAGTCCCAGTCCATCACGGTCGATCGCCAGATGTCCCGCTACAAGGTCCCGTGCATCGCCTTCGTAAATAAATGCGATCGTAGCGGGGCCAATCCCATGAAGGTGATCACTCAGCTTCGGGAAAAGCTCGGCCACAACGCGGTCGCCATGCAGATTCCCATCGGTCTGGAATCCAATCTTGAGGGCGTGGTGGATCTCGTCACCATGAAGGCATGCTACTTCGAAGGCCAAAACGGAGAAATCATCCGCGAGGCTGACATCCCCGCCTCCCTCGTGGACGAGGCAAACGCCAGGCGTGATATCCTCATCGATGCGGCCTCGATGTTTTCCGACGCCCTAATGGAAGAGGCCCTCGAGGGAACGGTGAACGAATCCACCCTCAGGGAGGCCGTGCGCATTGGGACCATCCAGAGAAAGATCACTCCGGTCTTCATGGGATCTGCCTACAAAAACAAAGGTGTCCAGCCCCTTCTCGACGCTGTGACATACTATCTCCCAAGCCCTGCCGAGGTGGAGAACGTCGCCCTCGACCTCCAGCATGAGGAGGCCCCAGTGGTCCTCGAGACCCGTTCTGACAGGCCTCTCGTGGCCCTGGCCTTCAAGCTCGAAGAGGGTAGATACGGTCAGCTCACCTATATTCGTGTCTATCAGGGCGACATGAACAAGGGGGATACCATCGTCAACTCCCGGACCGGAAAGAAGGTCAAGATCGGCCGGCTTGTACGCATGCATGCCGATCAGATGGAGGACATCGATACCATTCCGGCCGGTTACATCGGCGCCATGTTCGGCATCGAGTGCGCGTCCGGCGACACGTTCACAGCCCCTGACGTGAGCTACGCCATGACGTCCATGCACGTCCCGGAACCAGTCATATCCCTTGCCGTCGTACCCAAGGATCAGAAGGCCCAGGTAAACATGTCCAAGGCACTCAACCGATTCACCAAAGAGGATCCCACGTTCCGAGCCTCTGTCAACCACGAGACCGGCGAGACGATCAT
>DIFG01000005.1:56073-112120 GCA_002419025.1 Deltaproteobacteria bacterium UBA5754 | reverse complement strand
ATCAAGTCCGGCATGACGAATCTGGGACTTTTGTACGGGACCATCCTTTATCCGTTCTCATTTTTTTGGCGCTATGACCATGGTCAGAGTACGCCCTTCAGGGGCGGGGCTTGCCTCTATGACCGCCACGTCGGCAAGGTCCTCGGAGAGCTTTTGAAGTGCATCAAAACCGAGGTGCTTGTGAACAATTTCTCTACCCCGAAACCTGAGGGTCAGTTTGACCTTGTTCCCTTCCTTGAGAAACGCACGGATATGGCGTTTCTTCACATCGAGATCGTGGACATCGGTCTGAGGCCTGAGCTTGATCTCCTTGACCTGGATGAAGCTCTGCTTTTTCCTGGCCTCCTGCGCCCTTTTGCTCTGTTCATACTTGAACTTGCCGTAATTCATGATCCTGCAGACCGGCGGCTTTGCCTGGGCCGCGACCTCCACGAGATCCAGCCCCTGTTCCTGGGCCTTAAGGAGCGCCTCCCGCGCAGACATGATCCCAAGCTGTTCCCCATCCTGGCCGATGAGCCTGACCTGTGGGGCGTCAATCTGCCGATTCACCCGAACTTCCAATTCCTTTGCGATATTACACCTCCCTGGCTCCGGACCGGGCCCTCAGGCCGGCCTCCTTCCCTGTCCCATTGATTGTGTGGATTCCCGTGTAAAGAGCTGGATACATTCCTCAACTGTCATGGATCCTATCACATCTCCGCTGCGAGAGCGCGGATTCAGCCTGCCCTCACGCATCTCCTTGTCTCCGACCACAAGCATGTACGGAATCTTGACCAACTGGGCCTCGCGGATCTTCTTCCCCAGCTTTTCGTTCCTGAGATCCGCTTCGACCCGAAATCCAGAGGCCTTGAGTCTTTTCTGTACCTCCACGGCCCACGCGTCCTGACGGTCGGTCACCGTCAGGACAACGGCCTGGACCGGGGCGAGCCAGAAGGGAAAGGCCCCTGCATAATGCTCGATGAGGACGCCCACGAACCGCTCGATGGAACCCATTAGGGCACGGTGAACCATGATGGCCTGCCGTGGGTGGCCGTCTTCCCCAATATAGTTCACATCAAACCTCTCGGGCAGGTTGAAGTCCACCTGGATGGTGGAACACTGCCAGGAACGGTCCAGACAGTCCCGAATCTTGATGTCGATCTTGGGCCCGTAAAAGACCCCCTCGCCAGGGTCGATCTCATAGGCAAGGCCCTCGGCCTTGAGCGCACCTTCCAGGGCGGCGGTCGCCCGCTCCCAGTTCTCCTCGGTCCCCACGAAGCGCTCAGGCCGCGTGGAGAGGTAGATATCGTAACGGTCAAAGCCAAAGACCCTGAGGACAAAGAGAGTGAGCTCGAGGATCTCGTGGATCATGGTATCCAGGTGGTCCGGTCGGCAAAAGACGTGGGCGTCATCCTGGGTAAACCCTCTCACCCGCATGAGACCATGGAGCGTTCCGGTCCTTTCGTAGCGGTAAACGGTCCCGAGTTCGCACCATCTGAGCGGAAGTTCCCGGTAACTCCTGCGGCGGGAGTTGTACACCGCGATGTGAAAGGGGCAATTCATGGGCTTGATCTGATAGCTCACCTCGTCGATCACCATGGGAGCGTACATGCTCTCCGCATAGAAATCGAGATGGCCGCTCCTCTTCCACAGGTCGCGCCTGGCTATGTGGGGGGTGTAAAGGAGATCGTAGCCGCGTCGTATGTGCTCGTCCTTCCAGAAATCTTCGATGACCCGCCGGAGCATGGCCCCCTTCGGATGCCAGAGGATGAGGCCTGGGCCGATCTCCTCCTGGATGGAAAAGAGGTCGAGATCCTTGCCGATCCTTCGGTGATCACGCCTCTTGGCCTCCTCGATGCGCTCGAGATAGGCGGCAAGCTCCTTCTTGTCCAGGAAGGAGACCCCGTAAATCCGCTGGAGCATGGGGTTTCGCTCATCCCCCCGCCAATAGGCCCCGGCCACGCCGGTCAGCTTGAATGCCCCGAGCCTTCCCGTGTCCGGTACGTGGGGGCCCCGGCAGAGATCGAGAAAACCGGACTGGCCATACAGAGAGACCTCTACCTCCCCCGCCCGGGAAAGCTCGTCGATGAGCTCGATCTTGTAAATCTCCCCACGGGAAACAAAGATCTCTCGTGCCTTTTGGATGCCGAGCACCTCACGTGAGATGGGATACGCCGCCTTGGCGATCTCCCTCATCCTTTCCTCGATGCGGACAAGATCTTCCGGGGTGAATGGGCGCTCGTAATCGAAATCGTAGTAGAAACCGTTTTCGATGGCAGGACCTATTGCCACCTTCGCGCCAGGGAAAAGCTCCTTGACCGCCTGAGCCATCACATGGGCGGTCGAATGACGGATGATCTCGATGGTGCCCGGATCTCCGGGAAAGACCGGCTCCAGAGAACAGTCCCGTTCCACCGGATGGGCAAGATCCACGAGCTTGCCGTCCATACGGGCGAGAAGAAGCTCCCTGGCCTGGCGCTTGCTCAGCCTTGGGGAAAGCACCTCCCTTACAGGGGTGCCATGCCTGATCTCCGCTCGTTCCCCTTCGGGAAGGGTTACCCAATGTGTGGATGAGGCACCAAACTCGGACATATTCTCCATTCGACAAAACAAAAAAGAAGCATCCTTCTTCCCCTTCTATCGGGAGGAGAGATGCCCCGCGACATTTTCAACGGCGATGGACGCGCACGTGGTAGGCGCGGGCGGGATTGAACCGCCGACCCCTACCGTGTCAAGGTAGTGCTCTCCCACTGAGCTACGCGCCTGTACCAAGTCCCTGTTTTGCGTCCGTGTTGATAACAGCATTTCCATGGGGTGTCAAGGTGAACAAGGCAGATATCAGCTATCAGTTATCAGCTGTCAGTTATCAGTTATCAGTTATCAATTATCAGCAAAAACTCTGTGGTCATATAAGTATCGGCATGTGAAGCGCATGATATGGGTTTAAATCATGTGAAATGCTTCTCCTTGTCATGACCGGCTTCGGGCCTTTTCCATCGCCATGGCAAAGCCCTTCCGAGATCGCTCGATGACCGCCTCGTCCACACAGAACGCGATCCGGAAATGTCCGGGACATCCAAAACCCGTTCCGGGAACGGTCAGGATGAGTTCTTCCTGCAGGAGACGGACAAACTCGGTGTCGTCCGGAATCGGCGTCTTTGGAAAGAAATAGAATGCCCCGCGGGGAAGGGAAAACTCGTAGCCAGAATCCGCAAGGATCCCTGCGAAGAGGTCCCTACGTCTCTCGTACACCTCGACATCAACACACATGTCAAGCACATCGGACGTAACCCGCTGCATGAGTGCAGGGGCGTTCACAAAGCCGAGGATCCGGTTTGCGAGGACCATGGCGCCCACGAGAAGAGACCGGTGGGAGGCCATGGGATTCAAGGCCACATATCCGATCCGCTCGCCGGGGATGGAGAGGTCCTTGGAAAATGAGGTAGTGACAATGCTCTCGGGATAGAGGGAGAGGACCTGAGGGACCGTCTCGCCTGAAAAGGCGAGCCTCCTGTAGGGTTCGTCCGAAACGAGGTAGACCGGACGGCCGAGTCGGACCCCTGCGCGTGCAAGCATGTCCGCAAGCGAGGCGAGATCGGCCCCGGAGTAAATGGCCCCGGTGGGGTTATTGGGAGAGTTGATGAGGACAGCCTTGGTCCTCTCACTTATCGCCTTTTCGATCGATTCGAGATCAAGGGAGAAGTCCGGCCGTGTGGGCACGGAAACAAGGCGGCCTCCATGGTTGTCCACGTAGAAACCGTACTCTACGAAATACGGGCTTGGGGTGATGACCTCGTCGCCTGGGTTGAGCAGGGCCTTGAATATTATGTTGAGCCCGCCGGCTGCTCCACAGGTAAGGATCACGTCGTCCGGGCCAGGCCGGACCCCGTGGTCCTTTTCAATCCGCTCGGCAATCCTCTGCCTCACCGAGGGAAGGCCCGCGTTCGGCATGTAGGCGTGCACTCCCCGGGAATGGTCACGGGCGGCCCGTTCAAGGGCGGTGTTGAAGGCCTCAGGAGGAGGAAGGTCAGGGTTTCCGAGGCTGAAATCGCAGACCTTGTCAGCCCCATGTTTGGCCTTAAGACGAATGCCTTCCTCGAACATCTTCCTGATCCAGGAAGACTTCTCCATGAACGAAATCATCTTGGATGAAATGGGATCCCCTGTTGTCCGGCCCATGGCGTTTCTCCTCGTCTTATCCTAATTCCCTTGCAATCGTACGGGATACGGTGTTCATTTTTCGTGGGGATACCATTCCGGAAAATACCTTGTCAACCAAGTCCCCAATCCCCGCCTCGGACACGTGCCCATGCTGTCCTACCCCGAAATAGATCCTGTCATCTTTCGTATCGGACCCATCGCCCTCAGGTGGTACGGCCTCATGTATCTCCTCGGGTTCCTCGCCTCCCGCTTCCTCGTGCGCAAGCAACTCAGGGAGATGAACCCTGCTGGGGCCTCGGCCCTGTACGCCACGCTCGACGCCCTCATCGTGTGGCTGGTCGTGGGTGTAGTCGTGGGAGGACGCCTCGGGTACGTCATCTTTTACGGTGGGGGATATTACATCGACCACCCCGCAGAGATATTCGCCACATGGACCGGCGGCATGTCCTTCCATGGGGGCGTGGCAGGGGCGATGCTCGCAGGGACCGTCTTCTGCCGGGTCCACCGGGAGGATTTCTGGCTCTGGGCGGACCGTTTCGCTCTCACTGCCCCTGTGGGGCTTGGGCTGGGCAGGATCGGAAATTTCATCAACGGGGAACTGTACGGGCGTCCGTCCGATGTCCCATGGGCCATGATCTTTCCTCTGGGAGGTCTTGTCCCACGGCACCCCTCCCAGCTCTATGAGGCCGCCCTCGAAGGAGTGGTGCTTTTTTCCATACTTTGGCCCCTGAGAAAACGCACATGGGCGAGCGGAAAAAAATTCGCCCTCTTTCTCATCCTCTACGCCCTTGCCCGATCCTCCGCCGAGATCTTTCGCGAACCGGACGCCCAACTGGGATTCATCGCCTTCGGCTGGCTCACCATGGGTCAGGTCCTCTCTTTCGCCCTCCTTCTCGCCGGGATCGGGATCTGGTTCTGGAGGGGCGATCACCCCGACCCGCTCGTGCGACGGTCGACCAAATAGGCGCTTCCCGGCAGGGATTTGACCTTCTTTTTCACCTGGGCCGCAACTGCCGCCACCTCCCCGTAATGCCCAAACCGGCCCGGTGGGCACGGAACGGCTGCAAGGGAAAGGGACGTGAGAAGAAAGGTCTCCTTCCTGCCTTTTCTGTCAAGCCCTACGAAATAGCCGGCATCCAGATCCGACTGATCGAAAAAGGACGTCACCAGCCCGGAAAATTCCCTGACCACCTGCGCGCAGACCCCCTCCACCACTGAACAGGGGACAGTGAAGACGAAATCGTCTCCGCCTACATGCCCTGTAAAGCCTTCTTTTCCAACACCTTCGTCCACGCAGTGGACAATGATCCGGGCGGTCATGCGGATCACCTCGTCCCCACGGGTGAATCCATAGCGGTCGTTGTAAGGCTTGAAGTTGTCAAGATCCGCATAGACCACTGCATGGGGCAGGCGGGCGTCGAGGATGCGCTGGATCCTTCTCAGGATCGAGGTGTTGCCTGGAAGATGGGTCAGGGGATTCAGATCCACCAGCCTGGCGGTACGGGAGATGGCGAGATCGATCCGGGAAAGGATCTCGTCCGTCGAAGCCCCTTCAAAAAAGAAATCGTCCGCCGGACACACCTCCCATGTGTGGTCCGGAACAGGGCCTTTGGATGGAAAGACGAGGATGACGGAAAGGAAGGAGAGATTCAGGTCCTGTTTCAGGGTCCTGACAATGCGCATGTCAAGGGATCGGGGAATGCCCTTCCTGACAAGCACGACATCAGGCGAGGATCCGAGAAGGCGATCGAGCACATCGGACTCTCCTGAGACATGAAGAAGGGTATGACCCCGACTTTCGATGGCCCGAATGTGGTCGTCGGGCAGGGAACCAATGCATACGATTCGCGCCATGGGGGGGACCCTTTCCGCCTTTGGATCAGGCCCCGGAGATCTTGCGGATCTCAAGGGTGAAATCCTGGAGCTCGACAAGGAGATCATCGAGCTCAACAAGGACCTCACGGAGCTCGCGCCTGCCCATCTTGATCCTCTCCCACGCCCCGTGATCCAAAGGAGGGACCCAGGGATCCCCGCCGGAACCAAACCCCACGGCCCGGATGAGGATGTCTGAAAAATGGATGATGGCGGCGAGCTCCGGGCAGTCAGGAGAGGACTCGGGGGCATGGTGGAAAGAGACGGACTGGATGAGGCGTTCGGGAAGGAGCCATTGCTTCACGAGCATACCCCCGATCTCGGCGTGTCCCATGCCCAGGAGTTCGAGCTCGGCCTCACGGATGGATATCCCCTGCTCAGAGGCGATGGCCTCTATGCGCCGGTATTCGTGCGGAAGCTCGGCCCGAATGACGATCTTTCCAATGTCGTGGATGAGACCCGCGGTCGAGATCTCCTCGGGTTTCTTGATGGCCCTCCTTCGGGCCAGGATACCGGAGGCCGTAGCAACTCCCAAAGAGTGTTCCCAGAGCCCGATGTCGGACTCCTGCATGGCGTCGAAGATGGACGAGGTCACAACGAGGGTCTTGATCACGTCGAACCCGAGGAGCACGATGGCGTTCGAGACCGTCCCGATCCGCTGGGGAAACCCGATGAAGGACGAGTTCACCATCTTGAGGAGCTTGCTCGTAAGGACCTGGTCCTTCTCGATTACAGCGCCGACCTGGGCGGCAGTCACCTCCTCGTCCTCGACCATGGCGTTGAGTTTTGCAGCGATAGGAGGGAGCGTCGGAAGGGACTTGATCTCCCGAAGCCTCTGGCGAAATTCCCTCTTCCTGTAAGTATCAGTGGTCATGACGGGTCACACTCGACGAACAATGCGGGGCAGATGCGGTTCGGCTAAGACGCGAGGCGCAGGGACGTGATTCAGGTTCTGTGCTCCCTGTGGTCAGATAAGTCAGCTATCAGTTATCAGCTGTCAGCAAAAACTCTGCGGTCACATAAAGGTATTTTTGCGCGGTCACATCTTTGAATACGCCTCGATCAGGTGTTCGGCAATGGTCTTGGACACGGCCCTAAGGACTGGATCGTCCTTGACACGGGAGAAACGATACTCCAGATCCCTGATCTGTTCCGATAATGACTTCTCTCCGGGAAGCTTCACGGGATGGCCCTCGACAGTGACCGCGTGCACCCCCGAGCGGGCGAGACGCTCGATAGTTGATGAGGAAAGCTCCACGCTGACCCCGCACAGGACCTTGCCGTCCCCGTCCCGCACCTCCTTGGCGAGCTTCATGCCCTGTCGGGCGAGGGCAATGGGGATCCTCTGCATGAGAGATGCCTCTTATCCCCCATGTGGGCCGGACAAATCCGGCCAGGGACGTTCCGTGCCCACAGCCAGCTCCACGTTGTAGGCGGCGTGGAGGAGTCTTCCTTCCTCGAAGTGGTTCGCCATAAGGTGTAAACCCACAGGGAGGCCTTCCTCGTCGAAGCCGCAGGGAACGGAAAGGGCGGGCAGACCCGCGAGGTTCGCTGCTATAGTAAAGATGTCCGAGAGATACATCTGGAGGGGATCACCCGACTTCTCCCCGATGCGAAACGCGGTGGTGGGCGCAACCGGTCCGGCGATGACGTCGCAGGCATCAAAGGCCCGGGCGAAATCCTGGCGGATAAGGGTGCGGACCTGGGACGCCTTCTTGTAATAGGCATCGTAATACCCGGCGGAGAGGGCGTAGGTCCCGAGCATGATCCGCCTTTTGACCTCAGGCCCAAATCCCTCGGAGCGGGTCTTCTTGTACATCTCGAGAAGGTTTTTCCCGTCTTTTGCCCGATAGCCGTACTTGACGCCGTCATATCGGGAGAGGTTTGAACTTGCCTCCGCGGGAGCGACGATGTAGTAGGCGGCAACGGCGTACCGCGAGTGGGGGAGGCCTACCTCCACCACAGTGGCCCCCTGCGATTCCATGTGTGAAACGGCCCTTCTCACCGCGGCCTCCACAGCGGGCTGGAGGCCGCCTGTGAAATATTCCCTCGGAAGGCCAACCCGAAGGCCGGCAAGCCCCTCCCTGAGAAAGGCTCGAAAATCAGGCACCTGGCATGGGCTTGAGGTGGAATCCCTAGAATCGTGCCCTGCAATGGCCTTGAGTAAAATGGCGCAATCGGTCACGTCCCGGGTAAAAGGCCCGATCTGGTCCAGGGAGGAGGCAAACGCCACGAGCCCGAAACGCGAGACCCGGCCGTAAGTGGGTTTCAGGCCCACAACCCCGCAGTGGGACGCGGGCTGACGAATGGATCCTCCGGTGTCGGATCCAAGGGAGGCCACGCAGGTACGGGCGGCCACTGAGGCGGCGGATCCGCCGCTCGATCCACCGGGAATGCGGGAGAGATCCCAGGGGTTGCGCGTTGGGAACCAGGCGGAATTCTCGGTGGATGAACCCATGGCGAATTCGTCCATGTTGAGTTTGCCGAGCATGACCGCCCCCTGGGCATGGAGCCTCTCCATGACGGTCGCGTCATAGGGCGGGACGAAATTCTCGAGTATGCGGGACGCGCATGTGGTCCTCACCGATTTCGTGCAGATGACGTCCTTGATCCCAAGTGGGATTCCGGTAAGCGGCCCCACCCCATCCCCTGAGGAGAGACGCGCGTCGGCGTCCGCGGCCTGTTCCATGGCCTTTTCCCGCGTAAGCGTAAGATAGGCCCGGACCAATGGATCCACTTCCTCGATCCTTGCGAGATAGGCCTCGACAAGCTCCCGGGCGGAGATCTCCTTTTTTGCAAGCAAAACGCCCAGTTTGTGGATGGGCAGGTCAATGAGTCCTGACACGTCTAAGGCCCTCCTCATATGATGATCTTGGGGACCACGAAGGCGTCATTTTCCGCCTTCGGGGCATTGGCAAGCGCCTCGGCCTGACCAAGAGACATCTGGACCACATCATCCCGCAGGACGTTTTCGAGCTCGAGGGCGTGAAAAGTGGGATCGACACCGGAGGTGTCGAGTTCATCAAGCTGGCGGACGTATTCAAGGATGAGGTTCAACTGGCTGGTAAAGGAGTCGATCTCGTCGGGCCCGAAGGCAAGACGCGCAAGGTTCGCTACCCTTTCCACTTCCGACCGGGATATCGTCATGTTCTCTCCATTTTTTCCGTTTTTTTACCATCCGGACAGGGAAAAACCAAGGCATGACAGCGCTGATTGTCTGTAAAAACCTCAAAACCTGATCCCGCTCAAAAGGCCCGTGATGCAAGACGAGAAACTTTTCAGAAATGAGAAGGGCGAATCCCGATTCGCTCCTACAACGTACGCCGCATGGACAGGAAAAATTGAAGCAACTCCGCGAGAATCGGGTCTTTCAGCGGGATCAGCGCTGGAATTTGCTGGCGGGATTGTACATTACATGGAGCGGATAGCCCGGTCGAGGGCATCCACCGCCCTCTCCACGTCCGCGTCCCGCGTCCACCTGCCGAGGGAGAGCCGGATCGTTCCGAGGGCGACTTCCTGATCGACCCCCATGGCCGAAAGGACGTGGGAGACTGCCACCGTTCGGTCGTGACAGGCCGCCCCTGTGGACGCCATAAGGGGTGAGGCCTCTTCGAGTATCTTCGCGCCGATCAAACCCGGAAAAGAGACGCACAAGGTGTTCGAAAGGGTGGTCTTGGGCGTGCCGTGCCGAACCACCGGTCGTCTCAAGGAAAGGATCCCGTCAAAAAGCCTTTCCCTCAGGCGGACGAGTCGGGCGGCCTCGCCGGCAAGGTCCTCCCCGGCAAGCCGGGCCGCCTCCCCAAGCCCCACTGCCATGGGTACGGGCTCGGTTCCGGGCCTTCTCCCAGCCTCCTGGCCTGAACCGTATAAAAATGGGGCAATCGGAGCCCCCTTCCGCATGAAAAGGGCGCCGATCCCCTTTGGGGCATAAAGTTTGTGTCCGGCAACGGTGAGGTAATCCACGTCGAGTTCCCGGACATCCACGGACATCTTGCCAATGGCCTGGGCCGCGTCCGTGTGGACGAGGACGCCCCTGGCCCGGGCGCGGCGCGCAATCTCTCCGACCGGCTGGACGGCGCCGGTCTCGTTGTTCGCAAGCATCACCGAGACCAGGACCGTCTCTGGCCTCAGTGCGGCATCAACCGCATCGGGTGAAACGACCCCTTGTCTGTCCACTCCCACGAAGGTGACCTCATAACCGAGTTCCATGAGGCGGATCGCCGGATTCAGGACGGACGGGTGCTCGATCTGGGTGGTGACGACGTGGGCCTTTGCCGGGAAAAGGCCGGGGACGATCCCGAGGAGCACGGCATTGTTCGATTCCGTCCCACCGCTCGTAAAGACGATCTCCCCGGAATCGGCCTTGAGAAGACTGGCCATACTGGTCCTGGCGGCCTCGAGCACCTCACGGGCCTTTCGGCCGAGGGGATGCCCGCTCGAAGGGTTTGCCCAAGTCTCGTCAAGACAAATCGTGACGGCATCCCGGACGGACGGGGCGACCGGCGTCGTCGCGTTGTAGTCCATGTACAGAAAGGCCGCTTCCGTACTTAAAGGCCGCCTCATGGACAAATCCTCATGTTCCGATACATTATCATCTATAATCCACATATCTTGATATTCTGCAATTTACCATGAAACGTCACACGCATCTCCTATCCTTCAAGACCCTCTCCGCCCTTCTCCTCTGTATGGTCATGCAGCTCGCAGGATGCGGGAAAGAAGCCGTTCCTCCTCCCTCAGCCCTTCCTCCAGTGCAAAAACCTCCCCGGAAGGCCGTCATTCCCCCGACCCAGCGCCCCTATACCATCAACGGAAAAACGTACTATCCCCTGCCCTCGGCAGAGGGCTTTGTCGAGGAGGGACTAGCCTCCTGGTACGGCCCGGATTTTCACGGACGCCCGACGGCCAACGGCGAGCGCTACGACATGCACTCCGTGTCTGCAGCTCACAAGATCCTTCCCATGAACACGTATGTCCGCGTGATCAACCTGGACAACGGCCGGGAGACCGTGGCCCGGATCAACGACCGAGGACCGTTCGTGAAGGACCGGATCATCGACCTCAGCTACGGCGCCGCAAAAAAACTTGGAGTGGTAGGGCCAGGACTTGCCCGGGTGAGGATAGAGGCCCTCGGAGAGGTGAACATGGCGGGCGATACCCCTGCATTCCTCTCCCATCCGGACCTTACCCGCGGACCGTTCTACGTACAGGTGGGGGCCTTTCTTGACCCGAAAAACGCCCACGCCTACAAGGCTCAACTTGAAGAGAAATTCGATAACGTGGTAGTATTACCGCACGTGGTGGGCTACCAGACCTTTCACAGGGTGCAGATCTTTGCCTCAAACGACTACCGACAGGCACGAGAATTCGAGGCCTATGCGGAACGAAACGTGAACCCAGGGGCCTTCCTCGTGGCCAGATAATCACCTCTCAATGTGATACATGCAACCTGTTGATTTAATACAGAGGACACAGAAAAAAGCCCTATG
The DNA here is from genome assembly GCA_002419025.1 of Deltaproteobacteria bacterium UBA5754. Taxonomy (GTDB): domain Bacteria; phylum Desulfobacterota; class Dissulfuribacteria; order Dissulfuribacterales; family UBA5754; genus UBA5754. The sequence continues at coordinate 100,619 of DIFG01000005.1, read as the reverse complement.
ACTACCCCATCTCAGGTCCACTTATCGGAGGAACATCTGTGAAACATGATATGACCCGCCGACGGCGGCAATCCGGATTCACCCTCATTGAACTCCTTGTAGTTGTCATCATCCTGGGACTCCTCGCCTCTCTCGTGGCTCCCAAGTTCTTCGGCAAGCTTGGGGCGAGCAAACAGAAGATCGCAAAGGCCCAGATCGAAAACTTCGGGGCGGCCCTTGACGAATTCAGACTGGATAACGGCCGCTATCCCACGACTGCGGAAGGACTTGCAGCCCTGCGGGAGGCCCCGGACGGCATGGAAAAATGGGCCGGGCCATATCTCCCCAAGGCCATCCCCAAAGACCCATGGGGACATGAATACGTCTATCGCTCCCCAGGGGAACACGGAGACTACGATCTCATAAGCTATGGCCAGGACGGAGAGCCGGGTGGCGAGGGCGAAAACGCGGACATCGTGAGCTGGGAATGATCCAACAAGTCTTTTCGCGCTTCACCGCTGCACTCAAACCCGCCTCGTTCCCGGGAATGCCTGCGGACGTTCCGGAAGAAGAGACAGCCCCTTCAGCAGCAGACACCGGCGCCCTTCTGAAGACATTTCCATCCCTTTCAGCCGGTGATTTCCCCGACAAGCCCCCTATGGTGAACGGGCTTTCGCCCCAGAACATGAAACAATGGCGGGCGGTTCCGGTCGGACTTGACGAGGCTGAAGTAAGGGTCGCCATGGCAGATCCCCGGGACCTCTATCTCCGGGAGCTCATGGAGGGCATCTATGAACGACCTGTCAGGCCGTATCTCGCCAAAGAGGATGATATCCTCGCAGCCATCTACCGGTGGTACGAGGCCGAAGTGGACCTGGAAAAAGACGCTGATGAGGCGGGAATCATGTCCGAAGACGATCTTTGGGAGGACCCGGAGCAGCTTCGGGACCTGGCATCCGAGGCCCCGGTCATCCGCCTCGTGAACCATCTCATCAGCCAGGCCCTTGAGGTCAAGGCCTCGGACATCCACTTCGAACCCTTCCGCGACCACGTGAAGGTGAGGTACCGCATCGACGGCGTGCTCCACGACGTGGAGACCGTGCCCAAACGCCTTCAGCCCGCCATCACCTCCCGGCTGAAACTCATGGGAAAGATGAACATCGCTGAGATGCGTCTCCCCCAGGACGGGAGGATCAAGGTCCGCGAGGGAGGACGCGAGATCGACATCCGTGTCTCTACCCTTCCTACGCTGTTCGGAGAGAGCATCGTCTTAAGACTCCTGAACCGGGAGGAGGTACGCCTCGAGCTTTCCTCCCTTGGACTCTCCCCTGACCATTTCGCCCGATTCGACGAACTCATCACCCGCCCCTACGGCATGATCCTCGTCACGGGGCCGACGGGAAGCGGAAAGACAACCACGCTCTATGCGGCCATGAACCGCATCAACGCCCCAGACAAAAAGATCATCACCGTAGAAGACCCGGTGGAGTACCAGCTCGACGGCATCAACCAGATCCACGTCCGCACCCAGATCGGTCTTACCTTCGCCTCGGCCCTCAGGACCATCCTCCGCCAGGACCCGGACGTCATCCTCGTGGGCGAAATCCGGGACCACGAAACCGCCGAGATCGCCGTCCAGTCCGCCCTCACCGGACACCTGGTCTTCTCCACCCTCCACACAAACGACGCGGCGAATGCCATAACGAGGCTTCAAGAGATGGGTATCGAATCCTATCTCCTCTCTTCCTGCCTCCTTGCGGTCATGGCCCAGAGGCTCGTCCGGAAGATCTGCCCCCACTGCAAGGTGCTCCGGGATCTGCCCGAGGGCTTTTTCGAGTCCGTGGTCCATACCCTGGGCGAGGACATGGAGTTTGCCTCGCCCCAGATGTATCAAGGCGCTGGATGCCCCCACTGCGCCGGCACGGGCTACTCGGGGCGAAGCGGAATCTATGAGTTTCTCGAGATCGACGACACCATCCGGCGTCTCATCATGCAAGGGGCGGACAGCGGGGCCATCGCCTCCGAGGCCAAGGCGTCCGGCATGCGGACCCTCCGCCAGGATGGCATCCGCAAGGTCATCTTCGGGGAGACCACCCTCGAGGAGGTCCTCCGGGTCACGAACTGACCATACCCATGCCGAACTTTGCCTACGAGGCAATAACCGCAAAAGGACAGCGGATTCAGGGCCAGAACGAGGCCGCGAGTCGTGAGGTCCTCATTGCAACCCTCCTCTCACAGGGACTCCAGCCCGTCTCGGTCAAGAAGCTCCGACCCATTGAAGGGATCCTCTCCGATCTCCTGGTCCGAAAATCCCGATTTTCCCATGAGGCCCTCCTTGCCTTCACCCGTGAGCTCGCCGACCTCCTGGCTGCCGGGGTCACTCTCGAGCGGTCCCTTGTCGTGATCGCCGATTCGGCAGAAGACGCCCGGACCAAGGACCTTGTCACCGAACTCCTTCAGGCGATCCAGGGCGGGAAAAGCCTTTCCGAGGCCCTTTCTTGCCACCCAGAGATCTTCAGCCGCCTCTATGTCAACATGGTCACGGTGGGTGAACTCGGAGGCGTCCTTCCCAAGGTCCTCGCGCGCCTCGGCGGATTTCTCGAGCGATCCCGCGAGATTCGAAACTTCATCGTCACATCCTCCATCTATCCGAGCATCCTTGCCATTGTCGGGATCCTCTCCATCTTTGTCCTCGTCACCTTCGTGGTCCCCAAATTCGGCCAGATCTTCGAAGACCTCAACCAGCCCATGCCCCTTCCCACCCAGATGATCGTCTCGTTCAGCGCCTTTGCCAAAAGCTGGTGGTGGATCCTCGTCCTGGCCGGAGGCGCGGGTTTTCTCGCCTTCTCCTCTTTTCTGAAGACACGGGATGGCAAGACGCGCTGGGACCGGTTCGTCCTGAGACTCCCATTCGCCGGCCCCATGATCCTGCGGATCGAGCTAGGACGTCTCTGCCGGACCCTTGGCACGCTTTTAGAGAGCGGGGTCCCGATCCTGAAGGGCATCTCCCTGGCCCGCGAGGTGGTTTCCAACTCCGTCATCAGGGAAAGCCTCGATGAGATCTACAAAGGTGTGCGCCAGGGCCAGAGCCTCAGCGGACTCATGAAACGCGGCCGGATCTATCCCCCCCTCATCGTAAACCTCGTCTCCATTGGTGAAGAGACCGGAGCCATGGACGCCATGCTCCTCAAGATTGCGGACGATCTGGACGCCAGGATCCAGCACGACACCAAGGTCTATCTATCCCTCGTTGAACCGCTTACCATAGTCGTCATGGGGCTTGTCATCGGAGGGATCATCCTCTCCATGCTCCTTGCGGTCTTCGGCATCAATGATGTGGCGCTCTGATGCGGCGGCGGGTTTCACCCTCGTCGAACTACTCGTCGTCCTTGTGCTTATCAGCTTTCTCTCGTCTCTTGTCTTTATTTCTGTCTCGAGCGGGATCCTGAAATCGGAAAAGACCCGCTTCCTGACGACCTTTTCCCAGGGACTGGTCCATGCCCGGACAGCGAGCCTCGGGCGTGGCGAGACCGTCCGGTTCCAGATCGATTCCGCTGAGCGGAGCTTCTCCGTCGCAGACAAGACCCTCGGCGAGATCCCGGAGACCCTCCAGATCGAGGCAAACGGCGTGCTAACCCTCGCCCAGGGCCGCTACGGTATCGCCTTTTACCCGGACGGCAGCTCGAGCGGTGGCGAGATCGACATCACGGAAAACGGCTCATTGGTGGAACGCATCACCATAGACAGGATACTCGGGATCATCACGCGGGAGACACCCGGATCGTGACCATCCACCACACAGCCGGACGCATCGCAGGGCCCCTCCGGGATACGCGGGCCTTCACCCTCATCGAGGTCCTTGTGGCGACCGCCATAACAGGCATCGCCCTCGGGGTCCTTCTGGCCGGCATATCTCAGGGGCACCGGCAAGCCTACAGGGGGGCCATGGCCACAGAGGCGGCGGAGATCGCAGAATATCTCCTCTTCATGTCCCAGAGAGACCCCGAAATGCTCGAAAAAAAGGACGTGGAACTCGCGGGGCACCCCGGCTGGAGTTACGAGGCCGAAGTCCGCGATCTTGTAGTCCGGATCGACGGCAAGGACCACGAGGCGGATGACCTCGAAGAGCTCATCATCAGGATCCATCCCCCGGAAGACGCACCTGCCTTCATCCTGACCACCTGGATCAAACGCCCCGATGTATAGATCCTGAATCCATGAAATATGCGATCAACATTGCGATTTTACAGAATAAAACAACGGATGAGGTATTTGTGGGATGAAACACCCATGTACAGGGGCCGTCGGCTCACGGATTTTGGAAGACCTAAAGGTTTCACCCTTCTCGAACTCCTCATCTCCATCACGCTCATCGCCGTCCTGATACTCGTCCTATCTCTTGGGGTCCGAACCGGGATCAGGGCCTGGATCCGGGGAAAGGAGACGAGTGAAATGGTCGTCACCTCCTCGGCCATGGAAGGACTCCTCAGCCGTCAGCTCCAGGCGGCCATCTGTCAAGAGACCCATGGCGCAGGGGAATTCACCTTTTTCCAGGGGGAGCCAGATGAGCTCCTCTTCGTGACTGCGCACGCACCCCTCTCTTCCCGCGGGGGCGGGATCCATCTCGTCCGCTATCGTTACGACGCAGAGGAGGAAATCCTTCTCTATTCCCAGAAACTCGTCACACGGAAGGAAGACCTGGACGCATTCACAGAGGGCGGTGCCTCCATCGAAGACGACGAGGACTGGGAGTCATCCAAGGTCCCTGGGGTAACCTCGTGCGTATTTGCATTCACCGGCTCAGGGAGTGAGACAGGTGGGCCCCTGCCTCCGGGCACCTGGGAGCAGACGTGGAAACCGGGCGGAGACATCCCGTCAGCCGTGGCCATGTCATGGACCCTTGCCAACGAGCCCAAAAAATCCGACAAGGAGTCGGACATGGCATGGCGCATATTTCCGACAGATCCCATCTCCCTCGAAGCCAGACCATGATCGCACTGCAAAAACCTCAAGATCTGTTCCCGCTCAAAAAGCCAGAGATACAAGGCGCGAAATTTCCAGGAATGAGGTGGGCGAATCGCCATTCCCCCCTCGTATGCCGTATGGACTGGAAAATTGAAGCAAAGCCGCGAGAATCGGTTTTTTTTAAGCGGGATCAGACCATGAGATCAGAGCGCGGCGCCGTCCTCATCCTTGTCCTCTGGGTACTTACCATGCTAACTATGGTCGGGGGATATTACGCCATGGATGCCAAGATACGAAGAAACCTCGGCCAGTTTGCCTGGGACTCAGTCCAAGGCCGGGAGGCCCTCCGCTCCTTCATTCTTTACATATCCAGTGCCTCGGCCAAGGAAGAGGATCGTACCACAGGCCTGGGGCGGGGAGGCCCGGCGGAGCGCGGCAAACCCCATGTCGCATCAGGGGAAATAGGGGGAAGTGCCGAAAAGGGAATGGACTGGGAGACATCTCCTCTTGATCCCGACGGAACCGTCCACGCCATCGATTTCGGTGGTCAGGAACTGCGATTCACCATCCAAAGCGAAGATGGCAAGCTGGATCTCAATATGGCGACGGAAGAACAGATCACGGACGTACTAAGCGGGCTGATCAGCGACCAAAAAGAGGCAAAGCGTATCACGAATGCCATCCTTGACTGGCGGGATCAGGACAACCTGGAACGCTACCCGGGTTCGGAAGAGGAGGCCTACCTGGCCATGACCCCAACGTATCTCCCGGCCCAGGGGCCGTTCCGTTACATGGAGGACTTGCTCCTCGTTGACGGAATGACCCGTGACCTTTATGACGGCCCAATTGAATACGAGGACGCAGCTGGTTCGTTGTGGACCGGAGGGCTCAAGGACCTTTTTACTGTTTTCAACGAATCGGGTAAGGTAAACGCCTATTATGCCCCTCTCCCCCTCTTTGAGCTCCTGGATCTCGGGACAGGCACGGAAGACGAACCGGCCCCTCCCATGGCCGGTGGTACCATCAGGATCGCGATCCAGACCGTAACCCGTTCTTACGAGGCCTATGTGAAGATGGGAGGAGGCGGTCCTGACGTGAGCAACATCCTTTTTTGGAAGGAGACCTCGGCCAAAAGGAGCGATCGGACGAAGTGATCGGAGATCGGGAAATCCTCGGGATCCACTTCGACGATGCGGGATTCGATACGGCCCGTCTGGAGCGAAAGAGATGGAAGTGGCGCAAGGTAGAGCTTCCAGTCCTTGAGTACGACCCAGGCATTCCCGCCATAGAACACATGAGACGTCTCCTTGCATCTCTCGAGCCCTCCCGCCGGAGAAGGATCGTGGTCGGCCTTCCCCGCAGACACCTGTTTCTGAGGGAACTCTCCTATCCCAAGCTCTCCGAGACGGAGGCCATTCAGGCAGCGCGTCTCAGCATATCCCTCCATGCCCATCTCGACCCCAATGAGATCTTCTTCGACGTCGGGTCGTTCACCCGGGGGGGGGAAACCGTCGTCCTCCTCGGATACGTCAAGAAATCCTTCATCGACCCCATAATAAAGACGATCAGGGAGGCCGGCCACGGAAGATCCCTGGGGCCCATCGCCCCTTCCACCCTCGGACTCGACATCCTCCTGAGAAAAGGCAAGGCCCAATTTCCCTGCACGGCCATCGGGGATCAAAACGGCTCCGCTGTGATCTCCCTTCACGGAGTCTCGACATGGGAGGGTTCCCATCTCGTCCCTGGTTTCATTCCCGGCAAGGAACGAGAGGCCCTGGAAGCAATCTCCGTCGGGATCCCGCCCATCTTCGCCGAGTCCGTTTCCGCCCCACGTTTCAGGGTCGGAGATCTCACTGGCCTCTCCTCTTCTCAGGATCCCTGTTCCCTCGAACCCCTTGCAGGGCTTTGCGGCCCTGAGGGACGGATCACCTGGGGGATCTGCGCAGCAGCACTCGGCATATCGCCCTTTCCCTTTCTCTCTTTTCAGGAGGGAGAGAGAAAAAAACCCCTGTATCTTCGCCTGCGGCCCTGGCAGATAGCCGTGGCCTTGGCTGTCGTCCTCCTCCTAGGGGCCACCGGCCTGCGATGGATGGACGTACAGGCCAAGGAAAGGACCTATATGGCCCTTGAAGAAAAGATCCGTGAACTCGAACGCACCCTTGCCCCCCTCGAAAAACGCAAACAAGAGGCGGATAAGATCCGAACCCGATTCCTTGATGTGCAGGAATTCACCTCAGACAAGGGTATCCCTCTGAAGGTCCTCCTCGCCCTTGCTACCGACACCCCTTCTGAATCGTGGATCCGCTCCCTCAGCCTAAAAGACGGCAAGATCCGCATCTCCGGCGAGGGCGCCTCAGCTACAGAGACGATCGCACGGTGGCGCGACAACCCCCTCTTTTCCGATGTCAAGATGGTCTCGCCTGTCACCAAGGGAAAAGACCAGAAGGAACGTTTTTCCGTGGAACTCATTCTGAGGCCAGTCGGAGAGGAACTTCCTGCCTCAGGCCCGGAAACAGAAGCGGGCAATGCCCAGCCTGCGGCAAAAACTCCAGGTAACTGACATGGCTCGCCCATCGACACAAAGCCCCATCTTTCGCTATGGACTTGTTGTCATCGCAGCCATCCTTTGGTATGCCCTCGCCTGGGATCCCATCTCAAGCCGCCTCGCCGAGCTCACGGATGCCATCGACAAGGCGGAACGGTCTTCCAGAAAACTCGCCATCCGCATAGCGGACCTCCAGAGTGTGGATCAAGAGATGCGCCGGGCCACACAGCAATACGAAGAAATAAAAAGGGCCTTCTTACCCGGAGCCACGCCACAGGCCGTTGGAACGGCGCTCCAGGACATCACCCTCAAGAAGGCATCCGAAGCGGGCCTCGAGATCATCACCTATCGGACGGGCACCGGAAAGGAATGGCGTTCCTACCCCATCGGCAACGTCACTCTCACCGCCAAGACCTCAACCCGGGGACTCGTCTCTTTCCTCCGAAAACTCGAGCAGGAAAAGGGGGTTTTTCGCATCAGCTCCCTAAATGTCACAAAGATGATGGGCCGAGACCCCCATCTTCGAGTTACCATCACCATCGAGGCGATCTCTCTCGAAGGAGCACAGAACGGATGATACGCCGCCATCATATGTATGGACACGCCCTCGGGCTTATCTTCATCATCGTGGCATTGTTTTTCTCAGGGGCCGTCCTTCCTGTTAATGCCCAGGAAGAGGCCGATCCTCCCCTTCAGGAGCAGTCCGTCCCACAGACGCCCGATCCAGCGGTGAAGTCCCCCTTCGAGGGGACAAGCCCAGGGGAAAAACGCAAGATCGACATCTCCCTCGATTCCATGGACATTTATCCCGTCCTTGATCTCATCCTTGCCCGGATCCTCCAATACAACTATGTCGTGGACCCGGCCATCCAAGGGACCATCTCCCTACACATCCAGGGTGATTACACCAAGGAAGGGCTCCTTAGCGTCTTCAACTCCGTCCTCCAGATCAACGGAATCGCGGTGACCAAGGGGGAAGACGACCTCTACAAGGTGGTCAGAAAGCCGGACAGCGCCAAGGTGGGAACCGATATCGCAAGGCGGGGCGACATCCTCCACGGAGGTGACGTCATCCGTGTCTTCCAGCTCCGGTATATCTCCTCGGCGACATTAGTGGCCAACCTCCGCCAGATCCTCTCCCAGGGGGCACTTGTCCTCTCCGAACCCGCCATGAACGCGGTCATCGTCTCGGACACGGCTGAAAACATAAAAAAGGCCGAAAAGATCATCGCCCTCATGGACACGGACCTCTTTCGTGGGTTGGAATGGCGGCTCTTCACCCTGCAAAACGTCTCTGTCGAAGACATCGGGGCCGATGTCCAGAAGATCTTCCAGGGCAAGGGACTTGCCGGACGGACCGGGCTCGACGCAGGCGGCTTCGAGGCCATGCCCCTGAAGACCCTTAACGCCATCCTTATCGTGACCCGATGGCCCGAACTCCTGGATCTCGCTGCCACCTGGATCGCTGAACTCGATCAGGTCAGGCCGGGGAAGGGCTCGGAGATCCAGGTTTACTACGTGCAAAACGGCAAGGCCGCCGAGATCGCCGATCTTCTGCAGCAGATCTACGGACTCAGCCGCACAGCGAAAAAGAGCACAGACAAGAAACAGGTTCTCGTGCAGGGCGAACGCAAGCCCACCGAGGAGACGGCCCAGCCTACCTCCGAGGCCGGGCTCGGGGCCGGAACCGGAGAGCTGGTCGGAGAGGTGGACATCATCCCGGACGAGGTGAACAACGCCCTTCTCATTCGAGCCCGCCCCGGGGATTACGCCAACATTCTCGAAGTCATCAGGAAGATCGACATCCTTCCCCGTCAGGTCCTCATCGAGATGCTCATTGTGGATGTCACCCTCCAAAAAGATATCGAATACGGGGTGGAATGGTTTATCAAAAACAAAGGGATCAAACTTGACGGGAAAAGCTATTCGGCAAACATCACCCTCGACAACGGAATCACCTCCTCTGTGGACACCCCCCTCGGGCAGGGAATCCCTGGTTTCGCCTACAGCCTTTTTGACAGCGCCGGAGGGCTTCGTGCCCTCATCCGTCTCCTGGCGTCCAAGACTGACGTCAACATCCTTTCCGCTCCAAACATCCTTGCCGTGGACAACCAGGAATCGAGCATAGAGGTGGGAACGGACATGCCGACACTTACCGGAACGACCGTCACCGAGGGCGGCACCACCACCCAGTCCATCCAGTACAGAAACGCCGGGGTCATCCTCAAGGTCACGCCCTACATCAACAGCAACGGCCTCGTCCGCATGGAGCTCACCCAGGAATCGAGTTCCATCACGGAGATAGACACCAAGGGCATCACCTCTCCGGCCTTCCTGACAAGAAAGGCGACCACATACCTCGTCGTCCAGGACGGCCAGACCATCGTGACCGGCGGTCTCATGCAGACCCAACGCACCAAGACAAAAACCGGTATCCCGATCCTGAAGGACATCCCCATCCTCGGCCATGTCTTCGGGAGCTCCGGGTTCAAGAACGAGAAGACTGAACTCATTTTTGTCATCACCCCCCATGTCATACAGTCCCGAGAACAGGCGGACGCCCTCACGCGGGAATTCACCGAACGCGTGGAGGCCCTTAAGGACATTATCTCCAAAAGACCCGTTCCATCTGAAGAGGAATCAGGGCTCACCCTCACTCCACTCCCAGAGGAAACCCGTCCATGAAAAGGGTGTTCACCCCTGCAATACTCGTATTTTCCGCATCTCTCTTACTCGATGCAGGGTACTGTGAGGCTGCAGACCAGGATCTGGGTCCCTACGAGGTCATTGTTCAAAAAGATCCATTTGATCCTTCCAGGAAGATCTCGGACAGCGGGGAGACGGGAGGGTTCATCTCTGCAACAGGAGAGTTCATCTCTGCAGGAGAAGATGTCAAAAAACGCTATCATCTGTACGGAACGGTCATGTCAGGCACCACCCGGATCGCATTTCTCCAATCATCGGACGAAAAACAGACAGGAAAGCCATTGCGACGACCTGCCGCCGGTCCCCAGACACAACCGAAAGAAGACAGGATACTGTCGGTCACGGTCGGGGACCGGGTCGATGGCTGGCAGGTCGAGGATATCAAGGACAAAAACGTCATCCTGGTCTCAGGAGACGAACGGATCCATATCACCCTTTTCGATTCGGAAAAGACGGATCGGAAGGCCACGGCGCCCGTCGGTATCCAGACACCCCGCGCTAGACCCGCTCTTCTTCCGCTTCCGGCCAAGTCTCCGACTCCACAGGACATGCCCAGCAATCCTGCTGTGCATGAATCGGAAACATCCCCGCCGATCAATGCCCGGCCCCCGGAGGACACCCCCCAGGGAGCAGTACCACCCGAACCTCCGGTCAGCGCCGGGGCACCAGTCCCCTCCGCACGCTCCCTTCCCGGAAACGTCCCCAGACCGGCAAGCCCCTTTTCTCAAATATTCAAAAAGGAACAGGGCGGTACTCCCTGAGGATCCTCTCAACCTGCCTCTCTCAATGTGATACAAGCAACCAGATTGATTTATATCTCACCACAGAGGGCACAGAGGACACAGAGAAAATCTAAAAAAGCGCTGCGGTGCACTCCTTGATCCCCTTGGGATCCTCGACGGCGAAGACCTGGATATCCCCCTCGGGGATACACTTCTTCACCAGGTTTGCAAGGACGTTCTTGGGGCCGAGCTCGACGAAGGCCTCCACCCCGTCCTTCTTCATTCCAGTCACGATCTCGTACCAGCGGACCGGAGAGACCATTTGACGGGCGAGAAGGGACCTGATCCTTTCCGGATCGGTCTCGGCCATGGCACTCACGTTGCTGTAAAAGGGGACCTTCGCCGGTCGGAAATCCACTCGATCCAGGATCCTCGCAAATTCCCGGGCGGGTCCTTCCATCATGGGGCTGTGGTAGGCCCCAGAGACCTTGAGAATTATCCCTTTTTTCCCTTTTTCCTTGACGGCCTGGCAAAGCTCTTCGACCAGGGCCTTTTCCCCGGTGGCAACGATCTGCTCAGGTGAGTTGTGGTTCGCAAGGGCAAGTATCCCCTTTTTCGAAATGGGTTCCATGAGGCCCTCTATCTCCTGGCGCGACAGCCCGATGATCGCGGCCATGGCGCCAGGGTTCGTGCGGGCGGCCTCGTCCATGAGGCGCCCGCGCTCTGCCACGAGAGCAAACGTATCCGCAAGATCGAGGACGCCTGCGGCAAAAAGGGCCGTGCATTCCCCAAGGCTGTGACCAGCGACCGCACCGGCCTCAAGGCCCGCCTCCCGGGCGGCGAAAAAGGCGGCGATCTCAACAGCGGCGAGACAGACCTGGAGATTCCGTGTCTCTGTGAGCTCTTCCATAGGCCCCTCGATGCAAAGCCGACGAACCGGGATGCCGGAGACCTCCGCCGCGAGGGAAAAGACCTCCGCCGGCGCTCCAGCCCCCTCTGCCAAGGCCTTACCCATGCCCACATACTGGGATCCCTGCCCAGGAAAGACAAAAGCTATCTTCTTTTTCATGGCTTCTCCCTACCCCTGCCTCCTTGCTTCAGCCTCCGATACGTGACATGCCGCGCACGCATCTCCCCCCGTCCGCAGGCTTTCCCTCCTTGCCAAGACCGACCGTGTGTCCGGCGGGTTTTTTTTGGATGGCGTCCTGAAAAAAGGCCACGAGACGAAGGATGGACTCCTCTGGGTCCCCGCCATCCCTACTCCGTATCATCCCCTTTATATCCAGCTCCTCATCGGAGAAAAGGCACAGACGAAGCCTGCCGTCAGGTGTGATGCGGATACGGTTACAGGTCGCGCAGAAATGTCGGCTCAGGGGACTTATGAATCCAAGGTTTCCGGGCGCTCCCGAGGTGGAGTAGATCCGAGCCGGCCCAGAGTCCTTTGCTGAACAATGGGGTTCAAGGGGGCCCAGTGCCTCTTCCACGAGCGTCTTGATCTCCTCGCACGTAACGACCCGGCGCTGTTCCCAGGACGAGCAGGTACCAATGGGCATGAACTCTATGAACCTGACTTCTATGGGAGAGGAGAGAGAGAGTCTGGCAAGATCCACGACCTCGTCCTCGTTTATTCCCCGCATGACCACCGCGTTCAGTTTGATGCGGGGAAATCCGACCTCAAGGGCCTTTTCGATCCCTCGCCATGCCAAGGCAAAGGCATCCCGTCCGGTGATGGCGGCAAATCGCTCGGGTCGGAGGGTATCGAGGCTGATATTCACATGGGTTACTCCCGCCTCCAGAAGGGAGGCCGCATACCTTTCGAGGAGGAGCCCGTTAGTCGTGATGCAGATCTCACCGATCCCGTCCATGCGGGCGAGTCTTCCTGCAAGATCCACAAGGTCTTTACGCACAAGGGGTTCCCCTCCGGTGAGGCGGATCTTTCTCACGCCAAGACGGGAAAGGGCCTCGCAGATAAGAAGGATCTCTTCGTAGCGAAGGATCTCCGCGTGTGGAATCCAGGAGAAATCTCCATGCGGCATGCAATAAATGCAGCGCAGATTGCACCTGTCGGTAACAGAAAGCCGGAGATAGGAAATCAAACGTCCGTAGGGGTCTAAAAGATCCATATCAATAAGGGGTTGGGGAACGCTCCCTTCGAATGTGCGCCCCAAGGGCTGAGAGCTTTTCCTCCATACATTCATAGCCTCGATCCAGATGATAGACGCGGTTGATGATAGTCGTGCCCCGGGCCGCGAGTCCAGCAAGCACGAGGGAGGCGCTTGCCCGAAGATCCGTAGCCATGACAGGGGCGCCTGTCAGCTCCACGCCGCCGCGAACGATGGCGCTCCGGCCCTCGACCACGATATCCGCCCCCATGCGAGCGAGTTCGGCAACGTGCATGAAACGGTTTTCGAAGATGGTCTCCGTGATGACGCTGAGGCCCTTGGCAATAGCCATGAGCACCATGAACTGGGCCTGGAGGTCTGTCGGAAATCCCGGATAGGGCGAGGTCTTCACATCCACGCTATGGAGCTGCCCGCGCCTGCGCGCCCTGATCCTGTTTCCGTCCTCGTCGATGGTAAGCCCGGCCTCGCGAAGCTTGGCCATGACCGCCTGTAGGTGGCCCGGCGTCACACCCTCGAGGATGACCTCGCCACCTGCGGCCCCTGCGGCCATAATGTAAGTGCCAGCCTCTATCCGGTCCGGTATGACCTCCAGCGAAACAGGCGAGAGTTCCTTTACGCCTTCGATCTCGAGATTCGCGGTCCCGAGCCCCCGAATCCGCGCCCCCATGTCCATGAGCATCTCCCCGAGGGCCACGACCTCAGGCTCCCGGGCCGCATTCTTGATGGTCGTCCTGCCCTTGGCCAGGGCCGCGGCCATCATGAGGTTCTCTGTACCGGTCACTGTGGGGATGTCGCAGGAGATGAGGGCGCCTTCAAGCCTGCGCGCCTTGGCCTCTACGTAACCCTCTTTGAGTTCGATGCGGGCCCCCATGAGCTCGAGGCCCTTGAGATGGATGTCGATGGGCCTGGCCCCGATGGCGCACCCCCCAGGAAGGGACACCCTGGCCTTCCCGCACCTGGCAAGAAGCGGGCCGAGCACGAGGACTGAGGCCCTCATGGTGCGAACGAGTTCATACGGGGCATCAAGCCCGGAGAGCTTGCTGGAGTCAAGGGAAACGGTCCCGCCTTCCCTTGAGACGGTCGTCCCCATTCCCTCGAGGAGCTGGAGAAAGGTCTTCACGTCCCGGAGAACCGGGACGTTTGAAAGTCTAAAGTTCCCTCCGGCAAGCAGGGTAGCAGCCAAGCAGGGAAGGGCGGCGTTCTTGGCCCCGCTGATCCTGACCTTCCCTGAGAGCTGGCGTCTCCCGTCTATGACGAGCTGTTCCATTCCGCTGCCATCAGGTCTCTGGAACCGCGCCCTTGTACAGGGCGTGGACGATGGGGCTTGCCACAAAGACCGAAGAATACGTACCCACGAGTACCCCGATGGTCACGGCAAAGGCAAAATCCCGAATAACCACCCCGCCCGTGATGAAAAGGATGACAGCAACAAAAAGGGTCGTGAGGGAAGCGATCACGGTCCGGGCCAACATGTCATTAACGCTCTTGTTGATTATTTCGCTAAAGGTAAGCTTGGGGGCCTTTCTGATGGTCTCACGAATACGGTCAAAGACCACGACCGTGTCCGTGAGGGAATAGCCCGCAATGGTGAGAAGTGCCGTCACGATGAGAAGCGTGATCTCGATGTCCATGAGATAACAGACGCCGAGCACGGCGAGGACGTCATGAAATGTGGCCACTGCCGCGGCCACGCCAAAGATCAGGTTGAAACGGAAGGCGAGGTAACAGACGATACCGGCCAGGGAGATGGCGATGGCAAGAAGGGCCTTGTTTCGAAGGTCCTTGCTCACGGTGGATCCGATCTCGGACTTGCTCTCGAGGACAAACGAGGTCTCGGGAACGGCCTGGGAGAGGGCCTCCGTGACCCGTGTCTCCATTCCTTCGACCGTCTCGCCTGTCTGCTTCACGCGAACGAGGAGGATGTTTTCCCCAGGCACATCCTGAAGGGTATAGCCGGAGATGCCCGCACCTTCCAGGGCCGTCCGGATCTTGTCGAGGGAAAAGGGCCTGTCCGCCTTGTACTGGATCATGCCCCCGCCGGAAAAATCCACCCCCAAGTTGGCCTCGCCCCGAAGGATCTGGAGAAAGGCCACAAGACCAATCGCTGCAAGGAGCCCTGAGACGACGTACGCGGCCTTTCGAAGGCCCATGAAGTCGATGTGTGTCTCCTGGAGGATGCGAAGAAAGGAGATGTCTCGAAGGAATCCCTTGAAATAGAGCCAGTCATAGACGATCCTGGTTCCGAAGATGGCCGTGAAGAGGTTGATGACGATACCTGTCGAAAGTGTCACAGCAAAACCCTTGACCGGCCCTGTGCCAAAGAGGAAAAGGGCGAAGGCCGTGATGAGGGTGGTCACATGGGCGTCCACGATGGACCAGAAGGCCTTGTCGTAGCCGCTGTCGATATAGGCCTTGACGGGTTTGCCCAGGGCCTTTTCCTCCCGCATGCGCTCTAAGATAAGCACGTTCGAGTCCACCCCCATTCCAATGGTGAGTATGATGCCGGCGATCCCGGGAAGGGTGAGGGTCGCGTGGAACAGGGACAGGACCGCGAAGAGAAAAAGGATGTTCAGGAACATGGCCACATCGGCGATGAGACCGGAGAGCCGGTAATAGACGATCATGAAGACGAGGACCAGGGAGGCCCCTATAAGGCCTGAAACGAGACCCTTTTGGATGGAATCCCGGCCGAGTGAAGGACCGACCGTCACGTTCTGGATGATCTGGACCGGAGCGGGAAGGGCCCCTGCCCGGAGGACGATGGCCAGGTCTGAGGCCTCCTCGTGGGTGAAGGACCCGGAGATCTGGGCCTGCCCTCCCGCGATCCTCTCGCGGATCACCGGTGCGGATCGGACCACGTCGTCAAGGACAATGGCAAGACGCCTTCCCACGTTTTCTTCCGTGATCTTCTCGAAGAGCTTTGCCCCCCGCCCGGTCAGCTCGAGGGAGACGTAGGGCTCGTTGAACTGGCCTCCGATCATGACATGGGCGGTCTTGACCGCGTCCCCGGTCATGAGGGAGCGGCTTTTGAGGAGGATCGGGGTCTTTTTCACCGTGCCAGTGGCCTTGTCCTCTTCCCGGAGGAAAAGGACCTCGTCGTCCCTTGGGATGAGCCCACGAAGGGCCTCGTTCAGACTCCTTGCATCCGGATCGGCCGGGAGCCTTCCGGAGGAAATGGCCTCACGGACCAGGCGCGCCACATCCACCCCTGACTCGTCGTCCACGAGCTTAAAGGAAAGCTGGGCCGTCTGACCTATGAGCTTGAGCGCCCTCTCCGGGTCCCTGACTCCTGGGAGCTGGACGACGATCTCCTCCTTGCCCTGCCGGACGATCACAGGTTCCGCGACCCCGAACTGATCGATGCGGTTTCGAATGATCTCGAGGGACTGATCCACCGCGTGCTCTCGGATGAATCTCTTTTCCCCCTCGGCCAAGCCGATCTCGACGATCGGAAAACGCCATTCATCTGCAACATGCGTTATTTCAAGATTGGGAAACTCGGAGGAGACGACCTCCTTGACCTTGGCGACCGCATCCCGGTTGGGAAGCGCAAAGACCACCCGCTCAGGGTCATCCGACGGACGAATGACGGGCGTGACCCCTTTCTGAACCAGGACATCCTTGAGGTCATTGGTGGAAAGGGTCAAGGAATTCCTGACGGCCTGCTCCACGTCCACGCGGAGGATGAGGTGCATCCCGCCCTGAAGATCCAGACCGAGCTTCATCCCCTCCCCATAGAAAACAGACTTGAACCACTCGGGCACACCCCTGCCGAGTGACGGGTAGGAAAGGATGAAGGCAAAAAGGACAAGGACGGCCATGAGGCCGACCCTCCAGCGCAAGCCCTTGGGCATAAGTCCTGCTCCTCAGGATGGGAATCGGGGACCCCTTTTGGGTGGAAAACCCGTAAAACCGCCCCCCTTTCTTACCCAAGGGACAGGAGGATTGCAAGAAAATCATTGGTAACCCATCAAAAATCGGATGGAGCCACCGGCCTCCGGAGGGCCGGAGGCCGGGAAGGAGGGATTACCGCTTCATGGTCAGAAGCTCGTTCAACATCTCGTCCGTGGTCGTGATGACCCGGGAATTGGCCTGGAACGCCCGCTGGGTCGTGATCATGCGCACGAACTCGGTTCCGATGTCCACCGTCGACTGTTCGAGGGCGTTTGCGGCAATGGAGCCGAGGCCGTTCGTCCGGGGCGGGCCAGTGATAGGCGCACCCGAGGCCGTGGTCTCCCTCCAGAGGTTCCCCCCCTCTTTCGCAAGATCGACCGGGCTGTTGAAACGGGCGAGTGCCACCTGGGCAAGCTGGATGATGCGGCCGTTAGAGTAGCTCCCTGAGATGATCCCCTCGGAATCCACGTTCATGGACTCGAGAAATCCGGAGCCGAAACCGTTCTGGTCATAGAAAAGGGTACTCGAACGGTTGGCGTACTGTGTCGTCGAGATGGCCTCGGTATTCCAGGCCGTGATGGTGGGGGGCGTGGTGGATCGATCGAGGGTGGCTTGCGCCCCCAGGTTGAACTCCATGATCTGGGCCGATATGTCCTGACCGGTGGTCGGATCCACGGTTCCTGTGGGAGGAAGGAAGAAACCCACCATTTGGGGATAATTGTGATCGCCAAAATCCGCATCCTCCCATGCCCCGTTGTTGAACCTCTGGGTCGGTGTTCCCGGCGTCCCGCTGGTCCCATGGATGCTGTCGATCTGGCCCTGGGGCGTGAATGAAACAAAGCCCCTCATTAGCATCCCGGCATTCGGGGTCCCGGCTGCCGCGCTCCTGTCATCCGCCGGGTTCATGGTGACGAGAAACTCCCATTCCCGCTCGTTCGCCGTCCGGTCGAAGTAGACACCCAGTTCATGGTCATTTCCGAGGCTGTCGAAGACGTTGAACGTCGTCTTGTACTCATAGTGCACGTTCGGGGTGAGGCTCCCGTTGTTGGCAGCCCAGTCCGCGTCAAGATTCGACGGGCTCACCGGCCCCGTGATCCGGCTGTCGAGGTTCACGGCGACCGTGGCCTGGCTTGTGGCCACCGGAGGCGAGGAATTCGAGACCTGTATGTCCCCGATGGCCCCCACGATCTCGGCTGAACCGTCTGGCTGGGTCTCCATCCCCCAGCCCTGGACCCTGAGGCCGGCCGGGTTCACGAAATAGCCGTACTGGTCAAGGGAAAACTGACCGGCCCGGGAGTAGTAGAGGCTGTTCTCCATGCGGGGGTTAGAAAGGATGTAGAAGCCGTTTCCCGCGATGGCAAGATCCGTGGGTGAGGACGTGCTCTCGAAGGATCCCTGAATGAAGAGCGGTGCCACATCGGACATGGATGAACCCCGACCCACCTGTGAGCCTCCTCGGGCCGTATTTATGGACTGGGCCATGATGTCCTGGAAGGTCGCCCGCGCGCCCTTGAACCCAGTGGTGTTCACGTTCGAGATGTTGTCGCCTATCACCTGCATGGCGTTTCCCATGTTCACAAGCCCGCTGACGCCCGAATAAAGAGAACTCGTAAGTGCCATAACTTCCTCCGTCTTATTCCGTATCGTTTACCTTCCAGATGTCATAGATGGATATCTCCGGTCCGCCTGCAATGGAGAGAAGAGGCTCGTTCTCATCGGTGTAGGCGATCCCTTCAACAGTGCCCGTTGTCCATGAGGAGACCTCGACAGGTTCCCCAAGCCCGTCCCTGGCATCGATCCTGACCGTGTACGTCCCAGCAGGGACAGGATTCCCGGAACCGTCAAGCCCGTCCCACTCGAGGGATTGTCTTCCTTCGCCCAAGGGCCCGATGTCGAGGGTCCTGACCGTTGTCCCGGACACATCGAGGATCGTAACCGTCGTCGAGACGGACGGCGTCTTTGCCTCGAGATAAAAGGGCCTGGGGCCTGATTCGTCCACGGGGATACCCGTTCCTTCGTATTGTATCTCGCGCCCAAGAAGGGAGAGGGAGCCGAGGCGGGACTGGGCCTGATAGGCGGCGACGAGCGTCTCCATGGCCTCGGTGTTCTTGTGCATGAGATCCACCATATTGAACTGCGCCATCTGGGAGGCCATCTCAGCGCTCTCCATGGGCGCCATGGGGTCCTGGTACTGGAGCTGGGTGACGAAGAGCTTCATGAAGTCCTCCCGGTCGAGGGTCCCCCTCTCGGCGGGGTCCACGAACTGCGGGCTGGCTGTGTCCAGTACCCCTTCGGTTGCCGTTCCTGAGACGCTGTCTATCATTTCACATTTCTCCTCTGTTTTTTCTCTGCCGTGCGTATCAGATAACGAGATGAAGGCCTTCTCCCCTCAAACCACCCTCATAACCGACCTGTTCACCATGCCCGGCACGAACTTTCTCCCCCGAATAATGAGGTCCGGGCCATTGATCCTCCTGGTCCCAGCCGGGATCATTGCCCGCAAATCCACCTGAATCACCCCCTGCCGAAACGTCCATTCGGCCCAGCGGCACCCCCCGCTCATCGAGCTGGGACCTGAGACCGTCCAGATTGGAATTGAGAACGGCCATGACCTCGGGATGCTCAGCGGAAAGATGCACGTCCACCATCCCGGATTCCGCCATGGAAATATGGATCCTGATCCTCCCCATGTCCGGCGGCTCCACATGGAGGATCGCATCCTTCCTCCCCACATGAAACGCATGGACGATGGTCTCCTCGGCGGAGCGAAGAATCCGGCCCCCGTCCAGGCCATGGATCGAGGCGCCCGCATCCGGCACGCCTGACACGCGGGCATCCGCGGCAACCACCCTTGCTCCGGCGATTCCATGCACGGTCTGATCTACATCTGCCAGCACCTTGCCAAAACCCGTTGCATGAACCGGGACCTTTTCGTCTGGGTGCATTTCTCCGGCATCCAGGGCCATGCCACCGGACGAGACGAGACCGCCAGTGTCTCCTTTCCTGTCCCCTGAAAGGCCCTTTGCCGAGGGAGCCCTCAAGGGATCATGGGAGTTCGCCTCTTCTTCGAATATCTCAGGCACCATGTCCTGAAACCTGGATCTCCCGTCTGCGCTCCGACTCGACACCCCCTCGGATTTAGGGAAAAAAGTCCTCTCACCTTCCCCCGTCAGGGCCACAACCTCAAGCGAGGAATCGCTGTCCAGTCTGGATGTCTGCGCAGAAATTCGCTGGGCATGCGCTGCATCTAATAGCGAGGAATCGCTGTCCAGTCTGGATGTCTGCGCAGAAATTCGCTGGGCATGCGCTGCATCGAAGGCGCCCCGGTCCGTTAATCCCGACTCAACAGGGACCCGTCCGACCTCTGCGCCTTCCTGTCTCCGGCCTGGCGTGTCCAAATCCGAAAACCAGGACACCTTCTCTCGTTCCAACAAGACATTCCTGCCGGGGAAAAAAGAATGCGAATGAATGGATGCATCCTCCCCATCCACACCCGATCCCGGAGCGGTGGAATGCGCCGGCTCCTCAGAAAAGGCGCCGGCAGGGGGGACTCTGCCATCCATTGCATCAGGGGTGAAGACCTCAAGGACAGACGGGGCACTAAGACGGAAGGGACCTTCCGGTACGCCCCTGCCGGAAAGGGGGCTGAAAGCCGCTGACACCTCAAAAGGCACGGAGAATACGGGAAACTCTCCGGTCTTCCCTCCAGTAACACCAACTCCATGAGACTTGAGGCAGGGGGAAGTGCCCTCTGGAAAAATCCGGACCGTTGCACTATCCGGCCCATCCGGATCCAGGACAAGGGGAACCACACCGCCTGGAAGCCCGGGCACCACCTCGGATACGGACTCTAAATCCAGCCTGTCCGTTTCGTCGCCTGTCCCTGGTCCGTCTTCTCCGAAAATCTTCTGGTGCGTGATTATCCTTTCATGTCCTCCTCCACCTGGTATTTCTTCATCCTCGCCCATAGTGTCACCCCAGCAAAAACAGAAGGCCTGTTTTTCTCCTGTGGAGCCGTCCTCTGTTGTAACTAGCGTTTGCAGCATCCCTAAATTGGCAAGCTTTTCCCCTGTGGAGCCGTCTCCGAAAACCTCTTCATCCCTGGAGGCGTCTGGTGCGACCCCCGATACGTACAGAAGCTCATAGAATAGGCCCTGCGCAGAAGAGACTCCACCTCCGGCACACCCGCCTCTTTCAGAAGATGGGGCTCTTTGCGGAAAGATCATGTCTGCAATGGGAAAGGCTTCCATCAAGGTGTCCGTTTTTGAAATCAGATTTTTGAAAATCAGGAAGAATAACTTCGTCAAGCGTTAAATTTAGCAAAACCAATGCCAAGTTTTACTCCAATGCAAATACGGACAGAATCGGATTTTCCCCCTACTTTCGCCGGAAATCCAAAGGCTGGCAGGCAGGCATTTCCTCCCCAATAGGAAGGATCTTCCCAACTCACAAGCCATAATAGACAGGTTATGCACAGGGCCGATCCGCCCTGTCTGCCGACAGGCAGGCGCACGGAACAAATGCCCAAGTCGCCGGCTCACGGATTCAGGAGATTGACATCCCATGAATAACTGGGCTATATAAAAGACTTTCCGGTCGGGACGTGGCTCAGTCTGGTAGAGCACAGCGTTCGGGACGCTGGGGTCGGAGGTTCGAATCCTCTCGTCCCGACCAGCATTGGATGGAGGAAGCCCATGTCCAAGATCACTCGTGCCCTCATAAGCCTCACGGACAAGACCGGTGTCAGGGAGTTTGCCAAGGAGCTCCATTCCATGGGAGTAGAGATCGTCTCCACGGGAGGGACCGCCCGAACCATCCGGGATGCAGGGATCCCTGTTCGGGATGTCTCAGATCTGACCGGTTTTCCAGAGATGATGGACGGTCGCGTCAAGACGCTCCATCCCAAGGTCCACGGAGGGATCCTCAACATCCGGTCCAACCCTGCCCATCAGGCCCAGATGGCGGAAAACGGCATCGTCCCGATCGATCTCGTTGCTGTAAACCTCTACGCCTTCGAAAAGACCGTGGCCCGCAAGGATGTCACCCTTGAAGAGGCCATCGAGAACATAGACATAGGAGGGCCCACGCTCCTGCGCGCATCCGCCAAAAATTTCCGGGATGTCACCGTGATCGCGGACCCGGCGGACTACGAAAAGGTCCTGGCGGAAATGAAGGCAAACGGCGGCGAGACCACCCTTGCCACCCGATTCACCCTTGCCCGCAAGGTCTTCGCCCTCACAAGCGCTTACGACCGGGCAATAACCACCTATCTCATGGAAATAGATCCAACGCACCTCACGTGATCTGTGTCTCCATCGCCCAACCGGATCTTTCAAGGATCGAGGCCATCCTCAAAAGGGTCACCCCGTATGCAGACCTGGCCGAGATCAGGCTGGACGCCCTTTCGGATTGCGAGGCAGACATGAAGCCCTTGAGCGCTGCAAGTCCCCTCCCCCTCCTATGGACCAACCGCCCCGAATGGGAAGGTGGCCGATTCAAAGGGTCGGAAGACGAGCGGATCGAGATCCTGATACGGGCCGTCCGGGCAGGAGGCGCATACGTCGATATCGAGCTCGCGACCGATCCCGCCACCAGAGCCTCACTAGTCCATGAGGCAAAGGCAAAAGGAACCCGCGTCATCCTCTCCTTTCATGACCTTTCCGGCACCCCTCCCATGGAACGCCTACTGGCGATCCTTGAAAGGATGGCCGGGGAAGGCGCAGACATGGGAAAGATCGTCACAACCGCACAGGACAACCGGGATGTTGCCAGGATCTTCGCCCTTTACGAACCCGCACACGAACTGGGCCTGGCCCTTACAGCCTTCTCCATAGGTGAAAGGGGCCGCCTGAGCAGGCTTGCGTGCCTTGCCGCAGGCGCTCCCATCACCTACGCAGCACCCTTTCCCGGCTCAGAGACCGCTCCCGGCCAGATTCCTGCCGAAGACCTCCGCGGATTCGTGGAGTATTTCTCTTCTTCATCGCAAGGTGCCCCATGACCATCACCAAGGCATACATTGTCAATCACCTCACGCAAAACGGAGGACTCGGGAAAAACGACGCGATCCGTGTCACCGAGGATCTCATCGAACTCATGAAGAAACGCCTCGAGAGCGGGGATTCCATCCTGATCAGCGGCTTTGGAAAATTCTCCGTAAAGGCCAAACGCGCCCGAAGGGGCCGCAATCCCCACACGGGCGAAGACCTCATCCTCGAACCGAGAAGGGTCGTCACCTTCCACGCCTCGGGTATCCTTCGGGACAGGGTCAGCGGCAAGGCACGCAGCTGATCCCTCAAGCGGCTTTCATACGGTCGAGCTCCGCCTCGATACGCGCGATGGTCCCCTGTTTGTCCCGAGACCAGGCCGGTGAGACAGAGATCCCAGTAGAAGGATCTCCGGTGAGACGATGGATCACTGTCCCCTCCGGCAGCATACGAATGGCCCGTGCAACCATTCCCGCGTATTCCTCTTGGGAAATGGGCTGATATCTTCCCGATTCATAAAGCCGGTGAAGGACGGTCCCCGGCACCACATAGACCTGATGGAACTTCACGCCCTCCACCCCGAGATCTGCGAGGAGGCCCATGGTCCGCTCCATTTCCCTCTCTCCCTCTCCGGGAAGCCCGAACATCACATGGGTGCACACAGGGATCCCGTGCTTTTGAGTAAGTTCCACGGCCTTCACGAAGTCATCCACGGTGTGCCCGCGGTTGATCCTCCTCAAGGTCTCGTCAGAGGCGCTCTGCAGCCCGTATTCCATCCATATCATTCGGCCATCCGCCACCTGTCGAATGAGCGAGAGCCGCTCCTCGTCCACGCAGTCCGGCCTGGTCCCTATGGCAAGCCCCACCACCTCAGGCCCGAGGAGGGACTCCCGGTACCGCTCCCCAAGGACATGGAGGGGGGCATACGTGTTGGAAAATGCCTGGAAATAGGCGATGAATCTCTTCGCGCAGTAGCGACGACGCGCCCATTTCATGCCTTCCGCCATCTGGACGGAGACTGATTTCCCCAAGGCCCAGGCCCCGGTCCCGGAGCCCCGGGGGTCGCAATAGATGCAGCCCGAGCGGCCCTTTGTCCCGTCCCGGTTCGGACAGGTGAATCCGGCATCAAGGGGGATCTTCTGGACCCGCTCCCCAAAGACCTTCCGAAGGTGGGCATTCAGCGTCAGGAATGGGGATTGGCCCGCCTTCACTCCCCTTTTCCCCGCTCCCCGCCGTACCACTCTACAAGATACCTTACAGCCCCCTCACGGTCCGAGACCAGGCCATCTGCCCTGGCGTCTTCAATGGCCTCGAGGGCCTTGCCCACGAGCGGCCCTGGGGCAAGCCCCAGGATCTTCTGGATGTCATGACCTGTGAGAAGCTTCCCCTTTTGCGAGACCGGAAGGAAATGATCCGCATAGAACCGGTGCACCCGGACCCAGAGGGCGTCCAGTTCCTCGTCGAGTTCAGGGGGCTTGAGCGGTCCGCACCCCGCCATGCTGTCCGCCATGGCAAGGAGGAAAAGGGCCGGAAAGTCCTCCCCCGCCTCTACGAGGAGCCTCCTCATGGCCCTCTTCGACGGCCCGCCACGCCGGAGGTCATTAAGTAGATGGAAGGGCCGCATGTGAAGAGATACCAGGCGCGAGACGGTCCTGATACGCCGCATCGACCAGCGGAGCCTCCCTCCCAGTCTCTCCACCATCTCGGCCCCGGTCCGGTCGTGGTGATAAAACGTGGGCCGCCCCTCCTTTTCCACTCGGCATGCGGGCTTTGCCATATCGTGAAGTAGGGCTGCCCATGAAAGGGCGATGCGCCGGGACGGGCTTTGGGCGTACCACTCCCGAAGTGGCGCCGTAAGGCTGAACCTGACTGCCGGATCCCCCATAAGGACCTCAACGGAGGAAAGGGCCTCGAGGCTGTGCCCCAGGACGTCGAGGTGGTGGAAAAGGGGCTGCTCCACGCCAGAGAGCCCGGCAAGCTCGGGAAGAACGGCAAAAAGGAGGGAAGTTTCCGCCATCTCGGAAAATGTCAGGCCTCCCCTTTTCGACTCGAGTATGAGATCCAGTTCGTGGGTGATCCGCTCTGTCGAGACCCTGGACACGGCAGGACCGAGTTCCCTGATCCAGGCCTCTGTCTCTGAAGAGATGCGAAAATCGAGCTGTGCGCGGAACCTGTATGCACGAAGGAGCCTCAATGGATCGGCCTCGAGATTTCCGCGGGAAATCGCTCGTATCAGGCCGGCATCAAGGTCTTGAAGGCCGGCGAAAGGGTCGATCAGGTCCTGGGCCGGCGGCCGGGATATGCGCCTCATTATGGGGATATGCCCGCCTCTGGCCTTGTCCTCCTGTTCAGCCGCGCAGGGGTCGCAAGACGACAGAAAAGTCGGCAGGTAGGACCCTGGAAGGGCCATGGCGTTGATAGTGAAATCCCGCTTGGCAAGGTCCTCCACAAGGGTCCTTGCCCCTGAGCGGTACTGGCTGAAATCGAGGATGAGTCCGGGAAGGACCACGCGCGCCACCCCTTCGTCCTCGTCAAGGAGGACGAAACTTCCTCCAGTCCGGGCAGAGAAATCCCTGGCCTTTGAAACGGCCCCGGCAGGAAAGACGAGATCGATGTCAGGGGGGACCCGCCCGAGAAATAGGTCCCGGACCGGACCGCCTGCGATGAAAAATGTCTCTCCCGCCCTGCGGCGTATCTCCTCGGTGAGGTTTTGGGCAAACACAGGGTCCATCAGGCCAATTCCGCTCGTGCCAGGTCATGAAGACAGGGACGAAATGCCTTCATGGCAAGCCTCGACCTTTCGGTATCGTGGGGAAAGGTGCGATTTGACAGAAAAACCACGATGATCCCGGCTGCAAGATCCATCCAGAAGGATGTCCCTGTATATCCCAGGTGACCCACGCTCTCTGGCGCGAACATCCTTCCGGCCGAAGACCCGCTTGAGGACGGCGTATCGAACCCGAGGGCCCACGTGGAAGCGGGATCCAGTCCCTGGCGGCGGAAGAACTCCGCAAGGACCCCTCGAGAGAGTCCGCTTATTTCCATGCTGCCCTGGAATATGGCAAGGAGCGATTCGAGGACCGAGGCTACGGCCTGGGCGCTCCCGAAGAGCCCGGCGTGGCCGGCGACTCCTCCTGCTGCCCGGGCGTTCGGGTCGTGGACCTCACCCCAGATGACCCTTTTCTTACGCGGGCAGAAACCAGCCGGGGCCACCCCTTCCATAGAAAGCCCGTTCATGGGACCGAAAGAGAGATCAGGGGCCCCAAAGGGAGAAAAGACCAGGTCCCGCGCGGCAGCGTCGAGACTCAGGCCTGTGACCTCTTCGATAACAAAACCGAGAAGGAGATACCCCAGGTCCGAATAGGACGCCACCCGGCAGGACGGATCCGCCTCCTCCTCAAGAAGCATGGCGAGGAGGGCCTCTCTTCTGGCCTCGGGCGGGAGGGTCTCGAGCCTTTCATAAAGAGGCCTCAAAGGGGCAAGGCCTCCGGTGTGGCAGAGGAGCCTTCTAAGGGTCAACCGCCCAGCGCTCACGTCTTGCGACTTGGGGATGACATGGGAAATACGGGTATCAAGACCGATCACCCCGTTGGCTGCGAGAACGGCCAAGGGAACGGCGACCGCAAGGGGCTTGGTGAGGGATGCGAGATCAAAGATCGTCCCAGGTGTCACCTCCGGCGACCACGGGGCGTATGTGAGCCTCCCCCAGGACCTCTCAATCCTCCTCTTGCCCGGACCTTCCGACACGACGAGGGAGCAGCCCGGGAAAATTCCCTCCTGAATGGACGATTCGACCAGATCATGCAGATTCGAGGCAGAGACCATTTTGTTCACGGTCTTCCCGCTGCCCAAGGCCTTACGCCCTTCCAGGCGGAAAGCATTGGGCAGCCTCCTTGACCCGTCCCTCGAGTTTGTGCCTCAGATAGGTCTCGATACGAGGGATCATGTCGTCGAGGTATGAGCCGATCTCCTCCTCGGTCGCGGTGGTAAGGGTTTGGCAAAATAGGCACTTGCGCTCACCGCCGCCCGTGGATGGAAGGCCGAAATCCTCGAGGAGGTGCCGGATGACCGTCTCGGAGTCCGCCTCCTCGTAGAGGGGATAGCGGGTGGCGATACCGAACCGGGCGGAGAGCCTCGCTATCCTGTCCATGAAGGTCGGGGTCTGCTCCGGGAAATGGTCCTGTTTGCGGGTGTAACCCGCAAGTACGACCGGGACGAGATGCTCGACGCAGTAAAGGATGGCCCGTGCGTGCATGGCGAGCTTGCAGGCCACACAGACCAGATTCTTTCCGTTGTAGCGAGGCATGAGTTCCTCGTAGCGGTCGAGCCAGAGGCCCTGAAAGAGCCTTCCTGCGTCGAGCTCCACGTAAACGGCCTCGGGGAAGGCATCGCCCGGCGGGACCTGGGCCTTCAGGATCTCCTCTGCCACGCGCAGGCGCGCCCTTGGAAAGTCCGGAAATCGCCCCATGCCGTTGAGCATGTGAAGGAGATGGATCCGGACAGGGCGGGGAATGGCAGGATGTCCGCCCCGGGCCGCAAGGGCGTGAAGGGAAAGGGAATCGGTCCCGCCGGAGTAAAGAATGGCCACGTCCTGTCTTTCAGCCATGTCGCCTCCCTGCTCCGATGATATATCTAAGAAAGACCTCCCCGGTCTCAGGCACGGGTCGGCATTCAGCAAGCTCGAATCCGCCCGAGGGGTCGTAAAGGGAGCGAATGCCGTCGGCAAGGGAAGGCGCCCCGATCTCTCCGGAGATCCGGGGGGAGAGGGTGAGAAGGATCTCGTCCACGACCCCTTCGGCCAAGGCCGAGTAGTTGAGGCGGGAGCCCCCCTCGATTATGACGGACCGGGCACCGCATGCCTCGATGTATTCAATGGCCTTTCGGACCGAAAGGCCGCAGGCCCCTGAAGGCAGAGAAACGACCTCGGCACTGGTGCCGAGATCCTGTCTGAGGGCATCCGCCCGATCCCTGCCGGTGAACACTATGGGCCTTGAACCGTTCTGGAAAAGGGCCTTTTCCTCTGCCGGGATCCTGCCCGATGCGGTTATGATGGCCCTAATGCGCCCCGGAATGTGGACCCCTCCAGGCCCGCGCATCTCCGGATCTCCGGCCCTGAGGGTCCCGGCGCCCATGAGGCTCGCGTCAGTCGCAGCCCTTGCATCCTCGAGACGCAGTCTGTCAAAGGCGCTTCCCATGATGCCCGGACCTATCCTTCCGCAAAGGGTGGCAAGTCCCATCAGAATGACCCGCATATTCATGCAGCCTTCTTCAGCCTGAAAAGGGGAAGCCCAGCCGAGACGCCCATCACCCCGAGTCCCCACTGGAAATAGACGGTCCAGTCAAGGCCGGGTTCAAGGAGGGCGCGATCGGGCCTTTCCGGATCGTAAAAGACCCGGACCTTCGCGCCCACAGGATAGCGGGCGAGGAGCCCCTGCATCAGGTCCTCGGAACCGAAGCAGGACCACCCTGCGTTCACTCGATGCCCTTCGTACACAGTCCCTCCCAAGAGGTAGAGATAGTCGATGCGAAAGCAGAGCCTTCGAAAGCGAAGCCTCTGGTGTGAATAGAACTCCTCGATCCGGGACTGGATCACCCGGCCCTCGGCTGACGGCCAGGAGCGGGCCGCAAGGCCCTCTGCGGCCTTAATCGTACCGCTCGCAAGGGACCAGAGCCCGAGACCGAGAAAAAGGAGGAGAAAGATGTGTCGCCCGCTCACGCTGATCCTTCCCGCAAGATGAGCAGTCCTTCGGGCAGGGCCTCTCCAAAGGCGCTCTCCCGTTCATCCCGTTCGACGGGCACGACCTGGACGAGCGGGGTGAGATCGGAGATGCGGGATCCGCGGTTGGAAAGCCAGCGGAAGAGGTCGTTCCGGACGGCTGGGGCAAGGTCCCTGGTCCGGTCCCCGGTGAGCCGGGCCATGGCAAGGCATGCCTCTGCGGTCCTTCGTCCGGCGGGAAGGCGCATGCCCATGAGGACATTCAGCCACTCGCCCGCCTCCCCGGGCGGGACGGTCTTGTTCGCCGGGCCGTAAAGGGGTTCGCGCGCGGCTATCCGGGCCAGGGACCAAAGCCCGCCCGGCCAAGAGGGATCCCGTGCTATCTCGGCGAGAACAGCGCGACCGAGATCGATCTTCGACGGGATATCAAGTCTTTCAAGGCCCGCCGCAAAGAGAAACATCTGGCGCCGCTCCTCGGGCGGGACGCGTGGAGGCTTTCCCCGGGCCTTTTTTCGCCCTTTTGCAGCAGAGACGAGGACCGGTGCGATGGTGGCGTAGAACTGGGTCTGCTGGCCGGATCCGAGCCCGGCTGCAATCCTTCGCCAGAAGATCCACCACTGGAGACGGACGGATACCTCGCGCGGGAAAAAGAGACCCTCAAAGAAAAGGGGCCAGACCTTCTTGATGCGCCATGGATCCATGGCCTCGCCCGTGCCGGGCCGAAGACAGAAGCCGGCAAGATTGAACCACCTCTCCTCGTGTTCTCTGGATAAGGCCCTTCCGGCCTTGACCTCCAGACACGCATCGGCGATGGTCCTTATGACAGGCACGGACCAGAGCTCCTTTTCCATGCCCATGACAGAGGCGATCAGCCCCGGCAGTTCTCCTGGAGGGATGGGACCGCCCCCCTCCGCCCTGCCGAAACACAGCCGGACGGCCTTTACCGCCTCCTCGAGGGCGAGACGGTCCTTCTCCGACAGACCTTCCGCCTCCTTCTCCTGGACGGTGATTGGGGTCACGCGAACGCCCTCCACGCCGGACGCAGATGCAGGACCTTCCTTCCCTGTCTCGCGGAGCTGGAACTGGAGACGCCACCGGTGCGGGCTTTCACGGGACTCGCAATAGAGTTCAAGGGTCCCGATAGTTGTCACCTGGGCCCCGACTCGGACCGGAATGGAGCGATCCAGATCCTTTTTCCCATACCGAAGCACAGTCTGGACCGGCGGGAGGACCACAAAATCATCATCCACGGCGACCACATCCCCGGACCGGTCCCCCTTTCTCGTCGTGGAGCTGTAAAGGGAAAACCGGACCGGTTGGTTCGTCCTCACCAGGAATGGCTGAACGATCTCCACATCCTCCCCTTCCTCAGTACCCCGCTCCACGAGACATACCGCCTGTGTGGTCCTCCCGGCGGCGCCTTCCTCCGTGCCCACTCCGATATAGTAGGAGCGGGCAGATCCCCCTCCCACCCTCAGCCCCAGGCCCTCCCGTACCAGTCCGGAGTAGACCGCGCCTACTGAAACGGCCAGATCCAGAGAGACGCTTTCAAGTTCCCGGACCTGCCTGCCGGACCAGGTCGAAACGGCATCGAGGATACGGTCCCTAAGGACACGAGGAAGGAGTGCCCCGCCGTTAAAGAGCACTGCTCCCGGCATCCTGCCAGTTCCTTGGCGGGAGATGAACCGAAAGAGATGCCGGGTGACGGCTGTGTCCTGCTCGTAGGGAAGGCCCGATTCCCTTTGGACAGAGAGGGACCCTGGCGCCGGGGAGGCAGATGCGGCCTCGCCGCCCGGGAAAAAGCCCTCGAGAATGGCAGAGAGCGCCTCGTCTCGGGAGATCCGGCCGACGAGGGTCCCTCCCACGACGGACCTGCCCAGCCCTGTGATGCGGACCACGGCCTCGCGCGGGGCGTCCTCTCCGAGAAGATCTTCCTTGGCCTTGCGGCACTGGTGAACGAGGGAGCGCCACCTTCGGGCGTCGAGCTCCTTGCCGATGGACCTCTCGGCTATCTCCGCCAAGGCGAGATCCATGTTGTCGCCACCCAGGAGGAGATGATCCCCGACGGCGATCCGTTCGAGCCTTGGAGAGCCGTCGGCCTCATCGCAGGCGATGAGGCTGAAGTCCGTGGTCCCGCCCCCGACGTCGCATACGAGGAGGACCTCACCCGGCGCGAGATGCCCCTGCCAGTCCTGTTCATGACCGGATAGCCACGCATAGAAGGCGGCAAGGGGCTCCTCGAGGAGGACGACCCCGGATAGCCCTGCCTCACTGGCCGCCTGGATCGTGAACTCCCGGGCCACTTCATCAAATGATGCAGGGACCGTGAGAACTACCTTCTGTTCGGCAAGGGGAGCGGGCATGACATGATCCCAGGCCTCCCTCATGTGCTGAAGATAACGGGCCGAGGCCGTGACCGGCGAGACCTTTGCCACATCATCCCCGGCCTCCCAGGGGAGGATGGGTGCATCCCGGTCCACGCCGCCGTGGCAGAGCCAGCTCTTAGCTGAAGAAACGAGGCGTCCGGGGACGTTCGGCCCCTGATCCCGGGCATAGACGCCGACGGCGTAGCGCCGCTCCCGGTCCCAGGGAAGGGAAAGGGCGCCGGCGGTAAGTTCGTGTTCCGCTGGGAGATAGAGAAAGGATGGGAGGGCAGGGCGATCGGCCACCCAGCCCTGGGAAACGAGCTGGGGTATCCTGAAGGTCAGGATATGAATGGCCCCGGGGGCGGCATCATGGAGGTCCACGTACCCCACGGCGGAGTTCGTGGTCCCGAGATCTATTCCAACGATATATCTGTTTTTCATGAGAAAGGGGCGGATTGCTCATGAAGGGCCTGTCAAGCCTTCATGAGCAATCCGCCCAACTATACCGGAAAAGGCCTGCCGGTCACAGGGTCAGGGCATCAGGCTACCTTGAAAAATTCGGATTTTTGACCGACGAGCAACACAGTCATCGGACAAAAGGACGATTTTTCACAGGCAGCCATTATTTCTCCTGCCCCGACTGTGCCCTTTCGAGCTCCTGGATACGCTTTTCCACGGCATCGAGGGCATCCCGGAGCCTCATTCCCTCATCCTTGAGGGAGGAAAGCTCATCGGCCTGAGGCACCGGACCCGGCGCAGTCCACCAGTATCCCGGACCAAAGCCCCGGCCACGTCCAAAGGCGCCAAAACCGCGCCTGAAACCAAAACCCCAAAAACCGGGAACCCGATTTCCCGAACAATATCCCCGGCCCCAACCTGTCATGGGGCCCATGCCAAGCGGTCCTGTTCTGTCTCCTCGTGGCATTGCGTTACCTCCTTTTTTCGTTTTTTGTAATGAACGGGCCATTTGTTGCCCGCTCCGTCAGACCGAAGCCCCGGCCCGGACCCATGCCCCGGCCACGTCCAAAGGCGCCAAAGCCGCGTCCAAAACCGGAACCCCCGAAACCGACGGCCCGATTTCCCGAACAAAATCCCCGGCTCCAACCTGTCATGGGGCCCATGCCAAGCGGTCCTGTTCTATCTCCTCGTGGCATTGCGTTACCTCCTTTTCGTTGTTTTTGAACAACCTGCTCCTGTCACGTTTTCAACAACCTGCTTGCTGCTCGTAAGCGGCGATCACCTTATCGATCAGTCCGCGGATCTCCCGAAAACCCCGGACCAGATCCTCCATGGCCTGCTCCCCCGGGGGCGCGAGGGAATAGACCCTTCGGGGAGGGCCGTGGGACGCCTCGCCGTCCCAGGCGGAACGGATCCACCCGAGGTCTTCCATCCCGCGCAAGGCGCGGTAGACGAGTCCCGGGTTGAGTCCCACGAAACCGCATTCTGTAAGCCGCGCCGCAAGATCATAGCCATGCGCTGCCCCTCTGCGCAGGTACATCATGAGGATAGCCTCGAGCATCCCCGGAACGGGAATAACCGGCCTGCCATCCTGCCATTTTCTTCCGCGCCTTCCCCGCACGATTTCTCCCTTCACTGGGTCACATAAAAAGCAGACCCTTGCACCTTGCCGGATACCGTCTATTGACAATATGATAATAGGCAACTAATGACAAAATGTCAATAGACAGAAAGTATCCATGGGTTAACGGGTTAACGCCCGGGGAAATCCGTGTTTTTATGAATTAACAATGCGGAAGAGGAAGACACATGGACCGCTCCAGATTCAGCCCTGAATACCTGAAGATGACAAATCCCCTCTTCTTTGCAGAAGCCCAGCGCGCGAGAAGCGTCGACAGCCTGAGGGAGAGGCTCTCCGAGCTTGTCAGCCGCATCGAGTTCGATTCCTTCCATGACTACACCCGGTTTGACGAGGGATCCATAGAACGGGTCCGCGACTGCGCAACCGCCATGCGGAGCATCCTTCGGAAACGCTCGGACGACCTCACGGGCTTCAGTGTCGCAAAGGCGATCCGGGATATCTCCCGCAACCGTCCCCGACCCGACCTTTCCCCGGGTTTTTACGCCGAGCTCCTCCACATCATCCTCGGCATCCAGGGACGCGGACCCGGCAGGACCATCATTGACCTCCATCTGAATTCGAGCCACCTCAGCGGGAGGGAGGCCGCCAGGGAACGATCGGCACAGCTCGACCTCCTATGGAAGGACGTGGAAAGACGTTTCGCACGATACTCCTCCGGGCTCGAACCGAGCGCCAAGAAAAGGAGAGCAGCCCGCAGGGACGGGATCCTTGAGATCCTCGGGGGAAGCCGGACCGATTGGGAGGACTGGCGATGGCACGTGAGAAACGTCGTAAAGGACGTGGATCTCCTCGGACGCCTCGTCACACTTTCTGAGGCGGAGAAAGAGGCCGTTGCCGCGGCACGGAGGCGCAGGCTTCCCTTCGGGATCACTCCATATTACCTCTCCCTGATGGACAACGACGACCCTGGCGTCCGCGACGCCTCCATCCGCGCGCAGGTGATCCCAAGCCTGGAATACGTGGAGAAGATGAGCGAGATGCGGGGGCGGGACAGTTCCTGCCTCGATTTCATGCGCGAGGAAGACACGTCCCCGTGCGAACTCATCACACGGCGCTATCCCGCCATCTGCATCCTGAAGCCCTTCAACACCTGTCCCCAGATCTGCGTCTATTGCCAGAGGAACTGGGAGATCAACGACGCCATGGCCAAGGGGGCCTATGCTGGCGAGAGAAAGATCGACGCCGCCCTTCGTTGGATCGAGGAACATCCCGCCGTCCACGAAGTCCTTGTCACGGGAGGCGACCCCCTCGCCATGACGGATGACGTCCTCGGTCGGATCCTCAAGAAGATCTCCCGCATCGAATCCATCGAAAGGATCCGGATCGGCTCCCGCACCCCTGTCACCATCCCGATGCGGATCACCGAAGCCCTTGTGGACCTCCTCGCCTCGCTCAGAAAGCCGGGAAGGAGGGAGATCGTCCTGGTCACCCACATCCAGCACTCCTCGGAGATCACCGAGGACGTCGTCCACGCCGTCGCGAGGCTGAGAGATAGGGGGATCGCCGTCTACAACCAGCTCGTTTTCACCTTTTATGCATCCCGCAGATTCGAGGCCGCCTTCCTTCGAAGGAACCTGAGACTCGCGGGGATCGATCCTTATTATACCTTCAACACAAAGGGGAAAGAGGAAACGGCTGCGTATCGTGTCCCCATCGCCCGCCTTCTCCAGGAGCAAAAGGAGGAGGCGCGGCTCCTTCCCGGCATGGAGAGGACCGACGAGGCGGTCTTCAACATCCCTGGTCTTGGCAAGAACTATATTAGGGCCCGGCAGCACCGGGAGATCCTCTCCGTCCTCCCGGACGGCTCACGGATCTACGAATTCCACCCGTGGGAGAAAAACATCTCGAACTCGCGCCCAGCCTCGTATATCTTCCAGGACATCCCCATCATAGAATACCTTGAACGCCTGGAGACCGTCGTTGAGGATCCAGGGGACTACGAGACGATCTGGTATTACTTCTGATCCCAGCCCCAAGGCAAACATGTTGACATCCACCTGTCCGAGAATGGCAAGACGTACAGGAGGGATACGGAAGGAAGGCAGCCCCTACCAGACCTGGAGCCGGATGGATCGTTACGTCACGACTGGATGAAGCCGCAATATATGAACGCATTGTATTTTGGGTTAAAGTATAGTCCATTTTCGTCCCCATCAAAGAAAATCGTCTCGCAAAAGGCCCAAAGGGGATGGATCGTCAAAGACTCCGGATGCAAGGCGCACGGATCTCCGGGAAAGATGCATACCTTTACGTGTCCGAAGTGACCAGGGACGTCGTGCAAAGCTGCGGATGAGGCTTTTTAAGATGCCATCAGGAAAGGAATGTTCGCCATGGCTGAACCCACGGTAAAAGACAGGAAGCGGGCGGTGGACATCGCCATCTCCCAGATCCATAAGCAGTTCGGGCAGGGGGCCATCATGCGCCTCGGAGAAAAGGGAGGTGTGGAGGACATCGCCGTCATCCCCACCGGTTCCCTTGCGGTGGACCTGGCCACCGGCGTAGGGGGCATTCCCAGAGGGAGGATTATCGAGATCTACGGCCCCGAGTCTTCGGGCAAGACCACCCTCGCCCTCCACATGATCGCCGAGGCCCAGAAGCTCGGAGGGCTTGCGGCCTTCGTGGACGCGGAACACGCCCTGGACCCGGTCTATGCCAAGAAGCTCGGCGTGAATACGGACGAGCTCCTCATCTCCCAGCCGGATTTCGGAGAACAGGCCCTCGAGATCGTGGACTCCCTCGTCCGGAGCGGTGCCCTCGACATCATAGTGGTGGATTCCGTCGCGGCCCTCGTCCCCAAGGCCGAGATCGACGGCGAGATGGGGGACCAGCACGTGGGGCTCCAGGCCAGGCTCATGTCCCAGGCCCTCCGCAAACTCACAGGAAACATCAGCCGGACCCGGACCGCCCTCATCTTCATCAACCAGATCCGCATGAAGATCGGGGTCATGTTCGGAAACCCTGAGACCACGACGGGCGGTAACGCCCTCAAGTTTTACTCCACCATGCGCATGGACATCCGGCGGATCGCCTCCATAAAGGAGGGCCCGGACGTGATCGGGAACCGGACCAAGGTAAAGATCGTCAAGAACAAGATCGCCCCTCCCTTCAAGGAGGCGGAATTCGACATCTACTACGGCGAGGGGATCTCCCAGGAGGGCACCCTCATCGATCTGGCGAGCGCCGTGGACATCATCGAAAAGAGCGGGGCATGGTACTCGTACAAGGGTGAGCGCCTCGGCCAGGGCCGGGAAAACGTCCGGGCCTTCCTCAAGGCCCATCCTGACGTCTCCGGATCCATCGCCTCAGAGATCCGATCGTCCTACGGGATCAAGGCAGCGTCCGCCTCGTCTCCGGACGAAAAAACTGAGGCGTGAGACAGTGCGACCCCTCTTATCTTCCGAAATAAGGCGCCTCTTCCTCGAATTCTTCGCCGGGCGAGGACACGAGATCGTGCCGAGTTCATCCCTTGTCCCCCACGACGACCCAACCCTCCTCTTCACGAACGCAGGGATGGTCCAGTTCAAACACGTCTTCCTTGGTGACGAACACCGGCCTTATTCCCGGGCCGCCTCCTGCCAGAAGTGCGTCCGGGCCGGGGGGAAACACAACGACCTCGAGAACGTGGGATACACCGCCCGGCATCACACCTTCTTCGAGATGCTCGGAAACTTTTCCTTCGGGGACTATTTCAAGCGGGAGGCCATCTCCTACTCATGGGAATTCCTGACCCGGGTCCTCGAACTCCCGCCTGAGAGGCTCTGGGTCACGGTCTTTCAGGACGACGACGAGGCCGCGGCCCTCTGGATGAATGTAGCAGGCGTCCCGACGGAGCGCATCGTCAGGCTCGGAGAAAAGGACAATTTCTGGGCCATGGGCGACACCGGCCCCTGCGGACCCTGCTCCGAGATCATCTACGACCAGGGACCGGAGACAGGCTGCGGCTCCCCGGACTGCGCAGTCGGTTGCGACTGCGACCGATATCTCGAGATCTGGAACCTGGTCTTCATGCAGTTCTTCCGGGACGAATCCGGGGCCATCTCCCCCCTGCCCAGAAAAAGCATCGACACCGGCATGGGCCTCGAGCGGATCGCAGCGGTCTGCCAGGGAAAGACCAACAACTTCGACATTGACGCATTCAGGCCCCTGACCGAGGCAGTGGAGAGGCTATCCGGTAGGTCTTACGCAGCGGGCGGCCGGGACGCCGTTGCCATGCGGGTGATCGCGGATCACGCCCGGGCCGCTGCCTTTCTCGTGGCCGACGGGGTCGTCCCCTCAAACGAAGGCAGGGGATACGTTTTGAGACGGATCATGCGACGGGCCGTGCGGTACGGACGGGTCCTCGGCCTCGAAAGACCGTTTCTCGCAAAGGTCTCCCTGGAGGTGGTTCGTCTCATGTCGAACGTCTATCCTGAGCTTGCCGCCTCCCAGAGCGCCATAGAAAAAATGATCTCCCATGAAGAGACCCGCTTTCGGGAGACCCTCGAGTTCGGACTCCGCCTCCTCGAAGAAGAGATCGCCCGTCTGCGCGCCCCTGGGGTCTCCTCGCCCGTCATCCCCGGTGCATTCGCCTTCAGGCTCTATGACACGTACGGATTCCCCGTGGATATCGTCCAGGACGTGGCCCGGGAGGAAGGTCTGGGGCTCGACCGGGAGGGATTCGAAAGGGCCATGGCCGAACAGAAGGCGAGGTCCAGGAGCGCGCACCGCCAAACGACTTTGGAGGAGATCCCTGAGGTCTACCAAAGGCTCGCGGAAGAGGGCATCGGCGCGGAATTCGTCGGCTACGAGACCCTCCAGGCCCGATCAGAGATCATGGCCCTCGTGGCGGACGGCGGTCAGCCCGTCGACAAGGCGGTCACTGGATGGAAAGGGGAGCTCGTGGCATCCAAGACCCCCTTTTACCCCGAATCCGGCGGTCAGGTTGGAGACATGGGAGAGATCGTCTCCCTCGGCGGCAGCGCTGTCGTCCATGATACGGTCAAAAAGGGGGATCTCATCGTCCACATCGTTGAAGTGGTGAAGGGTGAACTTCGAACGGGCGAAGAGGCGGAGCTTCGGGTCCTTGAAGGCAGGAGACTTGACACCGCCCGCAACCATACTGCCACACATCTCCTCCATGCGGCCCTCAGGGAGGTCCTTGGAGACCACGTGAAACAGGCCGGTTCGTCCGTGGGGCCCCAGCGCCTCCGCTTCGACTTCACCCACCTCACGGCCCTCGGCCTCGAGGAGATCCACCGGGTCGAGGAGATCGTCAACCGCGGAATCCGGGCCAACCGCCCGGTCGTCACCGAGGTCCTCTCACGTGACGAGGCCATGAAGCAGGGGGCCATAGCCCTGTTCGGGGAAAAATACGGCGAACGCGTCCGGGTCGTCTCGATCCCCGGCTTCAGCATGGAGCTCTGCGGCGGGACCCACATGCGACAGACGGGCGGGATCGGTCTCTTTCGCATCTTTGCCGAATCAGGCATCCAGGCAGGTGTCCGCCGGATAGAGGCTGTAACCGGACGGGTCGCCCTGGAGGCGGTCCACGCTCAGGATCGGGAATGGGCGGAGCTCGCCGCCGGGCTCAAATGCCCGCGTTCCGAGGTGGTCCCCAGAGTCGCCCGCCTTAGGGAACGGGTCAAGGAACTGGAAAAGGAACTGGAAAAGGCCATTACCCGGACCGCCTGGTTCGACATCGAGGCCGCGGTCACCTCCGCCCGGATCGTCCGCGGGATCCGGATCGTGGCCAGTACCCTCGATGCCGGTGATCCCAAGATCCTTCGCGAGACCGCGGACCGCGTCCGGGACCACCTCGGAACCGGAATCGCGGTCCTCGGGGCCGCAGCGGACGGAAAGGCCCTGCTCGTGGCCTCAGTGAGCAAGGATCTCGTCTCACGGATCCATGCGGGCGGGCTCATGAAACGCCTGGCCCGCATCGTGGGGGGAAGCGGCGGAGGCCGTCCCGACTTTGCCCAGGCTGGAGGACCGGAAGGGGAAAAACTTGCAAAAGCTATTGCTTCCGTCCCTGCCGTCATAGAGGAGATCCTCGCCGGCTGACGCCTGCCGCATACAGAACATGAGGCCTCTCCAATGCACTCTGACGCTGAAAAAATTCGACTCGCCCATGCCGATTAGAAATTCCGAGGGATCCGTCACTGTGTCCATCGTCAGCCATGGGCACACCTCCCTGCTTCCCGGCCTGATAGAGGATCTCTCCCGCTGCCCCGAGATAGCGGACATCATCCTCACCCGAAACATCCCCGAGCCGGATCACGGCCGGTGGTCGCAGAAACGCCTGACCGTGCTTGACAACACGCGCCCTAAAGGGTTCGGAGCCAATCATAACACGGCCTTTCTACGTGTACGAACGCCGTTTTTTTTGGTTCTGAATCCCGACGTCCGACTTTGCGACAACCCTTTTCCCGTACTCATGTCCTGCATGAATGACGAACAAGTCGGCCTGTGCGCCCCTGCGGTTGTAGCTCCCCATGGATCCCTGGAAGACAGCGCGCGGCGCTTTCCGTCCATCTTGGGTCTGGCCATGAAGGCCTGCGGGATCCATGACGGACGCCTGCGATTCTCCCTCGGGGATCCGCCGCGTTCGGCCCCCTGGGTGGCCGGCATGTTCATGCTGGTGCGCGGAAAAGATTTCAGCTCGATAGGGGGCTTCGACGAGGGTTTTTACCTTTATTACGAAGACGTGGACCTGTGCACCCGTCTCTGGAGGTCCGGACGGCGGGTGATGCTCTGCCCGGACGCATGCGTCGTGCACGCCGCCCGGCGCGCCAGCCGACACGATCCACGGCACATGCGATGGCATGCGGCGAGCATGTCTCGGTATTTTCTTAAACACGCCCTGCGCCCAGGACTGCCACGCATTCCATGAAGGACGCGGAAACCCTCCTGCAGAGGCCAGGTTAAGGCTATGGGTCATGACTTCTGCCCCATGAGAGGATGTGGTCATCCGGAACCGTTTTTGATCCCTATCCTGACCACACGTTCCCCTATGGAATCTTGATGAAGGCCGTCCACATCATCGGAAGCAAGACCCTTGGGGGGGCGGAACGTTTTTTCCTCCGCCTCGTCTCCGCATTGGCGACGCATGGGGTCGAGGTGACTGCCATTGTGAGGAGGGGAAGCGAGGTGGCCGGTGCGGCAAGAGACGTGGTCCCGACCGTGGAACTCCCTCTGCGCACCGTCTGGGACCCCTTTTCCCGTCTGGCCGTCTCCAGGACGATCAAGAAACTCAGGCCCGACGTGGTCCAGACCTACATGGGCCGGGCGACCCGGCTCACCCGACAGGAACGGGGACATGGCCCAGTCCACATCGCACGCCTCGGTGGGTATTACAAACTCGCAGGCTACCGCCACGCCCATGCATGGATCGTCAATACACGGGGCCTTGGCGACTATCTCGTTGAGAACGGCTTTCCCGCCGATCGGGTTTATCTCATCGGAAACTTCATAGATATCCCGCAATCTAAAGCGAAAGACGAGATCAACTCCCTCAGGCTATCGTTCGGGATCCCCGGAGATGCGATCGTTCTCATGACTGCCGGACGATTCATCGAGGTCAAGGGGCACGCCGGGCTCCTGGAGGCCTTTTCGCACATCCCCCAACGGATCAAAGGAAGGCGTCCCTGGCTCCTCCTTCTGGGGGACGGACCCCTTGGGGCATCCCTGAAGGCACAGGCCAGGGCCCTCGGGATCGAAGACAGGACCGTCTGGACTGGGTGGCAGACTGAACCCGAGCCCTTTTTCCAGGCCGCCGACCTCGTGGTCTTTCCGTCCCATGAACAGGAGACCTTCGGGAATGTGATCCTCGAGGCCTGGGCTGCGGGAAAACCCCTCGTCACCACCCGGTTCCGTGGGGCTGTTGAGATTACCTGCCACGGAGAGGACGCATGGCAGGTGCCCTGCAGGGACCCAGCAGCACTAGGCCGTGGGATCGTTTCGGTCCTGGAAGACCCAACGCTTGCCGCGCGGATTGCGCATCGGGGAAGCGAAAAGGTCAGGAAAGAGTTCAGCCGGGAGGCGATCGTCCGCCGGTATGTGAAACTCTATGAAAGGCTCATGTCGGTGCCTGCACAGAGGGACCTGTGAAGGGGATCTCCATCCTCATGTATCATCAGGTGGGCGATTTCCCACCCATGAAGGCCCACCGTTCCACTTACTGCCTTCGTCGGCGATTTGCGGCCCAGATGGCCCTTCTAAGCCGTCTCCGATGCCCGGTGCTCCCATTAGACGACGCCCTCGACGCCCTTGCCGGTGGAAGACCAGTACCGCAACGGGCCGTTGTCATCACCTTTGACGACGGCTGCGAAAACTTTTACGAACACGCCTTTCCTGTCCTCAAACACCACCGATTTCCGGCGATCGTCTATCTCGTCTCAGGGCTCGTGGGAAAACGGGCCGAATGGTTTGCGGCAGACGGCAGGCCGCCCCCTCCCCTCATGGATAGAGAGAGGATCCTCGGCCTTGTACGGGAAGGCATCACCTTCGGCTCCCATGGTATGTGTCATATGAGGCTTTCCGGCCTTGATCGGAAGACCCTTCACAGGGAAATCGTCCAGAGCAAAACGGACCTCGAATCCCTCCTCGGAATCCCGATCCGCCACTTCTGCTTTCCCTATGGAAGCCACGACGAGGCGGCGGTGGCAATGGCCAGAAAGGCCGGCTATGCCTCAGCGGTCACCTGTGTCAGAGGGGCCGCCCTTTCGGGCGAAGACCCTTTCCAACTCCCGAGAAAGGCCATCTCTTACGGGGACAGCCTGGCGGGATTCCTTTGGAAACTCCTTTTCAAGGACCGCAGAAAGACGCCGCCCCTTCAAGTCCCTGGAAAACATGTCAGTGGCGACCCGGGTCAGTCGAAGGAATAACCGAACATCTCGATATCCCGCGCAAAATGGCGTGCGATGAGTTCGGCGGTCTCGCACGTGTAATATGAACGATAATCCCTTCTGTTCCGGGCGCGCCTCTTTTCTGGGAGCCTTGGCGCAGGGATACCTATCTTTCTGCAGACCTCTTCGAAGTCCTCCTCGAGCCTTTCGTATCGCCCGATGAAGTCCACAATGACGTTCCCATGAAGGTCAACGAGGTAGTCGGACTGGAGCTCGATGGATGTGTCGATGTGGAACTGGTATGGCCTATCCCTATCGAATTTCCATCGGAGAAAGGTCTCGAAATCCCCGATACCATCAAGGAGATGGGGGCGCTCCCTCTGAATGTGATGCCATGAGCTGACCTGAAGGTCCCAGGGATTTCGCACAAAGGCGAACTTGAAAAGCCCTTCGAACACCTCGCGGGGAAGCATCTCCCGTGCCGCTATGGCCTTGGCATGACGGGGAAGTTTGGAGGCGAGCCGGTGGCCGAAAAGGGCGCTTAGCCTGCTGCAGATAGACATTGGAATGAAATGGGGATCGCGGAATCGGTACCTGTTGAGTGCGGAGCGGACACTCGTCCCCCCGGTCTTTGCGATATGGACAAAGAGGAAGTTATAACGATGGGAAATGAGCATTCTGTCACTATAAAGGGGAAAAGGCGCGCCGAAAAGCGCGAAGGTCCCAAATGGGATGGTCTCGTAAAAAGTCGAAAATTCCAATTTGGCGTCATTCCGGCGGAGGCCGGAATCCAGTGTTTTCAATATGTTCTGGATGCCGGATCAAGTCCGGCATGACGAGTCTGGGACTTTTTACGAGACCATCAAATGGGAGTCAGGATCTTTCCTGAAAAAACCGTGTTGACAAGAAAAGCGTCCATGTTCTATAAGAAACAAAATAATTTGCATTAAACTCAAAAGGAGGCAGCCATGTTCCAGATCACAATCGATTATGATAAGTGCCAGGGCGATGAAGAATGTGTGAACGCCTGTCCCGCACAGGTTTACGACTTCGAGGATGGAAAGCCTGTGATAGCTAGACCCGAAGACTGTCTCGGCTGTGAGACGTGCGTCGAGGTCTGTCCGGTCGGGGCCATCACCGTCGAAGAAGTGTAAAAAAATTCCCTTTTCCGAGACATGAGGGGGCTGGTTTCAACCAGCCCCTTTTTTGTTCGTCATGCCTCTAGGCAGGCCCGTTCCAGATCGGCCTCCGACGAGAGGATCTTCTTTGCGCCTTCGATGTCCTCGGCGATCTGACGGGCTAGCTCGCCCGGACCGGGAAACCGCCTTTCCTCCCGAATCCTCTCGAGGAGATTGATCTTGATGGGATCTCCGTAGATATCCCGGTTGAAATCGAAGATATGGGCCTCGGCACGCAACATTTCGTCGTCCTCGAAGGTGGGATTTCGCCCGATATTGAGGACCCCTCCATAACACCTGGACTCGTGAATGACCTGAACCACATATACCCCCGAACGTGGGACGAGTTCCTCCTCGTCGAGGTGGAGATTGGCAGTGGGAAAACCGATGACAGGCCCGCCCCGCCTTTTCCCTTCCTGGACCACGCCTCGTATCTGATAGTACCGGCCGAGCAGGCGCGCCACATCCCGCATCCTTCCCGCTGAAACGAGCTCCCTCACCTTGGTGCTGCTCGCAACCATCCCGTCTATAGTGATCGGCGGCACCACATGCACTCCGAATCCAAGCTCGCGCCCGGCAGCGATGAGATAGGGGATGTTCCCCTGTCGGTCCTTTCCGCAGGCATAGTCGTATCCGACCACGAGGTCCCGCATTCCGAGTGTGCCGAAAAGGAATCCCTTCACGAATTCGTCTGCAGTCCGCGCCGCAAAGTCACGGGTGAAGGGTATCACTATGAGCGCGCTGATCCCGGCCCTTGAGATGAGTTCGCACTTGTGCTCAAGGTCGCAGATCAACTTGGGAGGGTTGGCGGGGCGCAAGACCTTCATGGGATGGGGCTCGAATGTCACCGCCACTGCATCCCCCCGCCGTGATTCCGCGAGTTGGACCGTCTTTTGGAAAAGGGCCTGGTGGCCGCGATGCACCCCGTCGAAGTTCCCGACAGTCACCGCAGGGAGGTGAAACGGTTCAAAATTGGCATCCATTCCCCTGTAGACCTTCATGCCGATTCCCCTCTCGTTTCTCTTGCGATCCTTGACAATCACATGGCTGATCTATTTAATACAGGCCATGCCGAAGTGGCGGAATTGGTAGNNGACGCGCTAGATTCAGGGTCTAGTGAACGCAAGTTCGTGGGGGTTCGAGTCCCTTCTTCGGCACCATTCAGCATGCGGGAGACCAAACCCCGCACGGTTTTCAGGCCGGAAGCAGTGTCCGGATGACGTCGATCCGGCCGATGATCCCCACAAGACGCCCCCGGTCAACTACCGGAATCGTGTGGATTCGTCGCTCCGCGATGATAGTCGCAATGTCCTCGATCGCGGTGTCTTCCGTAACCGTGACCACATTTTTCGAACAGATGTCCCCAGCTGTCATGCCGGTCATCTTCTTGAGTTCCTTGTCCAGCCTGTCCGGACTTTCGAGGAAAAAGACCGAGTCGAGAAGACTGATGACAGTGGGGATATGGACCTTTTTGTGCTGATCGATTAGATCGTCCTGGGTCACGACTCCCACGAGCATTCCGTCCGGGCCGACAACGGGCACCCCGTTGAACCGATGGGCCATGAAAAGACGGGCAAGTTCGGAGACCGGGGTATCCGGGGATACGGTGATCACGTTCTTCGTCATGATGTCACG
This sequence comes from Deltaproteobacteria bacterium UBA5754, assembly GCA_002419025.1. Classification (GTDB taxonomy): domain Bacteria; phylum Desulfobacterota; class Dissulfuribacteria; order Dissulfuribacterales; family UBA5754; genus UBA5754. The sequence continues at coordinate 56,384 of DIFG01000005.1, read as the reverse complement.
AGCCAAACGTCCGCTCACACCCCGACCTCCCTATCCAATAGCCATGAATCCATGAAATGTGCGTTCAACTTAGCGAACTTACAGGACAAAATGCCATATTATATAAAATGCCATGAACGGGTGGGGCTATTTGCCGCACTGAACAAGCAACCCTAATCTCGACTCCATAGATACCGAGTAACATTACCGCTCGGCCCAATCGTATAGGCCGGGGCCTGCCATGTCAATAAAAACGCCCACGAACGTATTGCGAGACCATCCGTCTTCGTGTACCAATTATGATGGTTTCGCAAAAAGTCGAAAATTCCAAT
>DIFG01000005.1:0-56043 GCA_002419025.1 Deltaproteobacteria bacterium UBA5754 | reverse complement strand
GGATCAAGTCCGGCATGACGAGTCTGGGACTTTTTACGAGACCATCAATTATGATCTTCTCCAACCCCTATACAAAAGTGAGGTATTGAACCCATGAATGCATGCACAACGCTCAAGCCCGGCACTCCCTGCGATTTCATGTCCCCAAAGGGCTGCACGTATCCCGGTGGGGCCTGCATGGAAATCATCGACAAATGTGAAGGCTGCGGGCACATCATGGAATGCAACGGGAAAAAATTCTGCAGCGTCTATCCCAACCCCGCCGCCAAGTGGCGCAGAGGCGTTTGCAACTTTGCAACCCATGTCAAGGCGGAAGTGCCGAAGGACGAAAGCGGGAAAAAGATCAACCCCCTCAAGGCAGCCAAACGCGCAGCTCGAGGTCACTGATCCCGTTCATGCCTCTGCCCGATCACCACAGACTACCTTGGACCGGGCGGAGGCAAAGGCCTCCCAGCTCATCCCACCAAAGAGGAGACGGCCTCTTCCAGACGGTCCATCCCCTTTTCGATCACGCTGATGTCCGTCGCATAAGAAAAACGGATGCATCTATCTTCTCCGAAGGCGATACCCGGGACCACGGCCATTCGGGCCTGGTCCAGGAGAAAATCGGACATCCCGACCGAATCCCCGAGCCTCTTGCCGGAAAACTCCCTATTGAAATAGGCTGAAAAATCGGGAAAGACGTAAAAGGCCCCCTGGGGCTCCACGCATGAGACGCCGGGAATCCTCCCGAGCCTTTCCAGGATATAGTCCCGCCGCTTACGAAAGGCCTCCCGCATGGCGACGACACAGTCCTGCGGGCCCCGGTAGGCGGCGAGCGCAGCCTTCTGGGCGATGGAATTGGGATTGGACGTGCTCTGGCCCTGGATCTTTGACGCGGCCTTCACGACCTTCTCGGGACCTGCGAGATAGCCGATGCGCCATCCCGTCATGGCATATGTCTTGGAAACGCCGTTGATGATGAGCACATGGTCCTGCGCCTCGGGCAGGACGGACGCGACGTTTTCAGGCCTGCCGCCATCAAATCGGATGGCGTCATATATGTCGTCGGTGATGACATAGAAACCGTGCCGGAGGGCAAGATCACCCACGACCTCCAGATCCCCCCGGGACAGGACCGCACCTGTGGGGTTCGAAGGGCTGTTCAGGATGAGGGCACGGGTCTTCGGGGTGATGGTGGCACTGAGGACATCGTGATCGAGCCCGTAACCGGACCTGGCCTCGCAGGGTAGATACCGGGGGACACCTCCGGCAAGCTCCACGATAGGGGGATAGGAAACCCAGTACGGCACTGGAATGATCACCTCGTCTCCGGGGTCAACAATGGCCTGGACCACGTTGTAGAGGGCCTGCTTGCCTCCGGTGGACACCATGATCTCCTCGGGACGCAAAGCAATCCCGTAATCAGTGGAAAGCTTGTCAGCGATCGCCTGCCTGAGCTCAAGGATCCCGCCGACCGCCGTGTATTTCGTAAATCCATCCCTTATGGCCCTGGCGGCGGCCTCCTTGACGTGATCCGGGGTGTCGAAATCAGGCTCTCCGACGGAAAAATTCAGGATGTCGATCCCCTGGGCCTTCATGGCCTTGGCCTTTGCGTCCGTAGCAAGGGTCGGAGAGGGTTTGAGGTGGGTGACACGCCGGGAAAGGGGATGATTCCAGGACATCGGTCGCAGCTCCTTAAGTATCGGATATTATAAAAACCTCATGGGGATGTCCTCGGGCAGGTAAAAGACCCTCACGAGGTAAAGGCCGAAAGGCGGGGCCGTCATGCCCGCGCGGGAACGGTCCCGAGATGTGATGATGTCTGGAATCGACAGGGGCTCAATCCTCCCTGTCCCCACGTCCACCAGGGTCCCCACGATGTTTCGCACCATATAGCGCAGGAAACCGTCTGCCGCAATGGAAAAGACATAATGCACCGCCCCGTCAAGAGAGGGGAAGAAAGGGCAGGGACAGGGTTCCAGAGAGGCGTGAAACACGGTCCTGACGGACGTCCTGGCGCTCCCGCCGCTCGCCTGGAATGCGCTGAAGTCGTGGGTGCCGAGGAGATGTGCCGCCGCGGCCCCCATGGATGCCGCATCCAGGCCGCGTGGCATGACCCAGGCTCGACGCACCCAGAAAGGATCCTTAACCGGGGAGACGACTATATGATAGCGATAGAGCTTTCCGATGGCGTCACGAAGGGCATGGAAGCCGGGCAGGGCCTCCTCGGCGGAAAGTATGGCGATACCGCCCGGCAGGAGGCTGTTGAGACCCCTTACGAAACCCTCAGGCGGGATCCGGGAAGAGGTCCGAAAACTTGCGACTTGGGCAAGTGCATGGACGCCGGCGTCAGTACGCCCGGATCCCGCAAGGGTGGCGGCCTCGCCCGTCAAACGAAAAAGGGCGGTCTCAATGACCTCCTGGACGGTCATCCGACCGGGTTGTCGCTGCCATCCGTGAAACCCGGTGCCGTCGTATCTGCACACGAGGCGGATGTTCCTCACGAAGCGCTAAGGATAGAGGGGCTGGATCCCGAGCCCGGCCTTCTCGTCCAGACCGAACATGATGTTGAGGTTCTGGACCGCCTGTCCCGAGGCCCCCTTGACCAGGTTGTCAATGGCAGAGACAAGGACCACACGCCCGGTGCGTCCGTCCGCATAGGCCCCGATGTCACAGTAGTTGCTCCCCTTTACATGGGATGTATTCGGAAATACCCCCTCCGAGTGAATCCGCACGAAGGCATACCCCGCATAGGCCTCTCCAAGGCAATCGAGGACGTCTCGGGTGGAAACTTCCCGGGTGAGGCGACTGTAGATCGTCGTCAGGATACCCCGGGTCATAGGAACGAGATGAGGGGTAAAAGATACGGCAACAGGGCAACCCGCCGCCACACCGAGTTCCTGCTCGATTTCAGGCGTGTGCCGATGATTTCCCACCTTGTAGGCCTTGAATCCCTCGTTCACCTCGCAGAAAAGGGTCGCAGTCGATGGGCTCCGCCCTGCCCCGCTCGCCCCGGACTTGGAATCTATGACGATATCACCGGGGTCGATCAGTCCGGCACGCAGGAGTGGAACGAGGGGAAGGACGGCGCTCGTGGGATAGCAGCCGGGATTGGCCACGAGCCGCGCAGAGGCGATGCGGGAGGAATAGAGTTCGGGAAGGCCGTAAACGGCCTGGGCAAGGAGTTGGGGAGCGCTGTGGGTCTGATACCAGGACTCATAGACCGCCTTGTCCCTAAGGCGAAAATCCGCCGAGAGATCGATGACCCTGACCCCGCGATCGAGGTATTCGGGGACGATGGCCATGGCCGCCTGGTGGGGTACCGCCGCGAAGACGACATCAGCCTCCCGTGCCACGGTATCGGAAGCAAGAGAGGAAAAGGCAAGCCCATCATATCCCCGCAGGGAGGGAAAGACCGCCGAGACAGAACGCCCTTCGAACTGGCGGGAGGTGACGGCGACGACCTGGGCGTCGGGATGGCCTGCAAGTATTCGAAGAAGCTCGATCCCCGTATAACCCGAACCCCCGACGATAGCGACACGCATGGCTCTCCCCCAAAAAAAAGGAAGGGATCATCCCTTCCTTTTCGTTTGAAGATATGATCCCGATGAAAAAAACCCGATTCTCGCGGCTCGCATGGCGTCCATCTTTGGACGCCACCCCTTCGGGGCTGCCTTCGGCCATACAAATCGGCAGTTCTCCCGATTTGTGCTTCAATTTTCCAGTCCATGCTAAGTATGCTAAGTACGTCACATTCCTGGAAAATTGCGCGCCTTGCATCTCTGACTTTTTGAGCGGGATCAGATTTTGAAGTTTTTGCAGCGCGATCAGATAAATGAAACAGGTTACCGTTTGGAATACTGGAATCGTTTTCTTGCGCCAGCGAGTCCGTATTTCTTTCTCTCTTTGACGCGGGGATCCCGCGTCAGAAAGCCTGCTTTCTTGAGAGGTACGCGGTAATTTTCGTTGACAGACAGGAGCGCACGGGCAATACCGTGACGTATCGCCTCTGCCTGCGCGGACTTTCCTCCTCCACTGACAGTGACAATGGCATCAAGCTTGCCAAGCGTCTCCGTGATGACAAACGGCCGCTCTATCACTATGCGGCTCGTGTCACCATCAAAATACTCTTCGAGAGGTTGACCGTTGACCTTTGCGGCACCCGTTCCCGGGAAGATCCAGACACGGGCAACCGCGGTCTTCCGCCTTCCTGTCGCGTAGTATCGTTCCTGAACCATGGCTTTCTTTTCCTTTATCGAGTAGCGATCTCGAGCTTTTCGGGCATCTGGGCCGCATGGGGATGGGACGAACCGGTATAGATCTTGAGCTTCTTGAGCTGGTGACGCCCGAGCCGATTCTTGGGAAGCATACGCCGGACAGCGAGCCGAAGGACCTCTGCGGGCTTCTTGTCGAGCATCTGTCGGGCTGAAGCGGATTTAAGATGGCCGAGGTAACCTGTGTGCTGGTAATACATCTTGTCGTCCATCTTGTTGCCTGTCAGCCTCACCTTTTCCGCGTTCAAGACGATGATGTAATCGCCGGTGTCGAGATGGGGGGTGAAGATCGGCTTGTGCTTTCCGCGAAGGCGAAAGGCGATCTGGGTGGCAAGACGGCCGAGAACTAGGTTCTCTGCGTCAATGACATACCATTTCCGGAGGATCGAATCCTCCCGGGGAAGAGGTGTCTTCATGGACAAACTCCGTGGCAGACTGTCGTGACCGTCGAGCCAGGACGCGTGAATATGGACGCCTCCAAGGCTCGTGTCTCGAAAAGAGGGATAATAAAAAAAATCCGGGCGATGTCAAGTGGAGAAACCAAGAGGAGCAGGACTCCGTCAAAGTCAGCAAGGCAAGGGTTCTGTGGGCCGACGGCCGGGGTATTTGTTCCGTGCGGCAAATAGCCCCCCTCCATGGGGGCGGATTTGCCGACGGCGCCCGTCCATGGTCGCCTCACTCCACAAACACCCCGACCGTCGGCCCAAGAATTCAGAATTTTGACTTTGACGGATCCCTGGCAAGAGGAGGTGCTTCATTGACAGTCTCGTCTTTCAAGATCATATTTCACAAACTGCAGAGATCGCAAGACCTTCCTAAAGCACCCGCCCGTCCATCCGCCACCCTTTTGCACATCCGTGCATGATCATGCCTTTCTCCTGAATCCGCAGGGATACACAGGAACCTCCATGGGCAAAGGACATATTCCCGAAGACACGATCCGGGCAATCCTCGAGGCCGTCAACATCCGCCACATCGTAGAGGGATATGCCCCGCTCAGGAAACAAGGGAGAAACTGGGTCGGTCTCTGCCCTTTTCACCAGGAAAAAACCCCTTCTTTCTCCATCAACGAGGACAGACAGTTTTTTCACTGCTTTGGGTGCGGAGAGAGCGGAGACGCCATCACATTCCTCATGAAGATCGAGGGCCTTGACTTTGTCGATGCCGTAACCCGGCTTGCAGGGGTCGCCGGAATCCCCATCCCCGATGCCCCCCTCTCGTCCAGGGAGAAGGCCCTCAAAGACGAACGGGAGGAACTCCTCCGGACCCTTGAGGTCGCTCACCGTTTCTTCCGCCAAAACCTCCTTGCCCCTGAAGGCTCACCGGCCCGGGCCTATCTCAGGAAAAGGGGCATACAAAACGAGACAGCGGAACGCTTCGGGATCGGCTGGGCCGTGGATGAGTGGGAGGGACTCATTCGACACCTCGAGGCCCAGGGGATCCCTCTCGATCGTGCAGAAAAGGCCGGACTCGTCATCCGCAAGGAGGGCGGACAAGGTAAACGGGCCTATTACGACAGGTTCCGATCCCGCGTCATCTTCCCCATCCTGGACCGACACGGAAAGATCATCGCCTTCGGCGGAAGGGTCCTCGGGGATGGAATGCCCAAATACCTCAATTCCCCGGAGACATCCCTCTATCACAAGGGCAGGGCCCTCTACGGCATCTCCCAGGCCGCAGGTCCCATTCGTCAGGCCGGACACGGATACGTCGTGGAAGGCTATCTGGATCTCATCGCTCTGGCTCAGGCGGGCGTGACAGAGGTGGTGGCGACCCTCGGCACCGCCCTCACCGAGAACCATGCAAAAATCCTGCGTGGGCTTTCGAAAAACTGGACACTCGTCTTCGATGGCGACGAGGCCGGGATCTCCGCTGCCATGAGGACCCTGCCCATCCTCTACGCTGCGGAACTCCGTGTCTCCGTGGTCACTCTCCCTCCCGGGGACGATCCGGACAGCCTTGTCCAGCGGGAGGGAAGGGACGGATGGGAAAAGTTAGCGCGCTCAGCCCCTGCAGGGATCGATTTCGCTATCGACCGCAGCCTCGCGCGGCATGGATCCACGCCCGACGGGAAGATCGCGATCCTCGAGGAGGTCATGCCGATCCTGGGCTCGATCCAGGACCCGGCGAGATGCGCCCTCCTCGTCGGCCATGTAGCCCAGAGACTCGGGATCCGCGAGGACGCCCTGTGGACAAGGGTGACACCCCAGGCATCCTCCTCCAGGGCGGAAACGGTCAAGGCCGCTAGATCTCCGTCTCGCATCGGCCTCTCCCGGGCCAGAAGCGCAGACGAAAAGCTCGTCGCCTTCGTGCTGAGCCTGCCCCATTCCATGGCCCATTTCGTTGATCACGGCCCGGGCCTGTGGCTCGACGACGGTCCGCTCCGAGATCTCTGGTGCGCGATGGAACACGTCTTCAAATCCGAAGGGTGCCTGGAAATCGACACACTTCGCAGCCGCATCTACGCACTCACGGAGGTAGCTGAACTTGCCGAACGCCTCGCGGGCGAGGCACACGCCGAGGAGGCGACAGAAGAGACCATACGGGCGCTGAGAAATTACTGCGAAAACCAGCGCAGGCGCGCCCTTAGAAGGGCCCTTATAGAAGACCTGAAAAAGACCGGCCCTGATGGCGACGAGTCCCGTATTCTCAGGCATCTTTCCCAGCTCTTATGACCCTGAAATACTTCCGAAAACTTTCAAGGAGCGCATGATGGCACACGAATGGGACGATTCCCACGGGGATAACCCCCAGGAAATACATAACATCGATGACCGCCTGCGGGATTTGGTGGAATCGGATGACAATATCGTCTGGAGTGCGGCCGAATCCTTCACTGACCCCTCCCAGGAACCTGAGAACACCCCGGAAAACCACCCCTTTTCGCTGAGCGCCATTGACTCGATCAAGATCTACCTGAAGGAGATGTCCGAGGACCCCCTCCTTACAAAGGAACAGGAAAGGGAGATCTTCCATCACCTCGAAGAGAGCGAAAGAAGCGCCCTTCTATCCGCTTTCATACTCCATCCGGCAGTAGACAGAATCCTCGTGACCGCGGGAACGGGACGGGAACTTCCTCCCGAATGCCGTGACGAAGACCCTGAAGAGGAGACGGACGTAAAGGACACGGCTGCACCTTCCGGTAAAGCGGAATTCGACGCCCGCCTCGGCCTGATGAAGGATATACAGGCGGAAAGGAGTCGCCTCCTCGAGGACATGCTCAGGCGTGACGACACATCTACGGCTGAGAACGGCATCTCGCAGATCGCGCATGCCATGGTGAAGGCAACGATCCGGGAGAGGGTCCCGGCCTGCCTCTTCACCCTCGCCTGTACGGCCTTTCTCACCTGCTGGGAAGAACTTTCGCATTATTCCATCCCTGATCGCAGGGCCGCAACCGGACTAAGCCAGGCATCGCTCGACGATCTCCATGCCGCCTTCACTCATGCCCTCTCCCGAGCGCGTCACACAAAGGAAAGGATCATCCGCGCCAATCTCCGCCTGGTTGTCAATATAGCAAAAAGACATTCTCAACGCGGACTCGCCCTATCGGACCTCATCCAGGAAGGGAACATCGGCCTCATAAAGGCCGTGGAAAAATTCGAGTACTCGAGAGGTTACAAATTCAGTACCTATGCCACGTGGTGGATCCGCCAGGCCATCACCCGGGCCATCGCGGACCAGGCCCGGACCATCAGGATACCAGTGCACATGGTCGAGACCCTCAACAAGATCATAAAGGTCTCCCGTGACCTGATCCGGGAAAAGGGGCGGGACCCCCATCCGGAAGAGCTCTCCGAACGCACCGGAATACCAGCGGACAAGATCCAAAACGTCCTCAAGGTCGCGAAGGACACTATATCCCTTGAGACGAGCGTCTCAGAGGACGACGACTATTCCCTTATCGACCTTATAGAAGACGATTCACAGCCCCAGCCCGACGAACTGGCCATGAGCCAAAACCTCGCCGAGCAGACACGGAGGATCCTTTCGAGTCTTTCCCCCCGCGAAGAAAAAATTTTGAGGCTGCGCTTCGGCATCGGTGAACGTACGGACCACACCTTGGAGGAAGTGGGACGCGACTTTCTCGTCACACGGGAACGAATCCGTCAGATCGAGGCCAAGGCCATCAAAAAACTCCGACAGGCCCACCGCGCCAAGGGCCTCAATGGACTCATAGATTCTCCAAAAACACCTTGAATCATCAATATGTTACCCCCCTCCAGCAACCCGGAGGACCTCCTCGAGCGTTGTCATGCCCTCCTTCAGCTTGCGAAAACCGTCCGCAGTAAGCGGGGTCACGCCCTCGGAAAAGGCCTGCCGTCTGAGTGTTGTCTCCGGGGCCCCCTCGTGGATGAGGCCTTTCACCTCATCTGAGACAGGAAAGACCTCGTAGATCCCGATGCGCCCGAAATACCCCGTGCCCCTACATCTGGAACACCCCTTTCCCGCCCACCCGGTGACCCCTTCCCCAGGGGGATCGGAGACGAGGGCCGTAAGGACGCCTGCCTGGTGATGCACGGGCTCCCGGCATGCGGGGCAGACCAGACGGACCAGCCGCTGGGCCACGACGCCTATCAGGGTCGAGGAAATGAGATAGGGGGCCAGCCCAAGGTCCCTGAGGCGGGTGACCGCGCCCACTGCATCGTTTGTGTGGAGTGTCGAAAAGACGAGGTGCCCTGTGAGGGCCGCCTGCACCGCATGTTCGGCGGTCTCGAGGTCACGGATCTCGCCGATCATGATTATGTCCGGGTCCTGTCTCAGGATGTTTCGAAGTATCGTTGCAAAAGTGACATCGATTTGGGGCTGGACCGCTATCTGGTTGAAGCCCTCGTGGACCATCTCCACAGGATCCTCCACGCTCACGATGTTCACCTCCGGGGTGGCCAGATGCCTGAGCGTGGAATAGAGGGTCGTGGACTTTCCACTTCCGGTCGGGCCGGTGATGAGGACGATCCCATGGCGCCGGGCCAGAAACCTTTCGTAGATCTCCAGGTCCCTCGGGGAAAATCCCAGCTCATCAAGGCTGCTGAAAAGGATCTCAGCGCTCTGGAGGCGCAGCACGACCTTTTCGCCGAAAGAGACGGGAACGGTCGAGACCCGGACCTCTGCCTCTGTATCCTTCCAGGCGATCTTGATACGCCCGTCCTGGGGCCGTCTCTTCTCGGCCACGTCAAGGCGGGATATGGCCTTGATCCGGGAGCAGACGGCCTCGTGCACCACCTTCGGGAGCCGGTACACCGTGTGGAGGACGCCGTCTATGCGGAGGCGGACCCAGGTTTCCTCCCGTTTGGGCTCGATGTGTATGTCGCTCGCCCTCTGATCCAGGGCATAGTGGAAGAGGTGGTCCACGGCCCTCTGGATGTGGGCATCCGTCGGGCATCCCTCTGGGGACGAGAGCCGCACGTACTGCTCCAGGTTCGAGATGTCCACCGTGGGAGAGGCGAGGACGTTCTGGGCCGCGGCGATGGATTGCCTGAAATCGAAAAATTCCTGAATGATACGCTCGATATCCTTTCTCGGTGTGACAGAGATCCTCATGGTGGCCTTCACGACCCTCTGGAGGTCCTCTTCGAGCTCCTTGTCAAGGGGATCGTAGCAGACGATTTCGAGTTCGTTTCCACGCCAGGCATAAGGGAGGATGAAACGCCTGCGGGCAAAGGATGCAGGGAGGGTCTTGGTCACCACGTCCATGTCAAGGCGCAGAGGATCGAGACGGCGAAACATCCAGCCCCGGTCTCGAGAAATGGCCTGGAGGATCCGCGGCTCGTCAAGGACCTCTCCGTCTTTGTCGGAAAGGGGGATGGCCATGGAATCGAGCCACTGGACGAGGTCCTGGCCTTTGCGCCTGGGGATCTCGAGTTTGGCCGCAAGCTCCTGGATCTTTTCCCGGCCGAGCAGACCGTTTTGGCCGAGAAGTCCGAAGATATATGATGCGTCCGAATAGGGATGGGACGACCGAGCCGTCCGGTTGTAAACGTCTTCGACCGTATGGTACATAATGCATATCCAGTTTCCGCAATTTGTGTGCCCCCTTGCCGACGGACAGCACAGCCATCGGGCGCGAGGACCATCCTTCGAGGTTTCTCTATTCTATTCCTATCGACCATCCACGCATAACCATGAAACCGGACCAACCAACCACCCATTCATGGATCGAGCTCTCCGTCACCGTCCCGGAGGAACTTTCCGACCTGCTCGTGGAAGAGGCCGTCTCGATCACGGGCCGAGGCGTGATCTGCCAGGACCTCCCCTGCCCCACTGGAACCGAAACCCGCATCACCATGTATCTCGATCAGGCCCGTGAACGCGAATGGATGGAGGTGATCGCGGCCTTCCTCCAGGGACTCCATGCCGAAAGCCCGTTCCGTCGGCCTTTCCCAGTAGAAAAAAACATGATACCGCACGAGAACTGGGCCGAAGCCTGGAAGACGTCCTTCAAGCCGATCCGTATCGGAGACCGTTTCGTCGTCCGGCCGAGCTGGGAGACATATTCTTCCCGCCCGTCCGATCTAATAATCGAAATCGATCCCGGTCAGGCCTTTGGGACCGGGACCCATGCCACCACATCCCTGGTCATGGAGGGATTGGAAGGACTCGTGGGCAAGAGGTCTGTCCGATCCCTCCTCGATATCGGCACCGGGACGGGGATCCTGGCCATCGGCGCCGCACTTCTCGGAATCCCGCGCGTGACCGGCCTCGACATCGACCCGGTGGCCGTGGCCACAGCCCAGGAAAACACGGCACGTAACAGGGTGGACGGAAAAGTCACAGTGATTGGCCTTCCCCTTGAAGAGATAAACGGAACCTTCGACGCGGTCCTTGCCAATCTGGACAGGGGGACACTCCTTTCTCTCTCCGACAAGATCAGGTCGTTGATTGCCCCAGGCGGGACCCTCATCGTCTCGGGGATCCTCGACACACAGGTTGACGCGGTCCAAAACGCCATAGGTCTTTCGGTCCTGGAGATCCGCTCTCGCCAGGATGCGTCCTGCACCTGGGCCGCTGTCACCTTTGAGGCCGGATAGGATGCCCTTACCCCGTTTCCTTGTGGAACCCGAGCGCCTTGGGCAGGCGGTGGATAGCGTCGTCCTCGATGGCACCGAGGCCCATCACCTCTCTCGGGTCCTCAGGCTCGGCCCTGGAGAGGAGATTGACCTCCTGGACGGCAAGGGAATGATCGCCCGCGCCCGTGTGAAGACCTCTGGAAAGGGAACCGTCATCGTCACGCTGCTCAACAAAAAAACACTGCCGGACGACCGCCTGCCCGTGGACCTCTACTGCTCCCTCCTCAAGGGAGAACGCATGGAATGGCTCGTCCAGAAGGCCGTGGAGCTGGGAACGAGGTCCATCCATCCGGTCCTTGCCGAGCACTCGGTCCCGCGCCCCGAATCGGCAGGGGTCAAAACACGCGTTCATCGTCTGGACGAGATCTCGCGCCAGGCGCTTAAACAGTGCCGGGGGGGGCATGCGACCTCCATTCACCCGATCCTTCCCCTCGATACCGCCCTCAGGGAGGCGAATTGGACGCCTGTCCGGTTCGTCCTCGAGGAAAGGGAGCGTGTGGCGCCCCTCGCCTCAGAGTGGCCAAATGCCGGACATGGGCTGCCGATAGCGATCCTCGTCGGGCCGGAAGGGGGCCTTTCCCAATCAGAGAGGTCCTTGGTGCACGGGCAAGGTTTTCGGCCCGTCAGCATGGGAACGCGAATCCTCCGCGCTGAAACGGCCGCCATCGCGGCCCTCGCATTTTTCCGTCTCTCCATGGACGCGGCAGGACCCTGATGGATCAGACACCTCATCATCACGCGATCATACTCGCCGGCGGACTCGGCGTACGCCTATGGCCCCTGAGCCGATCGGACCGCCCCAAGCAATTCCTCCGTTTCGGGACCATGAAGACCCTTCTGCAGCACACGTTCGAACGACTCGCACCCCTTTTCCCCACGGAACGAATATGGGTAGTGGCAAAACCTTCTCACCGGCAGGAAGTCCTCGAAGAACTACCGGGCATGGATCCCCGACGCCTACTCCTCGAGCCATGCCCACGTGGGACGGCGGCGGCGGTCACCTGGGCGTGCGCCAGCGTTCACGCCCTCCATCCAGGCGCGACCCTGGGGATCTTCCCCTCGGACCACGTCATCGACAACGAGGAGGGATTTCGGGCCGTCCTCGCCCGCGGCCTCGAGTGGGCCGGGGGACATCCCGACATCTGCCTCTTCGGCATCCTCCCCGACTGGCCGGAGACCGACTACGGTTATATCGAGTCCACGCATCCGTGTCAGGCCCCGGTCGCAGGACCCTGCACCGTCCGGGCCTTTCACGAAAAACCCGACAGGGAGACCGCAGAGCGCTATGTGACATCCGGACGCCACTTCTGGAACAGCGGGATCTTTGCGTTCTCGACCACCACATTCATCGAAACGGCACAAAAAACGGATCCCACCCTTCACGACCGACTCATGGGCCTCATTGGGGCCTGTCCTTCCAAGGTAAATGAGTTGTATGCCGGACTGCCCGATACGTCCATTGACACCGCGATCATGGAAAAGGCGCCTAATCTCGTCGTCTTTCCATGCGCCGTGGGCTGGCATGACATGGGCCTCTGGGAGACGGTTTTTCGGACCCTCCCCATGGACAAGGCCGGGAACGCCGTCATGGGCGAGGCTATCCCCATCGAATGCTCACGGTCCCTCCTCTACGCAACCGGGAAAACCCTGATAGCGGCCGTCGGTCTGAGCGACATGATTGTGGTGGCGAACCGTGACGCCGTCCTCGTATGCCCGCGTGATCGCCGCTCAGAAATCAGGAGGGCCGTAGAAGAGATAAAAAAACGCGGACTCGACAAAAGCCTGTAAAGGCCGGACCAAGGATAAATTCGCCATGATAGGTTTTGATACATCCGTCTTTCCCCGCCTCGACCCCCGCCACCCCGATTCTTTTCACGAAAAGATCCGGGCGATCCAGGAGTGTTTCGAGGCAGCCGGGGACCTTGGTGCGGTGAAGCAGGCCGCGCGGCTTTTCCTTGAGGAATTCGACCGTATCGACCCCTTCATCCAGTCGTATACCGAACTCGTCTGCCCCTTCTGCGGGACCGTCTGCTGCGCACAGATCCACGGACTTCCCGAATTCGCGGACGTGATCGGATTCCATGCATTGGGGCACTCCGTCCCAGCGTACGATCTCACCCGGGATCTCAATGGGCCATGCCAGTTCATGGGCACTCGGGGCTGCCTCCTTCCCCGCACCCAGAGACCATACCGTTGCACATGGTATTTCTGCGACCCCCTTCTCGTACAGATCGAGATCGGCCCCACCTCTCACTACCGGCATTTCATCGAGATGGTCCAGGCCCTCGCTCAGGCCCGCGGGGAACTCATGCGGGCATTTTTCCCGATATGGGACAGATACGCCAAAAGTCTATTATGATCACAGCAAACCACCTGACCGTCCTGCGGGTCCTCATCCTCCCGCTACCGTATTTTCTCCTCTACGGAGGGACGCGGTCCAGAATTGCTGCCATCTGCGTCTTTGCGGCCCTTGGTCTCACGGACTACCTCGACGGCCTCATCGCCCGTAGGTACGGGCCCACCGAACTGGGCAAACTCATGGACCCCATAGCGGACAAGATCTTTCTCGCCGCGACCCTCGTCCCCCTCGTGGACCTGGGGATTCTTCCCCTCTGGATCGTCTGGACCGTTTTTCTGCGGGAATTCCTCGTGACCGAGATAAGGGCGTGTCTTATGGGCATACATAGGGATCTCCCAGTCACCGAACTCGCCAAAATCAAGACCACCATCCAGATGACCGTGGCCGGTCTCGTCCTCCTGACCGACACATTTCCTGACAAATTCGTAACGGCTGCATTCCTGTCCGGGGCATTTCTTGCGACCGCCTTCCTTGCCATCGGTCTCTATTGGCGGGATGGCCACCTTTCCCTGAGGCTCGGCATCGCCCTGACCCTCCTCGCCTCCGGACTCGTCTTACTGGCGGCCCTGGATGCCCACACGGTCATCCTCGCTTATGGATTCATCATGCTTGCCGTCACCCTTGCATCTGGAGGGCGGTATCTCATAGCAGGCCTTCCAGTGTGTCTCACAAAAAAGGCCCGCGCTGCGCCCGGAATCGTCCTCTCCCTCTCGGTTTTCCTATCGGCCCTCGGCCTCGCAGGATCGGGAAGGCAGCTTTCCGGATCCGTCATCCTCATCCTTTCTCTCGGGTTCGCGGCCCAGGGGATAGACATGTGGGCTGCCCAAACGGGGAAAAGGGACATCTCCGATTGGTGGAGATACCTTGCCGCTCCTGTTGCCCTCTGTGCATTCGCCGCGCTCCCAGCCTTGGCTGGCGAGGAAAAGGGGGCTGCCCTTTTCCTTCTCATCACGCTTTCTCTTGCTTTTTCATACCTGGCTGTTGATATTTGGTTGCATCGAACCCTTTTTGGAGGTCTTTTTGCAAAAAATCCGTCCCATGACCATCCGCGAGGAGATTGAAGAGCGGGAACGACAATTTCTCTCCCCCCATGCATGTCTGAGCGCTGAAACAAAGGGACGGAAAGTCCCCGTTGAAACCTGCCCGATTCGGACCGCCTTTCAGCGGGACAGGGACAGAATCGTTTACTCCAAGGCATTCCGTCGTCTGAAACACAAGACCCAGGTCTTTCTCTCGCCCATGGGGGACCACTACCGAACCCGCCTCACCCACACCCTCGAGGTATCGGAAATCGCACGCACGATCGCCAGGGCGCTCCGGCTCAATGAGGACCTCACCGAGGCCGTGGCCCTCGGGCATGATCTCGGCCACACCCCGTTCGGCCACGCGGGTGAGACGGTCCTGAACGAGATCGTGCCCGGGGGATTCTCCCACTGCCGCCAGAGCATCCGGGTCGTAGACCATCTTGAAAACAACGGCCGGGGGCTGAACCTCACCTACGAGGTCAGGGACGGCATCCTCAAACATTCAAAGGGTTTCGGGGAGATCATCCCCAAGAATCTCGATGAATGGGCCTGCACCCTGGAAGGGCGGGTCGTGCGGATCGCCGACATCATCGCCTACCTGAGCCACGACCTGGACGATGCCATTCGAAGCGGGGTCATAAGGGAATCGGACATCCCCATTGACATCAAGGTGGCCTTCGGAGAAGACCACAGCACGCGAATCACCACTATGATTCGAGACGTCATCGCCCACACCCGTAATAAAGATGAAGAAGAGATAATCCTCAGCATCAGCCCGGCGGTACATGAATCCATGCTCAGGCTTCGGGCATTCCTCTACGAAAACGTCTATCGTTCCCCCCATGTCCACAATGAATTCGAAAAGGCCCGCAAGATCCTCTTCGATCTCTATGAATATTTCATCACCCACAAGGACGCCTTTAGGCGGGAAAGCATGCAACTATTCGAGGATGACCTGGCGGGAACGAACAACCGCGATCCTTACGAACGGCAGGTCAGCGACTTCATAGCGGGCATGACCGACCGTTACGCACAAAACCTCTTCACCCGGCTCTTCATCCCCTCGTCCCTTGTCTAAGTCCAGGAGCAAGCTCACCGCCGTGGGATGGTTCCTCCCCCCTCACGACCCCTCGAAGGACCGGGACAGCCGGATCGCCCCCGAGGACATAGCCACCATCCATGCGCAAGACCGAGCCGGTCATGAAATGGGCGTCGAAAACGAGAAAATCCACGGCCCTGGCCACCTCGTCCAGTCTGCCGGTCCGTCCGAGCAGGGTGTGCGAGAGTATAGATCCCTGATCCTTGGGGGACAGGAGCCCCCAGCCCCGGGTTCCAGGTCCGTGGCGGGTCTCGACAAAACCGAGCATGAGCTCGTTCACTCTTACCTCCGGGGCGCCTTCACGGGCCCATGTCTCGGTCAGTGATCCTATGGCCCGGTTTGCAAGACTGTAACAGTCCGGAAACACCCTTCCGGCAGGTCCACTCCTGCCGACCAGGCCGGCTATGGAAGAAACGACCACGACCGTCCCTCCCCCTTCCCTCTTCATATGAGAGAGGGACTCCCGGAAAAGCCGCCACTTGGCTGTAACAGTGGTATCCCATTCGATCCGCCACTGTTCGTCAGTGTAGGGTCCATGCACCACAGGCCACCCGCCCCGCTCTATATTTGCTACGAGCACATCGAGACGGCCGTATCTGTCCATGGCTGCATCCACAAGGACGCGGGCACCGGATGGATCTGTGAGGTCGACCGGCACGGGGAGGTAATCCCCGCCGGCCGCGTCCATCTCCCGTTTCATTTCATCAATGGACTCGGCCCAATCGTAGTACGACAAGACACAGATCAGCCCTCTGCGGGCAAACGAACGGGCAATGGCAAGCCCTATGCCCTTTATTGCACCGGTAACGACCGCCACTTTTTTGCCACTCATGCAGATCCTCCCGTGGATCCCGACAAACGCGGGTCAAAAAAGACACCACCAGGGTAATTCCAGGGCGTCTCGCGATGGATGCCTTTTACGTTTCTTTTCGGTCTTCTTATAGCGCATAGCCGATATGGTCCACACACCGATGAGTTCCCCGGCCGTTGATGGGTCACCGACGAACAAAACATGAGAGAAACCAACAGCCCAAAATAGGCAGACACTGTGCTTCCATGCCCTATTGTATCATTCGACGCAGGAATTATAGTGAAGGGCATCCGGAAATCTTTCCCAAAACCAAACAAACAAGGACACAGAAAACGCATGTACGCCCCAAAAGACCGTCCAGAGATATTAGTCCCCGTAAGGCTCGACCTTGCCAGCACCTTTACCTTTACCTGCGAGCTGAAAGTGGCCTGTTTCGGACGTTGTTGCCAGGACGCACAGATCATGCTCACCCCGTATGACATCGTCCGCATGAAAAACCGTTTCGGGATCACCTCGGATGAATTCCTCGCCCTCTATACGGTTCCGGGCCCCATTGAAAACACTGAACTTCCCATACCCTACCTCAAGACGATAGGAAAGGACGAGAGGACATGTCCCTTTCTCGATGTGAAAGGATGCGGCATCTATGAGGACCGCCCGGTTTCCTGTCGTTACTACCCCCTTGGGGCCGGGATATTCCATAACAGGGATGCGTCGGAGAAGGAACGGTTTTTCGCCCTCGTAAAGGAGCCCCACTGCCTCGGACACGGGCTCGGGCGGGAATGGACGGTCCGGGAATGGATCGAGGATCAGGGCATCCCGGAATACGACGAGGTGAATGCAGGCTGGGTGGAGCTCATTCTCAAGCGCAAGTCCCTGGGTCCGTTCGTTACCATTCCGGAAAAAACCCTCAAGATGTTCTTCATGGGATGCTACAACGTGGATGGATTCCGCCGTTTTGTCTTCGATAGCAAATTCCTCGACATTTATGTCGTACCCCAAGACAGGATAGATCGCATGGAAAATGATGACAAGGAGATACTGATCTTCGCCTTTGAATGGCTCAAGGGAACCCTTTACGGCGAAGGCAAGCTCCCTCTTCGAACCCAGACCGCGACAGCCGAAGCGGAATGAAGGACGAGCAAATCAAAACAGATGGTCGGATAAGATAAGCCACCTTGACCTGAATCTGCGAGTGGGCGTCAGTGATGTCAGTTCGGTACGCCTGCCTATCGGCAGACAGGGAGCCTCACTCCATAAACGCCTCCTGTCGCTGGTTTATCCTTTAAAATCACAAAGTTGATGGTCTCGTAAAAAGTCGAAAAAATCAAAAAATGCACTTGTAACATGCTGAAATTACAGGGGCTAAATTCGAGAAAAAGGCTGTTTCGGGATTTTTTACGAGGCCATCAAAGTTAAATGAATATCTCTGAGAGTTAGATTTGATGGACCCGTAAAAACTCCCGGACTCGTCATGCCGGACTTGACCCGGCATCCAGAACATATTGAAAATACTGGATTCCGGCCTCCGCCGGAATNNTTGGAATTTTCGAGTTTTTACGAGTCCATCAGGCTTGACTGTTCCACTTCTCCCATGATATTAAGCCGTTCGGGCCGGCATAGCTCAGCGGTAGAGCAGCTGATTCGTAATCAGCAGGTCGCGGGTTCGAATCCCATTGCCGGCTCCATTCGATTAAACAACGATTGATCCAGGTTATTCTCATGGAAGATCCCTCATACATATCCCGTGCATGCCTCATCGACGATCTCGACCCTACGGAGGAAATCGACACACACGTAGCCTCCCTCGGGGAGACCGCCATCCCTTCGCCCTTGCTGGAAAGGGGTTATCCAAGTTTCGTGTGCGACGAAGACCGCGTGCTCGTGAGGATATCGACCTCAGCCTTCTCAGAAAACTGCCGTATAAGAAACGTACCGCCAAGTTTTGAGCTGGCCGGCCCTCGGGATCGTATTTATTTCGACCCATCCAAACTCCGGTGCGCCATGGTCACATGTGGAGGACTATGTCCCGGGATCAACGACGTCATTCGGGCCATCGTCATGACCCTCTTTTATGGATATGGCGTCAGATCCGTCTTTGGAATCCGGCAAGGATTTCGGGGATTCATTCCACAATACAATCTCCCCGTCATGGAACTCACGCCGGAAAACGTCAACCGGATCCACGAATACGGCGGCACCATACTCTCCTCCTCCCGTGGCCATCAGCCCATCGAAGGGATAGTGGATTCCCTCGAACGCATGAATGTCTCCGTACTCTTCATCATCGGCGGGGACGGGACCTTTCGGGCAGGGGCAAAGATCGTGGAAGAAGTGGAGAAAAGGGGCCTCAAGATCTCGGTCATAGCGGTCCCCAAGACCATAGACAACGATATCCATCTCGTCTCCAAGACCTTCGGATTCGACACCGCCGTTGAAATGGCATGCCAGGCCATTCAATGTGCCCACACCGAGGCCCTCGGAGCTCCCAACTGCATCGGACTCGTCAAGGTCATGGGACGGCATGCGGGATTTATCGCAGCTGCGGCAACAAACGCCCTCCGAGAGGTCAATTTCTGTCTCATTCCGGAAAGCGACTTTGACCTCGAAGGCGATCACGGCCTTTATAAGGCCCTGGAATCCAGGCTCAGAAACCGGGGACATGCGGTCATCGTGACCGCCGAGGGCGCGGGCCAGCGTTATGTGACCGGCCCTGATGTACAGCGTGACATATCGGGAAACGTCAAACTCGGGGACATCGGGACCTTTCTGCGAGACGGCATCAAGGCCTATTTCGAGAGGATCGGGATGGAGGTCTTTGTTCGCTACATAGACCCGAGCTACATAATTCGTAGCGTCCCAGCCAACATAGACGATCGGCTCTACTGCGCAAACCTCGGGCAGAACGCCGTTCACGCGGCCATGGCCGGCAAGACCGCGCTCATGGTGAGCCTCTGGAATGACCGCTACGTCCACGTCCCGCTCGCCTCCGCCATCAAAAAGAGAAAAAAGGTCGATCTTAAAAGCAGGTTCTGGCTGAGCGTCCTCGAATCCACCGGTCAATCCTCCTTGAAAAATCCATGAAGGCAGCTATCAGCTGTCAGCTGTCAGTTATCAGTAAAAACTCCGGGGCGCATCAGGATTTGTATCACCTTTCAGGCAAAGGGAAAGTTATTCCGATATGCATATGGAATGCACAAGATGGGATGATGTCATTCAAAATGCCCGAGTTGCGAGGCGCAAATCCTGAGAAACGAGACGCTTAGCGTACGTCGCATGGGCGTCGGACACGATACACAAAACCGATCGGCTTTTTTTAGCGGGATCATGAAAGGACCTGCGCCATCATGAACACATCCATCTCAAAGACCCTTACCCACCTTGCATTCTGTCTCCTCCTTCCCCTGTTCCTACTTCCTGGCTGCTCAAGCCCCGAGGAAAAGAAGGCCTACCACATGGAAAGGGGCATGAAGTACGCGGAAAAGGACGACTACAAGGCTGCTGTCATCGAGTTCATGAACGTCGTCCAGATCGATCCCAAGGACCCCGCGGGCCACTACCAGATGGCCCTTGCGCACCTCAAGCTCGGAAACGCACGGCAGGCGTTCTCCGAACTCCAGAAGACCGTGGACGTGGACCCTGGCAACGTGGACGCCCGCATGAAACTCGCCCAGTTCCTCCTCCTCGCCAAGAAATACGATGAGGTCATCGCCCACGCAGACATCCTCCTGGCCGCAGACCCCCACCTTACGGACGCGATCCTTCTCAAAGGGGCGGCGCTCTCGGAAAAGGGAGAAACCGACGCGGCCCTTGCTGTCATCTCCCAGGCGGAGGCTGCGGATCCGGAGAACGGGAAGGTCTTCATGGCCATGGCCGGCATCTACGCCAGGAAAAACGACCCGAGACGCGCGGAGGAATACCTCAAGCGTGCCATTCAGGTCAGCGGCCCCGGGTCCGGGAAGACCCATGCCATGCTCGCCCTCGCCTCCCTTTTCGAGGCGTCCGGAGACCGGACCAAGGCCGAGGACGAGATGAAGCTCATCCTCGCCGAGCATCCCGATGACGTTCAGCCCTATCTCCTTCTTGCGGGCTTTTACCTGAGGAGCGGCAAGGCAGACGAGGCTGAGGCCGCCCTCACGTCGGCCTCAGAAAGGTTCCCTGGGGATCCGAAGCCCATCGTCGCCCTTTCGGAGATCCGCGTCGCCAGAGGGGACCTTGAGGGAGGGATCGCCTTCCTTGAAAAGGCCCGGTCCATCGCGGCCAAGGACGCGGACATACTCGGACGTCTTGCTTCCCTCCATGCGGAGGGGGAGGGGCTCGAAGAGGCCCGAAGACTTGCCGAAGAAGGTGCCGCCATTGACTCATCCAATCCGCACGTTCTCCTCGCCCAGGCCAAGATCTCTTTCAGGGACCAGAAACTCGATGTCTCGATCGAAAAACTCACACGGATTCTCGGCCGATCTCCGGCCAACCCCGAGGCCTTGTATCTCAGGGCCGTCACCTATGCAGCCACGGGAAAGCTGCCCCAGGCGGAGGAGGACCTCAGCCGTCTTCTGTCGATTCATCCCGCAGTTCTAAAGGCCCGTCTCCTCATGGCCGACATCGCACTTCGCATGCGCAAGCCCGAGGCCGCCATGGAGCATGTCAACGTCATCCTCGCTGGCATACCCGACGATCAACGGGCGCTCACCCTCCGATCCATCGCCCTCTCGGAAAAGGGCAGGTATCAGGACGCAGTCCGGGATCTGGAAAAGGTGCTCGAAAAAGGGCCTGAAAATAACCGGGCCCGATACCTCTTCGCAAGAAACCTGATCGCAATGGGAAGGACGGAGGAGGCCGAGACAGCCCTACGGGAGGTGCTCGAAAAGGAGCCCGGCAGCATCCTTGCTGCGTCCACCCTCGTCGCCCTCGACCTCAAGGGAAACGCCCCGCAAGAGGCCCTGGATCTCCTCGCAGATCTGGCTGCCAGGAAACCGGACATCCCTGCCTATCCCATCATGGAAGGGAACATCCTCGTATCCATCGGACGCCCCATCGATGCGGAAAAGGCCTACAAAAAGGCCATGGAGATTGCTCCGGATAGCCCGTCTCCGTACTCCGCCCTCGCCTCCCTTTACGCTTCCACAGGCCGGATCGAGGAGGCCCTCGCAAACTACAAGATCCTCGCGGAGAAGACTCCGGACTCGCCAGCGCCCTTCATGGCCATCGGAACCATGGAGGAAAGGCTCGGGAAGACCGATCAGGCTGAGGCGGCCTACAGAAAGGCCCTGTCCATCAAGGCAGACTTCGCCCCTGCTGCGAACAACCTCGCATGGCTCTATGCAGAGAAGGGGGATCTGGAACAGGCCTTCATCTGGGCACAAAAGGCCAGGGAGGGCGCGCCCGAGGACCCGGCCATCCTCGACACCTTCGGATGGATCCTTGCCAAGCGGGCAAGCTTTGAACTCGCTGTCCCGCACCTGGAAAAGGCCCTTGAAAAATGGCCGGATCACCCCTCGATCCACTATCACATGGCCGTTGCCCTCAAGGGGCTCGGCAAAAACGACGCGGCCCGCGGGCACATCTCCGAGGCCCTTTCCTCACCCATGGATTTCCCGGAACGCGAGGAGGCCAAGAGCCTTCTCAACGAGCTTTAGCCACGAAAGCAGTTCTTGCGTCAGATGGCGGTGTTGATCGCCTGTCTGCCGGCAGGCAGATCGGTTCCCATACATACCAAGAGCTGGGCGGACACAAGGGGCCGCTCCTACGACATCCTCACGCCTTGCCCTTGAACGAAAATCCTCATTTTTGAGTTCCGATGAGGTGACGAACTACAGAGATCTCACACGGTCCGAACTCGAATCTCTTGCAGAAGGATTCGACCTCCCCCCCTATCGGGCCCGACAGCTCTTTCATGCCATCTGGAAACGGGATTTCGAGGACATTTTCCGGATCACATCACTTCCCAAAGACCTTCGTGAAATCCTTTCCTCCAGGGGAACGGCTCATCTTCCCGATGTGGTCCGGGAACTAAAGTCATCAGACGGGACGATCAAGCTCGTTCTCGCCCTTGCAGATGGTCTCCACATCGAGACGGTCCTGATCCCCGAACGGGATCACATGACGATCTGCGTCTCGACCCAGGTGGGCTGTGCCATGGGATGCGCCTTTTGTCACACGGCACGGATGGGTTTCAAACGAAATCTTTCCCCTGGTGAGATCGCCTCCCAGACACTCGTCGCCATGAAGTATGCACGCCTTGAAGAAAAACCCCGAAACATCGTTTTCATGGGCATGGGAGAGCCCTTGGCAAACCTGGAAAACCTCATCGCCGCCATCAAAATCCTCACGGACAGGATAGGCCTCGATTATTCTCCGAGAAGGATCACTGTCTCCACCTGCGGCCTCGTTCCCGAACTCCTCCGCATGGGCGCTGAAATCGAAGTGGGCCTTGCCGTCTCGCTCCACGCCGCGGACAACGATACCCGGGGCCGTCTCATGCCCGTCAATCGCAGATATCCCCTCCAGGAACTCATCGGGGCGCTCAGGGCCTATCCCCTTGCCCCCCGGCGGAGGATCACCTTCGAGTACCTCCTCCTCGCCGAGGTGAACGACCGACCGGAGGATGCCAGGAGACTCATTCGTCTCCTCAGAGGGATCCCTTCAAAAATCAACCTCATACCCTTCAACCCCAGTGACGGCATCCCATACGAAGAGCCCCAGGCAGAGCGCATTCTCGCCTTTCAGAAGATCCTGACGGAGGCCCACTACACGGCCATCATCCGAAAGAGCAAGGGGCGGGACATCGCCGCCGCCTGCGGCCAGCTCTTTCAGGGCCGTCAGACCGCCGTCTGAAAGATATCCGTGTTTTTCGCGCTCGCGATCCCCAATGCATCCAGATCAAGGAGCTGATGACGCCTTTTCACAAAGGAGCGGGCGCGCTCGACCACTGCCGGTATGTCGAGGACGAGTCCGATGGAACCGTCTCCAAGGATCGTGGTGCCGGAAAAACCGGGCTGGTCCGTCAGATAGTCGGCAAGGGGCTTGATAACGATCTCCTGCCTGCCGATAAGGCCGTCCACTGCAAGCCCCGCCTCTATCCCGTCGTGTTCCACGAGCACGGCAAAGAACTTGGGGGGATTCGGGGGGGACCCTGTCCCCCGGAAGATCCTGCCGAGCCGAATGATGGGGATGGTCTCCTGACGAAGGGAGATGAGCTCATGCCCCTCGCATGGAGTTACGTCCTCTGATCGCAGACGAATCGTCTCCACAACGGACGCGATGGGAACAGCCATGACATGGCTTCCCACCCGCACGAGAAGTGTCTGCATGATGGCAAGGGTGAGAGGGATGCGGATGACGATTTCCGTACCCTTGCCCGGAGACGAGACGGCCCGAATGGTCCCGCCGATCTTTTCGATGTTCTTTTTGACCACACTCATGCCTACGCCACGTCCCGAGATCTCCGTGACGTCCGATGCAGTCGAGACACCGGGGTGAAACATGAACTCCCAGACCTGCTCGTCCGCAAGCCCTTGGGCCACGTCCCTGGACACGATCCCCAGGGAGACCGCCTTGCGGATGAGCCCGTCCCGATCCAGCCCCCTCCCGTCGTCAGATACCCGGATGACAACGGAATTGCCTTCCTGTCTCGCTGAAAGCACCACGGTCGCAATCTCAGGCTTTCCTGAATTCGCCCGGGTCTGCGGGGTCTCGATCCCGTGGTCGACGGCATTTCTCACGATGTGGAGCAGGGGATCTGCCATCTGTTCGATGATCCGTTTGTCCAGACCCGTCTCGGCCCCCGTCACCAAAAGAGAGACCTTTTTACCCAACCGCTGGGCGAGGTCTCTCACTACACGGGGATAACGGTCGAAGAGATGACTCACCGGAAGCATCCTCATGCGCATGACCTCGTCCTGGAGCCCCTGTACCACCCGCCCGAGCACCACGGCCTGTTCACCGAGGCGGTTTGCCGTCTCCTTGAGCGGTTTGAATGCCTTCGCGTGTCCGGGCTGAGAGAGGAGCAGATCCCGATGAATGGCCTTCAAATCCTCGTAGGCGCGGGTGACAAAAGACCGGAGGACCACGAGCTCGCTCACGTCTCCGAGGAGCCTTTCCACCCTGTCAAGATCGATGCGCACCGAGTGGACCCGTCCTGCATCCGGCACAGCCGCACTGGAGACCTTTTCCCCGGCTTCGGGCGACGAGGGCGGAGAAACCGGCCCTTCTCTTCGTTCGGACCCAGTAGAACGATCTTTCACAAGGACCGAAGTGGATTGAGGTGCATGCTCAGGGACGGATGCCTGCTGCAGTGTCGATTGTGTGGGTAAAGGCCCCTTCGATTCCGTCTCCGGGGTGATGTCCCGAAAGAAATCGTCGAGCGCGGCATCCAGGATTCCTGCATCTGGAGAGGCCGTCTCAGGGGCGGAGAGTGGATCCTGGACGTTTTCTTTCGAACCTTGCGCATCATGCCCTAGCGGAATGTCTCCCAGGGGAGGAAACCATTCCGTGAGCCTTTGCCAGATGGCGATGACAGGAGACGGATCGATAAGACCCCCTTCTCCCTGATGGGTGATCGCCTCGGTGAGCCGTTCCGCACACTCGTCCATGAGGTTCACTACATGGGGATAATCCATGTAATGGGCCGCGGATCGAATCTTCTGGATCCCCTCCTGGCACTCCAGAATCCATTTCTCGTCGCACTGTCCGGCGACAGAGCCCAAAACAGGGGCCCACTCCCGGCAAAGATCCAGAAAGATCCCGAGGAGCTCCGGGTCCTCCTCTTCAAGGAGGACCTCGCCTTTCCCGTCGCTTCCCAACGCCCCATCCAGAGGACCGACAAGGGGTTCAATGACCGTCCGGACCTCCTTGACGACCTTTTCCAAGCCCTCCGGCGCAGTAGAAATATCCCGGAGAAAGGCCTCGCGCACGGCGCTTATTCGAGAACGGGCCTCCTCGTAACCGACGTAATGAAGGACCCGTTCCATCTCCTCGAGGACATATGCAATCCGGGCCGGGGCGTCTTCACCCTCCTGGGGTGTCTCCGTCAGTCGTTCAAAGAGATTTTTCATCTCCTGGACAAAGATCTCCCGGAGCTCATCGTCCTCCTCACCTTCTGCCTTGAAGGGAGGGGCATGCCCCGGAACTTCCTCTCCAGGCTCTTCCCTGATCCCTTTTGAGACGGACCGGGCGAGGAGGGAATCCACACCGGCGAGGATATCATCGACCGGACTATGCTCCGTACCCTTGTCGGCAACTTCATGCACAAGCCTCTTGAGCCGGTCGACACCGGCAAAGACCACGTCCATCGCACGGGCGTCGAGTCTGAACTCCCCTGATCTCACCTGCTCGAAGAGGTTCTCGAGTGAGTGGGCCAGAGTGGATATTCCTCGAAAACCCATGTAGCCCGCAGCGCCCTTGATGCTGTGCATGTTCCTGAAGCAGTCGTTCAGGACCTGCATGTCGTCGGGATGCTGTTCGAGAAGGAGCAGGTTAGGTTCGAGTTCCCCAAGGTGTTCCTCGGCCTCGTCGACAAATTCCTGGCAGAGGGAGGCGTCAAAGTTTTCGTTATTCATGCCGTGACTCCTTGCGTTTCCATGTCCTCCATGATGGCCGTGATGCGATCGAGGGAATCTTTCGACACAAATCCAGCGATCCCGACCTCTTTTGCCCTCTGGATCACATCCGGATCCGATATCATGCTCATCATGATCACTCGCGCCTGCGAATCGCGGGAAAGGATGAGCCGTGCGGCCGAGATCCCGTCCATCCCTCGCATGGTCACATCCATGACGACGAAATCCGGGGAGTACCTCTTGTAGGCATCGAATCCTTCGCTCCCGTCACATGCCTGTCCTACAACAGTATGACCGCCCTTTTCCAGGATCTGGGCGACCTTCTTCCTCATGAAACTCGAATCATCCACGATCAAGACACGGGCCATGAGCCATCACCCTCCACTGGAAAACCATTCCCGGATAAGCCCTGCGCCCTCCTCCGGATGGACACAGGCCTCTTCGAGTTCCTGGGCCATGAGTCTCTTGATCGGGCCTGGAAATAATGCGCGGGATGGCTCCTGAAGTATGACCCTGCCCCCGCGGGACACCACGGCCTCGATCCCTGCAAGCATCTCGATCGTAGCCCCGCTGAGGACGAAAACCATGACCCTCTCGCCGAATGCCTCGGCGGCCGAGGCGAGGAGGAGGTCCGCATCGAGGGAGGAAATCCCACCTCCTGCCCTCTGTACCGCCGAGCCATCGCCGTCCGAGACGATCTTCCACGGGGAAGACCAATCCGTTACCCAACATTGGGCCCCAAGGAGGGGATAATCGGAGCGGAGGGCGGAGACCGCGATCGGACTCACGGAATCGAGATAATGCGCGAGAGGATCCACAACCCCGGAAGCCACGTCCTGCACGTAGAGAATCGAAGAGTCTCCCGCACCTGCAATCGCGGGTAGAATCATCTGGATCTCGAGGAGGCCTCCTGGCCCGCCGATCAGGACGAGGAGACGTTCGGCCGGAAGACCGGGACGCTCCTTCACCTTAACGGGCTGGGGAACGCGTGCGCGCCTGACATTCGAAAGCCGAAACTCCGAAACACCCGAAACCACTGAAGCAAGCCGATTTTTCACGTCCTTCCATCCGTCCCGGCCTCGGGGCTTGGGTATGAAATCAACGGCTCCAAGGCGCATGAAATCCATGACTCTGTGGAAATGCGCGGGATCGAGACCGCTCACGAGGACGACAGGGGCCGGAGAGCGTATCATGATGTGCTTGAGTGCGGCCTCCCCCCCCATGACCGGCATAGTTAGATCGAGGGTCACGAGATCCGGCCGTCTCTCTTCCATCACAGCAAGGGCGGCCCGGCCGTCTCCGGCCCGAATGACATCGGCAGTATCCGGAAAGTCGCGGAGTATCTTCTCAATGGCGGAGCCCGCCACCGGGGAATCGTCGACGATGAGGGCGGTGATCGGGCTCTTCGAATCCGCATTCCGTCCCGTGGCCATTTCGTCCGTTTGACGCAGGGCCTCGATGATGAGGAAATTCCATGGTGTGGTGACGGTCCTTTCCCGTACGGAACCGGGCCGGAGAGCTATTGCCCCTCCCCCGATGGCCATGAGCTGGTAGAAGGCCTCTTCACCTACCTTCCCCTCGAAAGCGGCATGCATGACCTCGCCCTTGTCAAAAAAGATCTCACCCTGCCCTTCGGGAGATCGGATGGAAAGGACGCGGCTATCCCCTGACAAACACGCAAGCTGGACCATGTCCGCAAGGGTCACTCCCTCGACCTCGCCGCAGAAACCCCGCAGGTTTCCCCCTGGGAACGGGAAATCCCCACACCCCTTTGGGATATCCAGGGAGACCCGCGAGGCCGCATTCATGGCCTGCTCCACTCCTGGATGACCGGGACGAGTTCGGGCAGGAGGCCTGATCGGGCCTCCACGGCATCCATAACGCTGTGGACGAGGACAGGAGAAAGGCAGGTATCAGGCCGCTGGACCCAGATCCTTCCCCTAATGCGATGGACTTCCCGGGCCCCGGAGATCCCCTCTCGCAAATCACCTGAAAGATAGACGGCCAACGTCCCGTCGCTGAAGTGTTCGGTCGCGGAAAAGAGAAGAAGATCCAGAGGGCCTTCGCGATCGGAGAGATTCGTGCGTCGGGTCACCCGCAGGGTCAGTCCGTTCCCGTTTTGCTCAAAGGAGGAAATCTCATCAGCAGACACGAAATAGGCGACTCCGCCCTGGATCACGTCCCGGTCACGGACTCGCCTGAGGGGAAAGGGGGTATATGCCTGGAGATATTCGATGAAAAAATCGAGATACTGTCCAGACATACCCGCGACAACGATGACCGGCTCGCGGGGCGGGGCGGTAAATGCAGGGAAAAGGGTCAGAAGCGAGGCGTATCCGCCTGTGGATGTCCCAATGACGGACACCCCGGCGGGATATCCCGTTTTCCCTATTCCTTCGAAAGATGCCGACCTAACGGCCGACCTCCCGAGCCTAAGGTAACGCGCAGCCCCCATGCTCACACCTGCAGCCCTCTTCACCTTCATTCTCAGGGCCGTCTTCTGGTCTTCCAGATCCTTGTCCGATTCCTGTGACGGCTTCTGGAAAAAATCAACCGCACCATAACGCAGGGCATCAAATGTGATCCGTGCGCCTTCCGAGGTGAAGGCGCTCACCATGAGGGCAGGCAACGGAGAGCGGATCATGATGTGCTTGAGGAGGGTGATACCGTTTATGCCCGGCATGTTTACATCAAGCGTACATACATCGACCTCACATCGGGCAAGGCCATCCAGGGCCGATTGGCCGCTCATTGCTGTTCCTGCCACGTCGATCTCGTCGTCATCTGAAAAGATCCTCTCCATAACCTTGCACATCATGGGCGAGTCATCCACGATGAAGACCCGTATCTTTCTCCCTTTCTCCGGCCAAACAGTCGCGTCTGCAGCGCACTCCATGCAAGTCCTCCTCGTATGCCTTATGAGATACGGCAAGGTCCGTCAGACCCCAGGGCCGTCCTCCCATGGGCCGATAGATAAAGCCTGCGCCCAAAGGCACCTATCCTTGCCGACACATCCCTCACCTTGACGAAACACCTGGCACTGGGATCGAAAAGGTTTCCGTCCGATCCCTCCACGCCGAGCCGGACGAACATGGCGGGCGGATCCGCGCGAGCGGAAAGATCCCGTGCGTAATCGATGAAATCAAAGGAGGTCTCCTTGAGACGGAAGCATCCCCCCCCATTCGCTTCTATTCCTCGAAAACGTGCCCAAGGGGCGAGGTAGCAACCGGCCACCCGAATCTCGTCGATTTCTGTGCCGCAATGCACGGGCCACACGAAAACCTCCTCGAGTCCCGCCCTGTAGGACCTGGCGAGTTCCGGCTCCATGTCGAGATAGGCCAAAACCGCAAGGGGCAGGTGTACATCCAGCTGGGAAAGGATCCTCATGAACTCCGCAGCGCCGCCCTTGCCGACCGCGACAACGACCACCCCTGCTGCATGGTGATCCCTCCATCCCCCATCGCCCGCATGGGAGTGCAGGCGGGCGCGCCTGATCCGGGCCGGCTCCACATCGGCGGCGATTTTCACGATCCGGGCCAGGGACTCGGCCTGTTCATGGATGTCAAGGGAGATGGTTCCGGAGGGTTTGGGAAAAAAATCCACGGCCCCGAGCCTCAGGGCATCCAGGGTGACAGCGCTCCTATGGGCCAGTCCGCTCACCATGACCACGGGTTTGGGACATTTCACCATGATATGCTTCATGGCCGTGATCCCGTCCATGACAGGCATGTCCACGTCGAGGGTGATGACATCGGGGTTAAGGAGGGCGACCGCCTCCAGGGCCTCACGTCCGTGCCGTGCCACACCCGCAACCTCTATTTCCCTGTCTCTCGAAAGGATCTCCACGAGGGCGCGCCTCATAAAGGACGTATCGTCCACAACGAGTACACGGATCTTGCGCCCTGGCGCCTCAGACATTGAGCACCCCAGACCATTGCTCTATGAGAAGATCCTTGTCCTGGCGGAGGCGAAAGGCGATCTTCTTGACCGTCTCCGGAGCGAGCCCGAGGGATCTTGGAACGAGCACCTTATCCACCTCGCCATTGATGGTCCAGCCTATGCCGAGTTTCTGACACAGGACATCAGCGAGAAATACCACGCCGACTGCGACCCCGTGGCATCCTGCTCCCTGGGGTCTGTGGTGATAACGAAGGACATTCGCGAAAAAATCACTGAGCCCCCACGAGACGGCGAGATAGGCCCCAAGCTCCCCGTGGGTGAGCCCGAAGCGTTCCTCGGCCTCGAGGAGGGTGATGCCATCCCTTTCCTTGAGAGCCATGATTTCTCCCAGTTCCTCCGGGAAATACCGGCAGAGGAGAAATCTCCCCAGGTCGTGGATGAGCCCGGCGGTGAAGATTTCGTTCGCATCCACGCCGGGCAGATTTTCGGCGATCATCTTTGAGGCCTTCGCAACCCCGATGGAGTGGAGCCATAACTCCCGCACGGCAAATCCCTCTATGTCCGCATCCCCTGAAAACGCGGAGGTCAGGGACAGTCCGATGACGAGATTCCTGACCTCCTCGAGGCCGAGCGCCACGACCGCACGGGCAACGCTGTTGATCCCGCCGCTACCTCCGTAATACGGGGAGTTCGCAAGGCGGAGGATCTTCATGGTGAGGACAGGATCCTGCTCGACGATCCGTTCAATGTCGAGGGCTGTGGTGCTCTCTTTGTCGAGCACGTCGAGGACCTGGTGGAACGTATGGGGAATCGGAGGAAGATCTTCCCGCAGATCGAGCCGCTCCGCGTAGGAAACTCCCATGGACATGGACGAGCCCATCCCTTCTCAAAGATTTACCCCTATTATCGACAGGGATGCGCCGGGACTTGAGAAGGGAGCGGATCGTGGCAATCCTGCACAAAAACCCGGTCGTTCCGGCCCAAACAGCGGGCAGGACTTAATCTTCCCTGCTTCCCTGTCGATAAGGGAAATAATCCGTACCGGAGTCCGGCATCACGGGTCCGCTCCCTTCGGTGGGACCCATCCAAGGCAGAAACCAATGAGCGATTTCGTCCTTACCATACCCGTTCTCGAAGAAACACGACGCGAGATCGAGAGCCGCCTCATCGATGCAGGGGCGCACACGGTCCTCATCGTAGACCAGGCAGGCAACATCATCACAAACTGCGGCAAGGCCCATAACGGCATCCTAGACTTCACCTCCCTTGCCGCACTCACGGCGGCAAACTTTGCCGCAACCTCCCAGATCGCCCGGCTCATAGGGGAGGACGACTTTTCCCTCCTTTTTCACAAGGGGAAAAAGGACAGCATCCATTTCGCCAGGCTTGGAGACGAATTCATCCTCGTCACCATCTTCGGAGACGACGTCTCCCTTGGCATCATTCGGCTCAAGGTCTCCGAACTCATGCACAGGTTATCTTCCATTCTGGGGATCAGCGTCTGACCATGGCCCTCATCGACCTGAGCAAGAAGGAAGTCCACTGCAAGATCGTCTACTACGGCCCGGGACGGTGCGGGAAAACGACCAACCTCGTCTATATCTATAACGCTATGAACGAAAGGACCCGGGGAAAGATGCTCACCATTGAGACAAAGGGAGACCGGACCCTGTTTTTCGATCTCCTGCCTATCAACCTCGGAAAGGTGGCGGGCTTTGACATCCGCATCCAGCTCTACACCGTCCCAGGCCAGAGCATCTACGAGTCCACGCGAAAACTCGTCCTGAAGGGTGTGGACGGGATCGTTTTCGTGGCCGATTCCCTCAAAATCCGGCAGCGGAAAAACATCGACAGCCTCCTCGATCTCACCCAGAACCTGCGGGAACAGAACCGCACTCTCTCCGAGATTCCCCTCGTGCTCCAATACAACAAACGTGATCTCGTCTCCTCGCCCATACCGACCCTCGGAATCGAGGAACTCGAGCGTGACCTCAACAACGGGCGGCACCTCGCCTTTTTTGAGGCAGCGGCGACCAAGGGGACAGGGGTCTTTGAGACACTGAAGGAAATAAGCAAACAGACGGTCAGACACGTGGCAGACAAGCATCTCTTTGCCAAACCGTCTGCATGATAAATGCCGCGTCGAAAGGGATTACGCCCCGAAGGAGTTTCCATGAGCGATAATGCACCCATCCGTGACCAGGAGGATTTTCTAAATGAAATCGACGGATCGATCGACGCCCTTTTTGTTCCGACTCGACATATTGAGATCGACGCCCTGACGAACGAGGTGAAAGAAAAGACATCACCGAACGATCCTACCCTCGATGCATCCTCATCCCATTTGAAGGTCCATTCACCCGAAAACAGGGCTTCGGATGCCCCTCTGACCCTCGAGCTGGAATCTGAGCCGGCATCCGCGCCTGAGCAAGGCCCAAAGAAGGTCCCTTACGGAGACAAAGGCCTTGCTCATGAGGCGACACTCCCGCCCAGCTCCCTCGACGGGCTCCGCCAAAGCATCCTTTCCCTCGATTGGGAGATCTCGGACGCCACTCTCAATGAGGTGGAACAATCCCTGGAGGCGGTCGGAGCCGACAGGGCCTTTGCCGGATCAGCCGGAGCCCTTGGCATCATCGCCATCCTCAAGGGCGCATCCATGCGGCTCCGGAAAGATGCATCCTCCCCCCCGACCCATATCGTTCGCGCCCTTCAGAAAGGGCTCGCCGGGCTCGTCTCCCTTGCGGATGGGCCGCGTGAAGACAGGGAAAAACGGATCACCGCGCTCCGGGAAGAGATTGAAAAGATCATGAATCCGACATCCGGCCCCAATCTCGACGAATCCGGCAGCGCCTACCAGTCCCCCAAACCGCAAAAAACGAATCCTCCTCAGGGCTTTGATGCCATTTCGCTCGACATCGAACTGGAAGACGCCCTCCATAAGGCCATACAGCCAAACGCAGACACGAAGCCGATTATCGAGGCCCCTTCGCACTCCGCCTTATCCGGCCCGCCGACTCCGCGTCTTTCCGCCTGCGCCATCCTCCCACCGGCCAAAACCAAGACCTGTCCAGATGAAGTCATCGAGACGGCCATCCTGGAACACATCTCCCGCCTGGACGGGTGGATCGAAAGCATCCGTCCTATCGAAAGGCTTTTCTCCTCGACCCCGGGCATGGAAAAACTCCGCGCCTTCGAGGAAAGGCTCATGGGGGACATGAGACGCGAGCGGGATCGCCTTGCCGGCATATTCAAGGAAAAAACAGGTATGGCACCTGAACCCTCCTCTGCAGAATCTCCGCACCCATCCGATCCTGCCGCTCATACCAAATCGACTAAGCCTGCCTCTCCACTCCCCCTGCCATGGGAAAACCTTTGCGTCGTTTCCGGAAAAGAGGGTCTTATCGCGCTGATCCCTGACGAAATCGCCTTTTCTGGCCCAAGCCCCTGGTGGGTCAGGCGCAAGGCATTTGAAGCCCGGAGCTTTTCTCTGAGGTTGCTTAAACCCTGGCCATGGTCCCGCCTGAACACGCTTTTCGCCGGAGAACTCGGGGAACTCGACGCCTCTGCCCTATCATCCGCGGAGTTTCCCGTCCATCCGCTTTCACTTTCAGGGGAAAATGGTTCGGCGATACCTCGACGGCCCCACATCCTTGTCCTTTACGCACAAGGACGCGGGCTGATCCTCTTTCTTGCAGAGGCCCCGAGGCCTTTTGCCGTCACGGCCGAATGGAGCTGGAATCCCGGCGATGGGTCCGAATCCGGCTCCATTGCCGGAGAACTCAGACGCGGGGGGAAATCCATCCCTGTCCTGTCCGCCCAGAAGACCCTTACATAGCCTACTGGTATCATTGCCATGAATCCGGAACCCATTGAAGCCCTTTTGAACGAGGCGGATCTTTACGCCAGCCAAGGCCTCGTTTCCGAGGCCTGTCAGCTCTATGAAGAACTCCTCGCAAAGGCCGGAAATTATCCCCCCCCCCTTGTTACGACCATAAAGGTAAGGCTTGAGGCCCTCACAGGCACGCGGACACAGGATGTTTCTCCCGACGACTGTCATCGTCCAGCCTTCAAGGAAACGGACCGGCATCTCCAGAATGCCATCGGCCTCATGGAAGCTGGCTTCCACCGGGAGGCCGTGAGCGAACTCGAGCTCCTCCTTGACAAGGGCTATCCCAACGGGGAGATCCATCTCAAGATCGCCGAGGCATATCTGTCCGCCAATCTTCCGTTCGATGCGGCGGATCACCTGGGAGAGGCACTGAAGGACACAAAGCTCTCCCAGGAAAAACGCATGGAATGCCTTTACCGTGCCGCCATCATCCATGAGCAGGTCGGCATGATCCCCCAGGCCATAGAAAAACTGAGACAGATCGTAAGGATCGACCCCAGCTACAGAAATTGCCGGGAGCGGCTGGACGGACTGACGCAGAGCGCCCAGAAATTTGGCCAGTACTATCCCCTGATCGCCCGGAATCTCCTGACAGAAAGCTGGCTCGAGGAGGCGCGAAACGCTGCGCGGGAAGGGAAAAAATCCCTCGAATCCATCCTCATGACAAGATTTTCCATCGAAAAGGAGGAAATCGGCCGGGCGCTCAGCGAATATTACCGCGTGCCTTTTATTGAGTTCAACGAGATCGAGGTGGGGAAGGCGCCCGCCTGCATCAAGGGGATCAAGGAACACTTCTTTCGGGCCAACACCTGTGTCCCGGTCAAGGAAGATCGGGACGTACTGCTCGTCGCACTCGACAACCCGAACGACCTCGTCAAGATCGACAACATAAAGCGTGTCCTCAAGGCCTCTCAGTTCGAATTCGCCGTGGCCCTAAAGGAAGACATCGACAGGTTCTTAGATTTTTATTTCGGAAAGATCAACCTGGGTGGGAAGCAGGAAAACGTCTTCGAACAGCTGGATATTTCCGGAGGGGAGGATGTGGAGACGGATGATGAAGATTCGGCATCCGACGCATCCGACGCTGACAGCGTGGTCGTCCAGATGGCGAACAAGGTCATCGAAGACGCCGTTGCGAAAAACGCCTCCGATATCCATATCGAGTCCTTGACCGGCAGGCGGGGGGCTGGAATCCGTCTGAGAATAGACGGCGACTGCGTCCCATATCAGAACATCCCCTATGCCTACAAACGTGCCCTCGTCTCCCGCATAAAGATCATGTCATACCTCGACATCGCGGAAAAGAGGCTCCCCCAGGACGGAAAGATCAAATTCAAGACGCGACAGGGCAAGACCATCGAACTTCGGGTGGCGACCCTTCCAACCACGGAAGGCAACGAGGACGTTGTACTTCGAATCCTTGCGGCATCCGAGGCCATGCCCCTCGACAAGATCGGCCTCATGCCCGATAACATGGCGGCCCTCAAGGACATCCTCGCCATGCCGTACGGCCTCGTCCTCGTAGTCGGCCCTACAGGTTCAGGAAAGACCACCACCCTTCATGCCGCCCTCGGCCATATCAACCGTCCGGAAAGAAAGATCTGGACCGCAGAAGATCCTGTGGAAATCGTCCAGGAAGGACTCCGCCAGGTCCAGGTGAAACCGGGAATAGGGCTCACATTCGCCCGGGTCCTTAGGGCCTTTCTCAGGGCCGACCCCGATGTCATCATGGTAGGTGAAACCCGGGATGAAGAAACGGCGACCACTGTTATCGATGCATCCCTCACCGGGCACTTGGTCTTTTCCACACTCCACACGAACTCGGCGCCCGAGACGGTCACCCGGCTCCTCGGAATGGGCATGGACCCCTTCAACTTCTCTGACGCACTCCTCGGGGTCCTTGCCCAGCGACTCGTAAAACGCCTCTGCCCCAAGTGCAAGGAACCCTACACACCGGACAAGAACGAGATCCAACGCCTCATATCGGAATACGGATCCCACCCCTCGAGGCCCCTCGATCCATCCCGATTCGACTCGGCGTCTCTCCACCGCGCCAAGGGCTGCTCATTCTGCAACAACACAGGCTACAAGGGGCGTATCGCCATCCACGAACTCCTTATTTCGAACGACGAGTTGAAGAGGCTCATTCAGGAAAAGAGACCGGTCTTTGAGATTGCGGATGCCGCCCTAAAGGCAGGCATGCTCACATTGAAGCAGGACGGCATCCGGAAGATCCTTTCCGGCGACACCGATCTCAAGCAGGTCCGCTCGGCATGCATCCGGTAGACAAGGCGAAGGCAAAAGGGTATTGGGGGTGCTAAAAGATCAGCAGTTTACTACGCAAACCGGACACTGGGCGATATTGATCAATTTTTTCAGCACCTTTCTTTCGAAAAAGTCCTTGAGCCAGTGGTTTTTCCCACGCCCCAGGACTATGAGGTCGCATCTTTCCTCTTCAGCCAGTCTCCTTACTTCCGCGAGGATATCTCCTTTTATCACCCGGATCTTTGCCGGCATTCTTTCGGCCAATACGGCCTCACTGATCTCCGTGACCTCCGCCTCGCTTGCCGCATCGAGCACGTCTTTGATATTTCTGATGCCTGTGAGGTGAAGATCACCCTCAAAATTGGGAACCACCTTGACAACTGTCACCCACGCGGGTTCATCCGAAATCAACCTCAGGCATCGTTTGAATGCGTCTATGGAAGAATTCGCGACAACGAGAATCTTTCTGCAGCCTTTCATAGAATTACCTCACAATGATGACGGGTACTGAACTATTGGAAATCGTCCTTTCTGCAACACTTCCTATGATTGCACGGTTAAGCTTGCGCCATCCACTACTACCCATAATGATGATGTCGCTTTTTGTTTCCTCGCTTATTGCGACTATCCTGTCAGCAGCATTCCCTTCATCAATCCTCACATCCAGACTGGAGATGCCCAATTTTCGAGCCGTTGATGCAGCACCTTGCATCATTCTTTCCGCCTCCTTGTAAAGGAGCTGCTGGATGCCTTCTGTTCGTATGAAATTTATCATCTCCTCATACCGCGGTATTATGTATAAGAGGATAATGTGAGCGGGATTCTCTGCCGTCAGTTCCGCCGCCCTCGCAAGGGCGATTCGGCTTGGTTCGGATCCATCATAGGGCACCAGAATCGATTCATATCTGCCAAGACATTCCGTACATGGGCGCTTGACCACAAGGACATCGCATGGAGATTCGGCGATCACTCGGGACGTCACACTGCCCATGATCAGCCTTCCGAGGCCCTTCCGACCATAGGTACCCATGGCGATGAGGTCCGCGCCGATTTCCGAGGCCACCCTGAGGAGCGTCTCCGGTGCCTCGCCTTCGATAATTTTGGTCTCAAGCCCAAAACCAAATTCCTTTTCAAAGGTCGTTTTCACATCACCGCACATCTTGCGGGCCGCGTCAAATCTCTTCGAAAGGAGCTCAGGGAGGATCCCGAACTCCTCCTGGTCGAAATAGACAGAATGAACAAGGGTTACCTTTCCTTCATGGAGCTTGGCCCAGTGCCCTGCCTCAGCCAAGGCGGCCTTGCTGTATTCTGATCCGTCAAACCCGACAACGATCTTTTTGTACATGGCTTAATGGGCACCTCCGCCTTTCCTGAAGACCGCACCCACGCCAAAACCGGCACCAATAGAGGCAAGGATGGCAATAATCCCATAGATGGCTCCGTGTTTGTTCGAAAGCTCTACCAAGGCATCGACAAATCCTACCTCCTTGACAGTAAAGGTATCTTCGGCCTGTCCTATCACCTTTTTGTCCTTTACCTCATAAACCGTCACTCGATATGTTCCAGGCTTGGCCTGATATGGCCATTCAAATACAAAGGAATAGTTTGTCTTGCCTTCAAAGCCGGTTGTCTGCAATGGGCTTAGAGACGCATTGGCATCGGCCACTCCGAGACTAAACGCCGCCTTTGCCTTTTTTAAGTCGGCGGAATGCCCTGTTCCGACTGAATAGAGCTGAGCGGATTCCTTGTATTTTATAAATTCCCTAAACAACCTTTCCTTTTCTGCCCCATCCACTTCATCCCCTTCTGGGAATAGCAGTGATGACTGGCGCAATAGGGCCTGGTAACCCAGGCCATACTTGGCCGCTTCCTCCGGAGTCAGGATCTCCTCAAGGGACCTAGTGGCCCAGACTTCATAGAAATCAGGGACATTACTGAATAGAATCTCGCCTACGTTCATCCAGATCACCCCGGCCACGCGCCCCTTTTTGCGTAAGATTTGGGGGTGTTGGTCAATGGATACCACCTTGACGATCAGATCCGAGCCATTGTCGACAATGCCTTTCAAAAAGAGTCTTTCTCCATGATAGTTAAAGTCGATGTCTACGCGGTCCTTGCAAAGCTCCAAGGTAACCGCATAAGCGGGCTTGAAACCCGAGATTCCTATAAGCACGAACAAAAAACAAAATGCCGCAATTGACCTAACCATCATAGTGACTTCTCCCCTAACTATTTTCACGGAATCATTTAAGAATCCCCCCATTAGTGCCCTCCTGCCGGAGCGAGCAGCATAGAGGGTGTAAGGCAGAGCTCCAACACTATCTTTACCGTTACCGCAAGGACGATGACCGCCAGCAGGATCTTGAGCTGTTCGCCATGGAGTTTTCTCCCCAACACGGCTCCGGCCTGGGCACCGAACGTGGAGCCGATCAGAAGAAGGATCGCCAGGAGAAAATCCACTGTATGGTTCGTATAGGCCTGGAGAAAGGTGACCTCTATACAGGTAAAAAGTATCTGAAAAAGGCTTGTCCCTACCACGACGTGCATGGGCATGCGTAAGAGATAGACCATCACGGGGACCATGAGAAACCCTCCCCCAACACCCATAATGGCGGCGAGGATGCCCACGAATCCGCCCGCCACCAACGGCACGAGTGCGGACTGCGTGACCCCTGACTTCTCAAACCTCGTCTGGAATGGAAGGGTCGAAAGCAGGCGATCCAGTCCCGACTGCCCGGCTCCCTTCTCCCCTTTTTCCACCTTGCAGGCCTTTTTTCTCATCGAGGCCAGGCTTTCCACGAACATGAAGGAGCCCACCAAGCCCAACATAACGACATAGGTCAGATTGATCACAACGCCGGCGTTTCCCATGGACCTCAGGATCTTTACCACCTCGACACCGACAAGCCCGCCGAGGAAGCCACCTGCCAGAAGATAGAGCCCCATCTTGAAATCGACATTCCCCATCTTCCAGTGTGCATATGTCCCGGAAGTGGAGGCCGCGACGATCTGATTGGAATCCGTTGCCGCCGCCACAGTTGGCGGAATACCGAACATGATGAGGAGAGGCGTCAAAAGAAAACCGCCTCCCACCCCGAAGAGACCGGAAAGCAAGCCGACGAGCAGCCCGAGCCCAACGGGCATGAAAACACTGACACTTGTTTGGGCGACCGGAAGATACAGATACATGCAGAAGACTCCTTAACTATTTTTTTCGGAAGGACTCAGGCTGGACATGGCCACGATGGGCTGAGGCACCACCCGCGCGAGTCGTTTAAGGCTTGCAGCCCGGATGTTAAAAGACCGAACGATGTCCGGGGCAAGGATCACCATGTCGACCTTGTTGTGGGTCTTGATATAGGAGCAAACCGCCGAAATAATATTGGTTTCTTCGCTCCTTCCTATGGTGACATTGACTTTTTTTTGGATGCAGGCACTGATGATGGATTTGTATCCGTCCCCATCTGCCCCCTCCTGAATTTCCTGTTTTTGCATGAGTTCTCGTGCTATTTCGTGCTCATCAGCCTCTGCAAAGGTCACAGCCGCCGCAACGCGGTTGATGTATGCGGCAAACCTCTTTGTATGCTCTATCAAGAGAACGCTTATTTCCTTTCCCAATACCTTGGCCAGCTCGAGGGTATAAGAAAAACCTTCCACCCTTGCGTCGTCAGACGCTGTCACGAAAAGAAGTTCGCCTGCCATCTCTTTTGTCCTCCTTGCGTAAAATCTTACGAAAAGAGAAGCAAAAAAGATGCCAAAATTTAATAGCTTGATTTTAAATAGAGAAAATGAAAAAAGGGAGTCCCTGATGTTCCAAATTGGAACTGTGATGAACGCTATTCTTCTTTGAGGATCCGCCAGAGGCTTGTGCGCGAAATGCCGAGCATCTCGGATGCCTTGGATCTGTTGCCGCCCAGGATCTCAAGCACCCTCACGACGTAATCCCGGCTCATCTCTTCCAGGGTCTTGATCTCGCTAGGCGAGATCGTGTCAACTTGAAAAGCAACAAGCTTGGAGGGGAGGCTCGGGATGTCTATGAGCGCCCCTTTCTCGAGAATGATCGCCCTCTCCACGATGTTTTCCAGCTCGCGGACGTTACCAGGGAAGCTGTACTCTTTCAGCATGGCCAGGGCAGCAGGGGTAAAGCCTTCTATCTTTTTGTGGGATCGCCGGAGATGCTTTAAAAGGAAGTGTTCAGCAAGGGGCTCGATATCCTTTTTGCGCTCCCGCAAGGAAGGGATGTGGATCTCCATGACATTCAATCTGTAATAGAGGTCCTCACGGAATCTGCCTTCCTGTATCATGACATGGAGGTTCTGGTTGGTGGCCGCGATGAAACGGACGTCCACACGGAACTCCTTGGTCCCTCCGACCCTGAAGAACCTCCCTTCCTCGGTGACCTTCAAGAGCTTTGCCTGAAGACTTGGAGGAATCTCCGATATCTCATCCAGGAAAAGGGTGCCTGCGTCAGCGATCTCCACAAGGCCCGGCTTTGCCTTCAGTGCCCCGGTAAACGCCCCCTTTTCGTGGCCGAAGAGCTCGGAGGCGAGGAGTTCCTCTGTAAAGGTGGCGCAGTTGAGCGCGAGCAAGGGCTTGTCTTTTCTTCTACTCGTGGCGTGGATGATCTTGGCCAAAAAACTCTTGCCCACCCCGGTCTCGCCGGTAAGAAGGACGTTGCAGTCCGAATCGCGCATGGCGTCCACGGCATCGAGGACCTTGCGCATGCCTTCACTCTTGGCGATGAAGGCCATCCTTTGCTGCTCAATGGCCATTGAGGCACGAAGGGCCTTGTTTTCAAGGGTCAACTCCTTTTGGGCGCTTATCTTTTTGACCTTATT
This sequence comes from Deltaproteobacteria bacterium UBA5754, assembly GCA_002419025.1. Classification (GTDB taxonomy): domain Bacteria; phylum Desulfobacterota; class Dissulfuribacteria; order Dissulfuribacterales; family UBA5754; genus UBA5754. The sequence continues at coordinate 14,977 of DIFG01000005.1, read as the reverse complement.
TAAGAGATCATCCAGCTCGAAGGGCTTGGTGATATAGTCATAGGCCCCTTTCCGGATCGCCTCCACCGCTGAACCTATTGAACCGAATCCGGTAATGACGATGACTTCGATCGCAGGACTCTTCTCCTTTATGGTGTTAAGGAGTTCGAGACCATCAAGGCCGGGCATCTTTATGTCTGTTATGAGGAGATCGAAATCCTCCTTTTCCGCTTTTTTGAGTGCTTCAAGACCGTCCCCTGTCCCAAACACCTCATATCCTTCGTCGCTTAGAACACGAAGCAGGTGTTTTCGTGTGATCTCCTCGTCCTCTGCCACCATGACCTTAAACGCCATACCGAACCCCTTTAGTTGGGAACCTTGAAAAAGGCCCTTTCACCCGAGGACTTTGTAGCTCCTCAGTCAAAATACTCACATACAGGAAGCATACTCCGCTTTTGACCTCCTCGCGCCGCGCCCTCGAACGAAATCCTCATTTTTCAAGGTTCCCGGCTGGCAATTTGATAAAAAAGGTGGTGCCTTTGCCCACTTCGCTCTGAACAGTTATCTGACCGTGATGTTTTTTGATGGTGGCAAAGACAATGGCCAACCCTAGCCCTGTTCCCTTTCCTTTTGAAGTGAAAAAAGGATCAAATATCTTGTCAAGGTCTTCTTGCCTGATCCCTCGCCCCGTATCGGAGATCTCTACCTGCACCCAATCACTCTCTTTCCAGATGCGGACGGAAAGTTCGCCCTTTGAGCCCATGGCATCAATGGCATTGGAGAAAAGATTAAGGAAGACGCGCTCCAGCCTCTCGGGGTCGGCGGACAGCCAGATTTTTTCTTCTTCGGACGCCACATGAAACCCGATTCCTTCGGCTGAAACGATCTTTCTCACCAAGTCGTACGCCCTTCCTACAAGCTCATTCAATTCAACCGGCCTGAACTGGGGTTCCTTTTCACGGGCGAATTCCAGGAGATCCGAGACAATACCCTTTACCCGCAAGGCCTGGCCGAAGATATCCTCCACAACCTCGTGGATAAACGGATGGCATTTCTCCCCGGCCTCACGTCTCATGACCTGGGCTGAGAGATAAATATTATTCAATGGGTTATTGAGTTCGTGGGCTATGCCGGATGCGAGGGTGCCGATGGCTGCGAGCTTTTTACTTTGTAAGAGCTCATTTTGCCTTTCGGAAAGTTCGGCCTCCCTCTTTGAAAGTTCTTCCTTGAGGTGGTCGAATTGCCTGATGAGTTGACCAACCTCATCATCCCCGCGGATGTTTTTGGGTGTCAAGCCCGGCGAAAAACCTTCATTTTCAGCCCGTTCAACCATCCGCCCCAGCAACTTGAGGCGACTCACCACATTGTTCCCGATGATGAGGAGCGTCCCTGCCCCTACCGCAAGGAAAAAGGGGAAAAACAGGAAAACCGCATACCAGTTCATCTCGATATCCCGGTCAATGCGGACCCTTGCCCCCTTGTCGATCTCCTTGGCAGCCATCAGAATCGTCTCGCCCGCAATTCTCAAATGGGATATCTCCAAAGAAAGCCCTTGAAGATCTTTGATAATGCGGGTTTCAGGGGGGACGCCCAGAATCTGCTGGAGATAGTTGACGCAATCAGCCGGCCTTTCATAGACTGCGATCTCCAAAAGGGGTGAAAGACGGGAGACATCCGGGTGCTGACGATTAAGATCGTTCAATTCCGCGAGGATCCGGGTGTGAAGGGACAAGATCCGGCCGAACGCCCCGCGATATTCTCCGATGGCCTTCTTCATCTTCCCCGCCAGATCGCCACCTGAGGAGGGAAGTCCATCCAGTATACCCGCCAGTTCGTCAAGATACCGCATCACCTCTTCTGATTCCTTGCTACTGCCTACAGGACCGGCAAGGAAATAATTCATTTCGTGACGCCTGAGCTGAAGGGATTTGCTCCGGATGGTGTCCGCCTCTTCCAGATAACTGATCTCATGTTTAATGGCGAGAAAGTTTTTATATTGAAAAATGAAAAGCAGGCCTATTATGGCAGCGCTTATCAAAAAACCGATGGTTATCTTGATCTTCAGGGACATGAAATCACTCCGTTAAGCGTCACATCACGATGTAGGGAATGCCGCCACCATGACCCGACAGAAAATCCGTATCTACACGTAGGGGAGCTGACAAACCGCACCGTCACCTCAGGAGAGATCGATCCTTCTTCTCTTTCCCCTCATGAGATGGACGGCGAAAAAGCCGTCAGGGCCCCTGCTTGTAGGCGGGATCTCCAAAGCCCCTGCAGAGGTCGCATACTGCCTCGCCGCTCCTTCGAGGACGTCATCCACATGGACGACACTCCAGCCCGGATGGTCTCTGAGGAATCCACCGACCACGCCGGTGGTCTCCTCGGGTTCGAGGGTACAGGTGGCATAGACGATTCGGCCCCCCGGAAGGATGAGGGTGGCAGCTGCGTCAAGGATGGCCCTCTGCCTCTCCGCCATGCGCCCGATGGATGCCTCGTCCCGGTTCCATTTGATGTCAGGATGCCGCCTGATGACACCGAGACCCGAACAGGGGGCATCCACCAGGATCCTGTCGTAGGCGGGTGCGGTCCGGGATACGGCAAAGGCCTCCACCTCCGCCGGGGGAAGGACCCGGATGGAACGGATCCCGAGCCTCTCGACGTTCTTTCGAAGGAGCCCGAGACGGGAGGCCTTGGGGTCGAGGGCCTCCACCTCTCCTTCATCCCCCATGAGGGCCGCGATGTGGGTGGTCTTCCCTCCGAGCCCGGCGCAGGCGTCAAGAATCCGCTCCCCTGGCCGTGGGTCGAGGAGAAAGGTCACGAGCTGGGCCCCCTCGTCCTGCACCACGAAAAGCCCGTCCCTGAAACCTGGAAGATGGGAAGGATTTCCCGTGAAGCCCTCGAGGACCAGCGCATCCCTGGAATACGCCCCTGGGACCGGATGAACGCCATGGGCAGCCAACCTCTCCATGAAGCGGGCCCGTGAGATCCGAAGCGTGTTCACCCGAAGGACAAGAGGGGCGCGGCTGTTGTTGGCATGAAGTATGGCCCGGGCCGCCTCCATTCCCCAACTCGCCACCCATCGCTTCACCATCCATGCCGGATGGGCGGTCAGGACGGCGAGCCTCTCCACTGGGGGGAGGGCATCCAGGCCATCGGGGATGCGCGCGGCCTCTATCCCAAGGGCCTCGCGCCGCTCTCCGATCCGTCTCAGAACCGCGTTCGAAAGGCCCTTGGCCCAGGCCTGGCCCGCCATCCCGAGGCCTGACACGCACTCGTTCACGGCCGCATACGGCGGGACCCGATCGAGAAAGAGGATCTGATATGCAGCTATCCTCAGGGCCGTTCTCACCTCCAGGGGGATATTGGGGCCTTTTTTCAGGTATCTGTCGATGTGCCGGTCGAGGAGGGGAAGCCAGCGGACCACGCCGAAGACGATCTCCCGGACGAGCCCCCGATCCCTTTCCTGGATGCCGGGGGGGATGCGGTCCTCTGCCATGGATGCAAGGGAAGGCCGCCTTTCGGGCAGGGTCTTCTCCCAGGCGACGAGGATGTCGGCGGAAAGATCCCGCGCGGATCTACTCCCCAAGGCGCACACCCGGCAAAATGGGCCTGCCTCTGAGAAAATCCCCAGCCCGAAGCCTCTTTTTACCCGGATAGAGGATCTCCCTCACGCCGACAATGCCCTCACCGGTGGCGATAAAAAGACCGGCATCGTCCGCGCGGACGATCTCGCCGGGGACTGATGAAATGACCTTTCCTTCCTCTATTGTAAAGGGACGGAAAAGCCGAATCCGCTTACCTTCCAGGAGGGTATGGGCGCCCGGCTCGGGATCCATGGCCCGGATAAGGCAGGCGATCCTTTCAGATGGAAGCGTCCAGTCGATGCAGGCGGTCTCGGGACGAATGGGTAGGGCGTATGTAATTCCCTCCTCGGGCTGGGGGATCTCCGTGAGCCTGTCATCTCCAAGGAGATCGAGGGCCTCCCTAAGAAGCCGGGCCCCGAGATCCGACATTCGGAGATAGAGTTCGCCGAAGGTCTCGTCAGGTCCGATCCCGATCGCCCCGGAAAGGAGCATGGGGCCCGTGTCCATGCCCTCATCCATGCGCATGATAGTGATTCCGGTCTCTTTCTCGCAGTTCATGATGGCCCACTGGATGGGAGCAGCGCCCCGATAGGCCGGAAGGAGGGATCCATGGACGTTTATCGGCATGATCCGCGGGACGTTGAGAAGGGCCGGAGGAAGGATCTGGCCGTAGGCGGCGACCACAAGGAGGTCAGGCTCAAGGGCCGCCACCTCCGTGATGAATCCGGGGTCCCGGGCCCGCTCGGGCTGGAGGACCGGGATCCCACGAGCGAGGGCAAACTCCTTCACCGGCGATGGCACCACCCGCCTTCCCCTACCCCGCGGCCGGTCGGGCTGGGTGACGACGGCAAGCACCGCGTCCGGCCCTTCCACAAGGGCCTTAAGGCTCGGGACGGCAAAAACGGGCGTGCCCATGAAGACGATCCTGAACCTGTGACTGATCCCGCTCAAAAAGCCCGATCTGCGGCGTTGCTCCAATTTTCCAGTCACTGCGGCGTACGCCAAGTATGCCTCATTCCTGGAAAATTTCGCGCCTTGCATCTCGGGCTTTTTGAGTGGGATCAGATTTTGAGGCTTTGCAGTGCGATCATGACCCGGTGGTTTTTGCATAGTTTCGCCTCGCTACCTGCCCCCGCCTGTCCTGATCCTCGGGTCGGCAAGGGCATAGCCCACGTCCGCAAGGAGGTTCCCGAGGAGGGTAAGGATAGCGACAATGACAAGGTTCCCCATGAGTACAGGATAGTCCCGGGCCATGACGCTCGTCCACATGAGCTGGCCGATGCCGGGTATGGCAAAGAGGGACTCGAAGATGACGCTTCCGCCGATGAGGCCAGGGAGCGAGAGGCCGAGGATGGTGATAAGGGGAAGGAGGGCGTTTCTAAGGGCGTGACGATAGACGACCATCCGCTCCGGAAGGCCCTTGGCCCGGGCTGTTGTGATGAAATCCTGCCGCAGGACCTCGAGCATGGAGCTTCGCATGTAGCGCGAGAGCCCGGCGAGCCCTCCGAGGGCCGAGACGAGGACCGGAAGGATGAGATGCCGCCCCCAGTCGAGGACCTTTTCAAGGGTTGTCATGCGATCATATCCCATGATGCTGTGAAGCCCGGAGATGGGAAGGAGGCCGAGATGCACCCCGAAAAGGAGCATGAGAAGAAGTGCGACCCAGAAGGCAGGGGCCGCATAGAAGACAAACACAAGGACCGTGGAGACCCGGTCGAAGAGGCCTCCTGCACGAACTGCAGACGCCACGCCCAGGGGGATCGAAACCGCAAGTATCAGGGCGATGGACAGAAAGTTCACGAGGAGGGTCACGGGCAGACGTTCTCGGATCTTGTCCCAGACCGGTCTTCTGTCCGCAGAAAACGAGGTCCCGAGGTCAAGGGTGAGAAGCCCTTTCAGCCAGTGGACGTACTGGACGGGAAGCGGCCTGTCGAGCCCGTACTGGGCCCTAAGCCTCTCGCGCATCTCGGGGGTCATCTTGGGGTTGAAATCCGCCTGAATGGCCATGGGTTCTCCAGGGGCAAGATGCATGACGAAAAACGAGATGAGCGTGATCCCGAGAAAGGTCGGGATCATCACAATGAGGCGTTTTCCAAGAAAGACGAGAAGGGGCATGGCCTAAGGCGCCAGCGTCCGTTGTTTGCTGCGGGGCACCCACCAGCGGATCAGGTTGTGGCTGATGCCGGCGGGCGCGGGTTCTATCCCCTGAAAACGTTTATGGATGACAGGAAGTGCCATGGGGACATAGAGAAATGTGTAGGGCTGGTCTTCAGCGAGGATCTCCTGGATGCGGAAATATATCTTCCGCCTCTTCTCGCGGTCAAATGTCCGTCTCCCCTCAATCAGCAGCCGGTCCACCTCGGGGTTCGCGTAGCCGATGAAATTGAGCTCCTTCGGGCCGGTCTTCGAGGAGTGCCAGATGTCGTATATATCCGGGTCCTGTCCGAGGGTCCAGCCGAGAAGCACGGCATCGAACCGGCGCGTGTCGATGAAGTCGTTGATGAAGGCGGTCCACTCGAGGGTGCGGATCTTCATGTCGATCCCGATCTTTCCGAGCCGGTACTGGATGATCTGCGCGGTCCTCTCCCGCAGGGGATTGCCCTGATTCGTGAGCACGGAGAAGGAAAAGGGCCGGCCGTCCTTGTCAAGGATCCCGTCTCCATCCGTGTCCCGCCAGCCGGCCTGGGCAAGGAGGGCCTTGGCCCTCTCGGGGTCGTAGGGAAATGAGGGAACAGCCGGGTTGTAAAACCATGCATCCGGCTTGTAGGGACCGGTGGCCACGACCCCGTAGCCAAGAAGCACACCACGCACGATCTCTTCCTTGTCGATGGCGTGGGCGATGGCCTGCCGGACACGCCTGTCCGAGAAGAGAGGATTCCTCAAATTGTAGCCCAGGTATGTGTAGGAAAAGGACAGGTATTTGTATTTACGGAAATTGTTCCTGAAAAACGGGGTATCTGTCTGACGGTCGAACTGGATCGGTGAGAGCCCCATCCAGTCGAGCCCCCCTGACTTGAGCTCGAGAAACATGGTCGCAGTGTCAGGGATGATCCGCATGATGAAACGATCGAGATATGGCCTGCCCTCAAAATAGGTCCCGTTCGCCTCGAGTTCGATCCGCTCCTGTGTCTTCCACTCGGAGAGGCGGAAAGGCCCAAGCCCCACCGGCCTGCGGCCCAAGGGACTCTTCGTGATGTCCTGGCCTTCAAGGAGATGCCGCGGCAGGACCACAAGGTTTCCCCAGGAGCTGAGGCCCGGGGCAAAGGGCTCCTTGTACGTCACACGGAAGGTATAAGGATCAGGGGCCTCGGCCTTTTCCACCACCAAATAGTCCCCGGCGTACGCTGTCGGCGTCTTGGGATCCGTGATGGTCCGAAAACCGAAAAGGACGTCTTCAGAGGTGAATTCCACGCCATCAGCCCAGCGGACGCCTTTGCGGAGGTGGAAAGTGATGGTGAGTCCGTCCGGCGAGACCCCCCAGGACTCGGCCAGATCCCCGACCAGGTTGAGGTCCTTGTCGTACTTCACGAGGCCACTAAAAATGAGGCCGGCGATCTCGTGGGACGTGGCGTCCGTTGAGAGCATGGGAATGAGGGTCGAGGCGTCCCCTATGGAGCCGGTGACGATGTATCCCCCGTAGTCGGGTGTCCCGGCACGGCCCGAAACAGTCTGTTCCATGATCGCCAATGTCAAAAAAAGGACAATAATGACCTTCATGACGTGCATTTGACCCAAGAATTGGGCACGAGGCAAGACCCGGAGCGGCGTTCCATTCACCTACACTGCGGCAAGAGCCGGCATCCCGCGCCCTTTTTCATGGATTGGGCATGCGGACACGCTTAACTTTGTGAAAAAAAAATGTAGAATCATTCTGTTATCTGAATCCGTGAGCCGACGTTCGGGCTGTTTGTTCCGTGCGGCAAACAGCCCCAGTCCATGGGGGCGGATTTGCCGACGGCGCCCGTCCATGGGCGCCTCACTCCACAAACACCCTGACCGTCGATTTATTATGAAAAATCGGTAGGTTGAATGCATATCTCACGGATTCAGATTTTATCCATGACCCCCGACTTCGATGCCAATATCTTCCTGGACCTCGTTGACGACGCAGCCGATATGGTTCAGAGCGTCTCGCCGGATGGAAGGTTCCTCTATGTCAACCGGGCGTGGCTGGTTACCCTTGGCTACAGCCCTGGGGAGGTGAAGGACCTGACCATTTTCGATATCGTCTCCCCTGCCTGTCGCGAGATATGCATGGAAAAATTCAGGACGGTCCTTTCTTCTCACCAGGCCCACAGGGTGGATGCGGAATTCCTCGCCAGGGACGGCCGTCTGATCCCAGTGGAAGGCATGGTCCGGACACAATTCCGGGAAGGTGTGTCATTTGCCACGATCGGCATATTCCGGGACATCACCGATCGCATCCGCGCAGAAAGGGAACGCCGAAGGATCGAGGAACATGCACGGACGACAGAACTCCTGGAGGCGATAAACCGTCTTGCAGGAGGATTCGCACACCATTTCAACAACCTCCTCATGGCCGTCCAGGGAAATATCGATCTTGCCAAGAGATACGTCCGGAACTCCCCAAAAGTCCTCCGTCATCTTGACGAAGCGGAAAAGTCGATCTCCTATGCTGCCCGGTTCTCAAGGGAAATCCTTTCCTTCGCAAATATGGATGGTCAAAGGAAATGGATTCAACTGGTTGAACTTGATTCCACGGTCGCCTCCATGATAGAGATACTTCGCGGACTCGTACCCCGCTCCATCTCGATGCAGCATGAATCAATCGGACCCCCATCCACCATCCCGGCCGATCCGCAAGGACTCCGGACGCTTTTCTTCCATCTCGTCCTGAACGCACGGGAGGCCATCGGCGACAGGGAAGGCCGAATCACCGTCAGGACAGGCCGCATGCCCGCCCAGGGCGCGTACGACCAAGAAGGACATTTCTTCGGGATCCTGGAAGAAAAAGATTACGCATTACTTGAGGTGGAGGACAACGGGGCGGGGATGTCGCCCGATGTGATACAGCACATCTTTGAGCCTTTCTACTCGACCAAGAACCCGTCCAGGCAGGGAATCGGACTCTCCTCAGCGTATCGGTTCATCATGGACATGGATGGAGCTGTCTCTGTCACGAGCAGCCCCGGGGCTGGCACCGTAATCCGCGTCTTTTTCCCCATGCGCACGGTCCCGAAACCCCATGCCAACTCTTTTAATATTAACACAACTTGATTTATATCTCACCACTGAGAGCACAGAGGACACAGATAAAATCTCTCTATATGCTGTTTCACAATCCTATTCCGGACGCATTTCGGCAGGGCCGATTACTACGCTAAAGGCATGGACACAGACCCAGTGTTGCTCACGGCCCCCACTTCCCAGGAGATGGCTGCATTCACCACCTTGATCGACGGGGCGAGGACCATGGCCCTCGTCTGCGGGGTCGGCCCTGCCGCCACTGCATGCGCCCTCACCCGATTTCTCGAACGATATCCCGTCAGGGCCGTCCTCCTTTGCGGCATCGGTGGAACATATCCCCGATCGGATGTCGGCATCGGAGATGTCGCCCTTGCCGGATCCGAGATCTTGGCAGACCTCGGACGATGCACGGAATCCGGGATCGTTCCCCTCGAGCTGCCCGGAGAGACGCCCCGCATCCGGTTCCTTCTGGAGGACACAGCCCGTCGAATCCTTGGGTCCGTGCCTCCTGGCGCTGCCTTCGCCCCCATGGCCACAGTCTCTTGCACAAGCGGGACCATGGAGCGGGCCGAACTCATAGCCCGCCATACCGGGGCCTGGGTGGAAAACATGGAAGGGGCTGCGGCTGCCCTCGTCTGCACGGAATACTGTGTTCCCCTCATCGAGATTCGCGGAATAAGCAATGTGGCAGGCGACCCGGACAGATCCGGATGGCGAATAGACAAGGCCCTGGCCCGCACTGCCGAGGCAGCCGAATGTATCCTTACCTCCATGCTCAGGACATGATTCGCACATGACACGTTCTCCCCTGACCCTCGGCATCTCTCCCTGTCCCAACGACACGTTCATATTTGACGCCCTCATCCACGGAAAGACGCCCTCTCCTGTTTCCATGGCCCCTGTGATCCGGGATGTGGAGGAACTGAACGCCTTAGTACTTGCCCGATCGATCGACGTGTGCAAGGTCTCCTTCGCCGTACTCCTCCACTGCATGGACGACTACCTCGTCCTTCGCTCAGGGGCGGCCCTCGGCAGGGGCTGCGGCCCCATCGTGGTCATGCGTGCGGGCAAAAGGAAACCGGCATTCAGTCAGGCAAGGATCGCCATCCCCGGCCTCCACACCACGGCAGCCCTCCTCCTTCGGCTCTTCGCGCCAGAGGTCCGGGAGACCGTCCCCATGCATTTTGCATCCATCGCCCCTGCCGTGGCCCGAGGGGATGTAGATCTCGGGGTCATCATCCACGAAACCCGTTTCACCTATGAATCCCACGGCCTTACCTGCGTCCAGGACCTTGGGGCATGGTGGGAGCAAGAGACAGGCCTTCCCATCCCCCTGGGCGGGATCGTGGCGCGCCGCTCCCTCGAGGAGGAACTCGTCCTGGGGATGGAAGAGGCCATCAGGCAGAGCCTCCGCTTCGCCTGGGGACACCCCGAAGAACCCTGGGCATTCATTCGTGCCCATGCCCAGGAAACAGAAGAGGGGGTGATCCGGGGACACATCGGGCTATACGTGAACGCATTCACCCTCGACATGGGAGAAGAAGGAGGCCGGGCCGTCGAATGCCTCCTTGAAAAGGCCCGGGGCCTCGGCCTCTCCACCTTGTCCCTCCCCGGAGAGCTTGCCCGGATATTGCATAAATAGTGACTGTTCCGGTATCCTTCGCCCTGATTTTCATCCATGCGGAGTAATCCACACCAATGAATGGACACGGCGGCATCCTTTCCATGATCATGGGCTCAGGCCCAATGGTCCAGTTCGTCCTCTTTTCCCTGATCTTCTTCTCCGTCCTCTGCTGGACCATCGTGATCGCCAAAGCCCTCCGTTTCCGGCAGGCCAGAGGCGGCAACGCCGCCTTTCTCGACGCCTTCTCCGAAGGGGAGTCCTTGGGAAAATGCGGGAAAACCGCAAGAGACCTCCCTGAATCCCCCATGGCCCAGGTATATCTTGCCGGCTTCGAAGAGCTTCGCCGGCTCCAGGAAAGCTCCAAGGCACGTCCCCTTGAGCCTGGAGTCTGGCTCTCGACCCTGGAACGGAGCCTTCGTAAGGGGATCCAGGAGGAAATCGCATCCCTTGAGCGGCGCCTTCCGATCCTTGCGACCATCGGAAACTCCGCACCCTTCATCGGGCTCTTCGGGACGGTCTGGGGGATCATGAGGAGTTTCAGCGAGATCGGGCTCCAGGGCTCGGCGAGCCTCGCCACCGTGGCCCCGGGGATCTCGGAGGCCCTCATCGCCACGGCCACAGGACTGGCTGCGGCCATCCCCTCGGTCATCGCATTCAACTTCTTCATGAGCGCCCTCTCCCGAATGGAGACCGAACTCCAGGGATTTGCAGGCGACTTCATGAACCTGGTGGAGCGAAGGCTCGTGCCTTCGAAATCCAGCTCCACGCCATCAGAAAAGGCCGACTGAGATGGGCATGGGAACAGGGCCGGCGCCCGGAAACGGCAGACGCAACTATCTCTCCGAGATCAATGTGACTCCCCTCGTGGATGTCATGCTCGTCCTTCTCATCATCTTCATGGTGACCGCCCCCATGATGACCAAGGGCCTCGACGTGAAACTCCCGGAGACCTCGGCCAAGCCCATTCCCCAGAAAAAGGAACCGATCATCATCACAGTCCGGGCTGACGGCGCGGTGATCCTCGGCAAGGCCCCGGTGGACCACGAATCCCTGAAGACGATCCTTGCCGGCATGAAGGGAAAGGGGGAGGCCGAACAGGTCCTTCTCAGGGCTGACAAGGAGGTCCCGTACGGTGTGGTCGCTGAGGTCATCGGCGCGACACGCGAGGCCGGAATCAAGGATCTGGGGCTCGTCACCGAGCCACCGGAAGACGACGCACGGGGGAAGCCGAAGCAGAAGTAGAAAAACGATGGATTCCATCACCCCCCCGAACGAAAAGTGGACCCTTGCGCTGGCGCTGGCACTCGCCATACATGTCCTTGTGGCCGGGCTCGCCGCCTTCGGCGTGGACCGATGGAGACGCTACGAACCGGCCATGGCCACCTCCACTGTGAGGCTGGTAGATCCCAAAAGCCTCTCCCCTGTCCCCGCACCCTCACACCCGGCCCGTCCTCCCCAGACCAGGACCCGGGCGGCACAAAAAGAGCAGCCACGTCCGTCTCCACCTGCGGTGAAGGCAAAGGCATCCGAGCCGGAACCCATGGTCCAGATCCCGATGAAGAAACCCGAACCAAAGCCTGAGCCTAAACCCGAACCAAAGCCCGAGAAAAAAACGGCCCAGGTATCCGTCAAGACTGAACCTGAAAAACCGCCGAAAAAGGAAGAAAAACCAAAGCCCACGCCCGAAAAACCGGCTGAGAGGCCTTCTTCCCCTCCGAACGAGCAGAAACTCCTTTCCGAACGCATCAAGTCCATAAAGGAAAATGTCACGGAAAAACAGGCCGATGAGATACTCAAGGAAAGGCTCAGCTCCATACAGGGAAAGGCGGATGAGGAGAAGCTCAATGAGAGGCTCCTCGCCCTGCAGGGAAAGGTCGGAGACGCAGGCAAGGACGCACCCCCAGGCGGTCAGGCAGGCCCTGCGGAAAACAGTGAATTCTGTAACATCTATCCCTGCACGGAACTCTATGACCGTATCCGAGAGGCATGGATCCTTCCCGAGCAACTTCTTGACACAAAAAATCTCGTCTGCGTCGTGGTGATAGTCCTCGACCGGAACGGGACCGTCCTCAACGCGTCCTTTGAAAAAAAATCAGGAAATCCCGTCTTCGACCAATCCGCCATCAAGGCAGTGCGCGAGGCTCGCAGGCTACCGCCGCTGCCCCGGGCCCTTGGCATGGGCCCGGTGGAGATCGGGATCAGATTCCGTCCCGGTGAGGTGGGAACATGATGAAGGCCCTGTATCGAACCGTTTTTCTCCTGTTCATTTCCATCTGTTTCATGGCCCATCCGGCCGAAGCCATCGTCTACATCGACATCACGGCGCCGGGGATGCACCAGATACCCATAGCCGTCCCCTATCTCGACGCCACTCCGCGCACCTTTGAAAACGACCTCGTTGGTCGCAAACTCGCCGAGGTCCTCTCGAACGACCTCGCGTTCCACGGATTCTTCTCCGTCCTCGATCCCATGACGTACGGTGGAAGGGCGAATGCGAACTGGGGGCGCTACCGGCTCGATTTCCTCGTCACCGGGTCTGTCACAGCGAACGGAGACGCCATCTCTGTGGACTGGCGACTCCTCGAGATGCCCTCTCAAAAGGTGATCGAGCAGCGCAACTACACGGGGAAAAACGGGGACTACCGGCGCATGGCCCACGAATTCTGTGACGTGGTCATCACGGCGATCACAGGAGAGCACGGCGTGAGCCTTTCAAAAATCGCCTTTGTCGGGAAAAACGGCACGTTCAAGGACGTCTTCATGGCGGATTTCGACGGATACGGCCCGGTCGCAGTCACATCTGACAAGTCCGTCACCCTCTCCCCACGGTTCTCTCCAGATGGGAACCGCATCGCCTACACCTCCTACCGGAGCGGGAAACCCCACCTCTACATCAAGGACCTCCGAAGCGGAAAGGTGACCAAGATCGCGGGCCATCCCGGCATCAACATCTCACCGGCCTGGCACCCGAACGGGGACCGCTTGGCCGTCTCCCTCAGCAAGGACGGTCAGCCCGACATATTTATCATCGATTCTCATGGCAAGGTGCTCGAAAAACTGACTGGCGGCATTGGAATGAAGGTCTCTCCCACCTGGTCCCCGGATGGTACGAGAATCGCGTATGTCTCCGACCAGTCTGGATCACCGCAGATCTATGTCATGAATCTGGCTACCCGGTCCTCTAAACGCATCACGTACTCGGGTGACTACAACACCGACCCCCAGTGGTCGCCCCGTGGAGACCGCATCGCATATGTCAGCAGGATCGGCGGGCGGTTCCAGATCATGACCATCTCTCCTGACGGGGGCGAGTTGACCCAGCTCACCTCCTCAGGGAGCAACGAAAACCCGGCATGGTCCCCTGACGGGCGTCTCATTCTCTTCACCTCGAACCGGCTCGGGACCAAGTCTCTCTTCGTCATGCTTGCAAACGGGGATGCCCAACGTATACTCATGAGGCACAACGGCCCAGTGAGCACCCCATCGTGGGGGCCCAACCGGTCTCAGGCACAATGAACCTGCGGGAGGAACGCATAATGCACATAAACATTCGACGCATCTCGGTCGGAAACCCCGTGTCAGCGCGATCTGTCCTTCTCTTCGCCACAGCCGTCATCTCAGCGGCCATGCTTCCTGGATGCGCCCCGGTCCAACAGATCGATCTCCTTGAAAGACGGGTCAACACCCTTGCTCTCGAGCAGGCGACCCTCAGGCAGGAGATACTTGGCAAAAAGACGGAGGAGGGTGCGGTACAGTCCAATATGGCAAGCATCGGAAACAGGATCGACGTCCTTCAGGCTGAGATCCTCCGCATCAACGGGCAACTCGAACAGCTCGCCTACGCCAAGGAACAGGACCGTGCACGCATAGACGCACTCGAGCAAAAAATCTATGGCGGACAGGCCCCTCCCCAAACCGGCGAGGTTGGACAGGTCATCGGCACAGTGCCCGGCACACCAGCACCCGCAGCGGCCGCTCCTCCCGCCGAGCCCAACTATTATGAGCAGGGAATCGCCCTTTTCAAGCAGGGCCAGTACAAAGACTCCATCAAGAGTTTTCAGACATATCTCGAAAAGAATCCCAAGGGAGACCTGGCGGATAACGCCTACTTCTGGATGGGGGAAAACGAGTTCAAACTTGAACGATACGAGGAGGCGATCCTCGATTACCAGAAACTCCTGGATGGATTCCCCAACAGCAACAAGGCCCCTGATGCCATGTACAAGCAGGGGCTCGCCTTCATGAAGCTGGGTGACAATGTTGGGGCGCGGATCGTTTTTCAGAATCTCGTGAAAAAGTACCCGTCGAGTTCTCAGGCAGCCCTGGCAAAAGAACAGCTCGCAAAACTGAAATAAAGAGGCTCTTCGTCATTTCGTGTGGAATTTGATCGGTTTCCAGTGCGCAGTTGCATACCGCCTCGTCATTCCGGCGGAGGCCGGAATCCAGTATAAAACGTGAATTATGAAGCCGTGCGTCTATCTTCCGGCCGGCCGCAGAAATGAAACCCTGTATGTGGGTGTCACATCCGATCTCGTAAAGCGCATATGGGAACACAAGAACAATGTGGTGCCAGGCTTTA
>DIFG01000075.1 GCA_002419025.1 Deltaproteobacteria bacterium UBA5754 | reverse complement strand
CTGGAAACCGATCAAATTCCACACATAATGACGAAAAACCTATTATAGCTCATAACAGCAACGTGAACTTCCTGTCAACGGTCGTCAGCGAACCTCGAAAAACGAGAACCTGAATCCGCGAGATATGCACCCAACCTTTCGATTTCACAGAATAAGCAGATGGCCGGGATATTTGTGGGGTGAGGCGATCATGGACGGGCGCCTTCGGCCCACGGATTCAGGGAGAAATTTCGTTCACGTTGCCTCTTAGTCGGCTCATCGAGTATCCTGTTTTCATGTCGTATGTGTCCTGTGCAAGCCTTTCCGCCCGTTCCCGACTTAGGACCTGTATCTCCCCTGACGGATGCTTCATCTGTGCCTTCCACCGTTCCTCCTTCCATGCCCTAAATCTGAGGGAGACATGTGCCCTTTCCATTCTGGGCAAGACAGACACAGGGGAAGACGTGGAAAACTCCGCCACCTTCCCTGATGCCGACGTGGCGTTTCCTCCATCCACCGGCGTTTACGAGATCCCGAACCCATTTCCGTTCTGGGGAGCCACCTACATCCTGCAAGGACCGGCTGACCTGTTCAGGGAAGATCCTTCAAACTTCCGGTTCATAAAAAGAAAGACAAGCGGGACTGATAGCCCCCTCCTGAAGGAACTCCTGGAGGGCTCCCTTACGGGCTCAGGAGGACGGACCTTTTCCATCTCTGATCTCCCCCGTGAGGTCCTTCTTGCCCTTGCCCAGACATCCCGGAACCCGATGCTCCTCGAGGCCATCGCTGGTCTTGCCTGTGATTTCCTCCGGGACGAGACCTCCCGGCCGACCGGCATCCGCTATACGACGGCAGAAGGAGGAAGGCCCGTCCGGTCCATTCGGGACCACCTCCTGTACGAAACCATTGGCAACAACCCGGCACTTCCTGATGACTACAAAAGGACCATGCTCCTTGTCCCAGGAATCCAGGGAGAAAGCCCCATCCTTGGCGAGTACCGGGCCGCGGGCACACATGTCTGGGAATACGTGCGGGCAAACAGCTATATCCCCTGGGGTCACTACGCGGCAAACATGGCCGAGGACTCCATCCGTTACCGGGCGCGGGACCTCTCGGGATCCGATATGACCGGGCTGAGACACCTTTATTACCAACGGATCGTCTGCCAGATGGGAGCCGCCCTCGGAATCCCCGTTGATAGGACTGACGGAAACGGTCTTTCCCCCACATCCATTGAGTCCATGCGAAAAAAGGTCCTTGACACGATCAGGCTGCGCATCGAGACCGGAGAGCGCCTTCCCTTCACCGGGACCCTTTGGGGCTGGAACTACGGATACGACGTCTCCCCGTCCCTCTACCGTCTCCACGCCTCCCACCAGCAGATTCATCAGCAGTACGCCCTCATCCCTCCGGACGCAGCACCCCTGGAGGAGGGCAGTTCGCCTGTGCCGGCATACGCAATAGGAGACCAGATCGCGGACTTCGTGCGTCGCTACCGGGAGGATACGGGCCGGTCCTTCTTCGAGGCATATCTCACCGCGATCCGGTCCAACAAAAGGCTCGACGGCCGAACGGATCTCCCCTCGAACCTCATCCTCTTTGAAGACGACCACGTAGTCGTCCATGTCCCCAAGGCCCAGAGGTCCCAGGGTGAGATCCAGATCATGGCCAAGAAGCCGGTGGGTAACGTCCTCGAGGCCGACGAGGAGATCCGATCTTCCCTCGACAGGGCGATCCTTCGGGTGATCCACACGCTCGATGCCCTCGGGGCCGAGATGGTCACCTGTTATGAGGTATCAAAAAGGTTCGACGCCCTGGACAGCGACCAGCGACTCTTCTACTGCCTTCTTCCGCGCCACTTCAAGTCCCCTGGGGCCTTCAGCGAACGGCAGGAGCGGTGGATCACCGGTCATTACCCGGAAGACTATGCAGAGGCCGCAAGGCTTGCGTACGAATCAATCATCAATAAGCCGTAGGAACTGAGGATTCCTGATCCGCATCTGCATGAACCTGCCTGTCGAGAGGCCAGGTCCTGAATCCGTAAGCCGACGGCTGGGGTATTTATTCCGTGCGGCAAATAGCGCCCGTCCATGGGCGCCTCACTCCACAAATACCCCAGCCGTCGGCTTATCCGTGAAATCGAAGGGTTGAGTGCATATCTCACGGATTCAGGCAGGTATCAGCTCGGAAGGGTCACGGAGGGGAAAAGACTGAGGTCTGTGTGGGGAAGAAAGAGGGATGAGACGTAGTGGTCCATGAACATCGGGCTGTTGCTCAGCTCAAAATGGGTCATCATGTTGGCGACGTTCGCCATGACCTTTGACATGGGCCAGGAAAGGGCAGCGGCGCGGGCGCCGAGAAGGGATGAATTCCCTGCGTAGAAGAACCGCTCCCGGGGCAGATCTGGCAGAAGACCGATGGTGACCGCCTGGTCCAGATCCAGATAACTTCCGAAATTTCCGGCTAGGATCACCCGTTCGATGTCCTCAAGGCCCATGCCGACGGACTCCACGAGGGTGAGATATCCCGCGAACATGGCCCCCTTGGCCCGAATGAGGTTTTCCACATCTGCCTCAGTGAAGACGATGTCCTGACCTGTCGCCGTCTCTGCACCAAAGACCACCACGTACTCCCAGCCGTCCCTCCCGGATCGTATCCGGGCCGTCTTTTTATCCCGCCGGAATTTCCCCTGCTGGTCCAGGGCGCCCGCAGTAAAAAGTCCTGCAAGGAGGCTGATGATTCCGGAGCCGCAGATGCCTTTGGCCTTTTTCCCGCCGATCACGAGCACCATGGGCTCCCACGTTTCTGGATGGATCCTTACCGCCTCGACGGCCCCGGTGGTCGCCCGCATTCCATGCCTGATGCCGCCGCCTTCGAAGGCTGGCCCTGCTGAGCAGGCAGCGCAGGCCATCCAGTCGGCGTTTCCCAGGACGATCTCCCCGTTCGTCCCGATGTCGATGAAAAGCGTGAGATCGGGCCGTGTGTTCACGCCGACCCCAACGACACCGGCGGTGATGTCTCCTCCCACGTAGCTCGCCACACACGGGGCAAGAAAGACCCGCACGTGGTTTGGGACGTCGAGCCCCAGGTCTCTGGCCCTGACCGGGGGGAACTGGGTGGCGACCGGGCAGTATGGATCCGAGCGGAGATAGCGTGTTTCCAGACCAAGGAGGAAATGGGTCATGACCGTGTTAGCCGCAATGGAAAGGATGCTCAAGGACGACGCACCAAAGCCAGAGGCTGCAAGGACCTCCCGGACGAGCCCGTCCAGGCACTTTACAATGCCGGTCTGAAGGATTTCGAGCCCCCCGTTCCTGCGGGCGAACTCCATACGCGATATGACATCCTCTCCGTAACTCACCTGCGGGTTGTAATCCGAGGCCCCGGCAAGGATCTTGCCTGTTGCGAGATCAATGAGTTCGGCAGAGACCGTGGTTGTCCCGATGTCCACCGCCACACCCAGGTGTCCTTCACTCGCTGCCCCCGGCTCCACCCGTATGAGACGCCGCTGGTCCTGACGCGCCCCCTCCATGAGATTTACGGTCACTGTCCATTCCCCGGTGCGAAGGCTTTCGGGTAGATGGGCAAGGACCTCGCTGTCGATATCGATGGCCACATCCTGAAGCCGACCCTGGGCCAGTTCCCTCTTCAGACGTTCGAGATCGCTCACGTTGTCCTGAAGGGTCGGCGCAGGAAGGGCGATCGAGATCTTCTCCACAGGGGGGTGGATACGAAGACGTGCGGCATCCCCAGCGACCTCGGCCCAAGAGGCAGCGCGCCTTGCCAGGGGCCGGACAAGGACCTTCCTGTCCATCTCCGATTCCACAGGGATCCGGACGGTGACATCCGTAAGGGCAGTGGTGACACAGGCCTTCCAGCCCCCGTCCGGTAGACGTTCACCTGTTACCTCGCCGGATTCCACAAAGACCTTGCACTTGTTGCAGACACCCGCGCCTCCACAGGAGGCGTTCACATGGATGCCCGCCTTCATGGCGACGCGGAGGAGATTTTCCCCTGATTCCGCCTGGACTGTGATCCCTGAGGGAAGGAAGGTAATCGTCGGCATAACTTTATAGAAATGGCGGAAGCGCATGGGAATCGAACCCACCCACGAGGCTCTTCACCCCGTGCACCGGATTTGAAGTCCGGGAGGGCCACCAGTACCCTTTCCGCTTCCAGTTAGCTCCTTAAGGTCTTTGACGGTAAATGTCAATGGGAACATATCCTCCAAAGGCATTCCATTTGGTATGCTGCGCCACGCTGTTTATGCACCCACATCTTCTTTTATGGCTCCGTGACGTTTTGTGCGGCCTGGAGTAAATTGAGGCCGCCAATCCATACGTCGAGGAGACAAGATTTCCATGTCCCAAATGTATTCCCGTATCGCCATTGTTACCGGTGCCACTTCTGGAATTGGTGAGGCAACAGCACGTAAATTCGTGGAAGCCGGCTACGCAATAATCGGAAACGGCCGCAACAGCGAAAAACTTGCCATGCTGGAACAGGATCTGGGCGCGCCTTTCAAAGGCGTGGCCGGTGATGCCACGGACATCAATGTCCTGGAATCCCTGTTTGACGCAGCATTGCGCCATTTTGGGGCGCCGGCGGATATCGTTATCGCAAATGCCGGTCGTGGCCTGGGCGGTTCGGTGATGAGCGCCGACCTCGCACAGTTCGAAGATCTCCTCGCTATCAATGTCACCGGCACCCTGGCCCTGCTTCAGAAAGCGGCGCAACGCATGGTCGAAATCCAGCGCCAGGAATTCCCCGCCCGGGCGGCTGATATCGTCATAGTAGGCTCGGTGGTGGGAAGACATGTCTCGCCCTTCAGTGCTGTGTATGGCTCCTCAAAGTTCGCGGTCCACTCCCTGGCCGAAGGGCTCAGACGCGAGGTGGGGCCGCTCGGAGTGCGGGTTTCCCTTGTTGAACCTGGCATTGTCATAAGCGGCTTCCAGGCCGGAGCCGGTTACTCGGACGACATGGTCAAGACCTTCCATGAGAAATTCGGCCCGCTGCTCCACGGCGGAGACATCGCCAATGCCATCCATTTCGTGGTCAGCCAGCCGCCCCATGTCCACATAAGCGACATCATGGTGCGCCCCACACGGCAGGATTATCCATGAAACCAGCCGAATAGGGCAGCAAGGTGGCGTTCGGTTCGTATCTGGGGTGATGAACCGGCGCGAAGTCCGGCCCCAAATTGAGGTCTGTTGACAATAGTGGACACCAAAGGATTCATGCAGCGAGTTCTTTTTCATAAAATGTCTTTTCAAAGGCGGCGGGCGAAAGGTAGCCGAGTTTCTCCTGGCGTCTTTGCCGGTTGTAGAAAACCTCTATGTATTCCGTGATCTCCCGTTGGGCCTCCTTTCTGGTGGTGAAGTGTCGATGAAAGGCGAGTTCGGTTTTAAGGAGCCCCCAGAAGCTTTCCATGGGGGCATTGTCGAAGCAGTTGCCCTTTCCGCTCATGGAAGGCCGCATCCCGAATTGTTCGAGAAGGCTGCCGAATTCCTGGAAGCAGTACTGGCTGCCGCGATCCGAGTGGTGAAGAAGTCCTGTCTTTAGGTTTGGTGGTGAGTCTCGCACGGAAAAGCGACTCCATCACGAGATTCCTGGTTATTCGCGGACCCATTGCATAGCCAACGATCTTCTTACTGCACATATCCTTGTGGGCTGCGAGATAAAGCCATCCTTCATCCGTGGGAATGTAGGTTATATCGCTCAGCCAGACCTGACCCGGTGACGTGGCATGGAAGTCCTGCTTCAAGAGGTTG
>DIFG01000045.1:7031-9659 GCA_002419025.1 Deltaproteobacteria bacterium UBA5754 | reverse complement strand
CGGGTAAAGCCTGGCACCACATTGTTCTTGTGTTCCCATATGCGCTTTACGAGATCGGATGTGACACCCACATACAGGGTTTCGTTTCTGCGGCCGGCCGGAAGATAGACGCACGGCCTCATAATTCACGTTCTATACTGGATTCCGGCCTCCGCCGGAATGACGAGGCGGTATGCAACTGCGCACTGGAAACCGATCAAATTCCACACGAAATGACGAAGAGCCAATGATTTTTGTCCCTCTTGTCCGTAATCGCGGCGTAGTCGCTCTTCCCCAAGGCAAGAAGACCAAGATAGCTCTTGAGGACATCAGCATCGGAGATGCCAAACCCCTTTCTGCCTATCCTGGAAATGTCCGTGAATTTGTTCAGGGCAAGGCCAACCAAGGCCAAGCCGGAATGGCTCGAGTAATATTCCTTCGTGGATCGTTCAAGGATGAAGCGCTTAATGGAAGACCTCGAATCAGGATTTCAAGTGAAGCGCATCATAGCCCAAATATCCAATTATTTCAAGTTAATAAACCATATTTTCGACAGGAAACTCACGGATTCAGGATAGATATAGAACTTAAAGATCAGATTAAACTAAATAATAGACACCATTACGGCACAACTATATGGAATGAGGGGTCTTTTGGCTACGCTGGCAGCAGTCGCATAACTAAAGCAATAAAAGAAAGTATTGATGATATAATGACAACCTTCATCAATAACTATCTTGCCGCAATCCAAAAAAGTAAAAATCAAAAAGAATCGAATTCTGCTCTCTACTTGCCGGAAGCGCGAGACGTCACCAGAACGTCCCATTGATTAAAAACTACCAACAATTCCATTGTTTCTTGCTGTCACTATCCCATCGCATCCTG
The DNA here is from genome assembly GCA_002419025.1 of Deltaproteobacteria bacterium UBA5754. Lineage (GTDB taxonomy): Bacteria > Desulfobacterota > Dissulfuribacteria > Dissulfuribacterales > UBA5754 > UBA5754. The sequence goes on along the minus strand of DIFG01000045.1, from coordinate 8,795 downwards.
TCGATCTCATCTTGTATATCATTGAGCTTACGCTGTTGCTCTTGAATCTTATACTGTTGCTCTTGAATCTGGAACTCCATGTCACGACGCTTTCGTTCCTCATCGCACAGCCGATTATATTCCATGATATCACCTCGGTTGAGTGCATCTAACTTCCGCATAAAATCAGAGGCGTCAGCTGTTGCGGGTACTGTTATCAGCGGCAATGCAAGCGCGAGCATGGTCACACTCGCCAGGAGGGATTGCTGTGGTTTTTGGAGGAAGCAGCGGTTTTTCCGGTCCGGAACAAGAACGTCCTTCCTGTACATTTCCCACTCCTTTCAGTACGTTTTATCGCCTTGTTTTTATCACTTTTCTAAAAACTCCTCCGGTTCTATCCCCGCCTGTCTGAGAATGGCCTTGAGCGTTCCTTCCGGCATCTCCCCCGGATGATTGGGAATGGTGGTGTACCGATTCGTTTCGGGGTTGTACCAGATTTCATGGCTCCCAGCGGCCTGCCTGTCAAACTCGAAACCGTACCGCTTGAGCCGTCTGACGATTTCCCGATACCTGAACCCGCCGAGACGCCCCATCAGGCATTGACGATCAGGGGATAGTCGAAGGCATCCTCGGCTGACGGCAAAGCCTGGCATCCTTCCCGCTCGCTTCGGGCTTCAAGCAATTTTTTAGCAACGTCCCTGGCGATTTCCAGTGTCTCCTGTATCGTCCGGCCCTGGGCCACCAGGCCCTGAATCGCGTCACTGGTGGCGAGATAAACGCCCTCGGGCAGTTTTTCGATATGGAGGTTCACGATCTTTTCCATGGCGCCTACCCTCGAAAGGTCACATAAGATATCAATCGCACAAAATCGATTGAAGATCAATATGTCGCTACGCGGCAGGATCGCTCCGGGTCGGAAAGCCCGCCATCAATAATTCAAGGACATCCAGCGGGCCATCCCCCCTCACGTTGAGCCCCTGAGGTTCTCTTTCAGGCGGTATGGTTCAGGAAAGTCCCCGGGCCGCGAGCAGCCCCCCTGCAAGTATCAGGATGCAGTGGATCGCCCGTTCCATCGCCCCGGCCGGGATGCGTCCGGCAAGGAGCTGCCCTGCCCAGACGGAGAGTAGGACCGCCGGCATGGACTGGACAAGGAACGCGAGCACCTCGCGCGTCCAGAGCCCGGCAAGGCCTTGGGCCAGGGAGACGATGGCCCCTGTTGCGAGGAAATAGCCCTGGAGGGTCGCCCGAAATGCCGGGGCGTCCCATCCCCGCATGAGCCCGTAGATCACGATCGGGGGGCCGTTTGTGTTGTACGCCCCTCCGAGCACCCCACCGGCAAGGCCGAAGAAGGGCAGAAATCGGTCGTTCTGAAGGTGTCCGGGACGTCTTTTGGCAAGGCAAAGGACCGAATAACCCGCGATGATGAGGCCGAGCCCTGTCTTGAGGAAGGATTCAAGGCCTCCGGTGAGGAGCAGGAGCCCGAGGGGGATCCCGGCCAGGGACCATGCGAAGAGCCGTATCGCCGGGCCGAGATGGATCGAGCGGTGTGTTCGGGCGAGGATGAACAGACTGAATAGGAGGGACTGGATCGCGACGAGCGGGGTCACGACCGTCAGGTCGAGAACGAGCGCCAGGAGGGGCATGGCGATGAGGGCGTTTCCGAAACCGCAGACCACGCGGACGATCCCCGAAAGGGTCACCACGAGGAGCACGTAGGCGAGGATCCATGCCTCCATCTTTACCGGATCCCGAATGGAAATCTGATCCCGCTGAAAAAACCCGATC
>DIFG01000045.1:0-6984 GCA_002419025.1 Deltaproteobacteria bacterium UBA5754 | reverse complement strand
CTCGGGCTTTTTGAGCGGGATCAGAATTCAAGGTTTTTGCAGTACGATCAACACTGAAAAAATGTTCGTCCCTACTGCCGGGGCTGGATGGCCGAGAGGTCCCCGACCCGGAGGAAGAGACGGGATACGTGCCAGAGGAGGGCGAGACGGTTCTCCCGCACGGCTGGGTCCTCGACCATGACCATGACCGAGTCGAAGAATCGGTCGATGGGCGCCTTGAGCCCGATGAGGCCCTCCATGGCCTCTGGGTATCGCCGTGCTTCGATGAGGGGATCGACGGCTGCTTCTGTCTTCAAGAAGGCGTTGAAGAGGTCGCGTTCCTGGTCTTCCTTCAGGAGTTCCGGGGAGACGGAGCCGCCTGGAAAGCCCTTTAAAATGTTCATGACGCGCTTGAAGGCCGCGCTGAGGTCCTCGAACTCCGGACTCGTGCGGGCCTCTGAGAGGGCATGGATGCGGGCAAGGCAGTCCGGCACGTCGCCGAATCCGGAACGGGTTGCGGCCTCGATGATGTCCGCATCCCTGCCACGGGAGACGAGGTCGTGATGGAATCTTCGAAGGAAGAACTGGAGGATCTCGTCCGCGAGGCCCGGACGGATGGGGAGATGGGGTTCGATCTGGAGGAGGGCCTCGCCGATGAGTGTGGCCAGGGATAGGGAGATGTCTCGCCTCTCGAGGATGTGCATGACCCCAAGGGCGAGTCTTCTCAATCCGTATGGGTCGGCAGCGCCCGTGGGCTGGAGCCCGAGGGCAAAGGTGGCACAGATGGTGTCCATCTTGTCGGCAATGGCAAGGACGGCCCCTGCCAGGCTTGCCGGAAGATCTCCGCCTGCACGCAATGGGAGGTAGTGCTCGGCAATGGCATCTGCTACCCGTGGATCTTCGCCAGAGACACGCGCATACTCCCGGCCCATGACACCCTGGAGCGTGGGAAACTCGCCCACCATGCCCGAGACGAGGTCGGCCTTTGCAAGATGTGCAGCCCTTTCCACAATGGAGGCGAGCTCCGGGGCAATGTCCATGCAGATTCGGCGTGCCCCTGTCTCCACCCGGCGGGTCTTTGCGAGAAGGGTGCCGAGACCCTTGTGGAAGACGACCCCGCCGAGCCTTGGGACCAGGTCCTCAAGGGGCCGTTTTGTGTCCTCTGAGTAGAAGAATTCGGCGTCAGAGAGCCGGGCGGAAAGGACCCGTTCATGACCGGATCTCACGATGTCCGGCCTCTTCGAGAGGGTGTTGGTGATGGCGACGAAGTGAGGAAGGAGCTCTCCCTTCCCGTCCACCACGGCGAAGTATTTTTGGTGCTCACGCATGGATGTGATGAGTACGTCCCTGGGGAGTGCGAGGAACCGCCTGTCAAAGGAGCCGAGGATCGCCCTGGGCCACTCGGTGAGCCCCGCATTGACCGCGGCGAGCTCGTCGTCAGGGAGGATGGCACCTCCGACTTGCGCGGCGGCCTTCTCCGCCTCGGCACAGAGGATGCGCCTCCGCTCGTGCGCGTCCAGGATGACCCCCTTTTCTGCAAGGGCCTTTTCGAAGCTTTGGAGATCCGAGGATGCAGGGATGGATCCGGAAGAAGCGAAACGGTGTCCACGGCTCTCGGCGCCAGCCCTGACGCCAGCGATCTCGAAGGGGATGACATCTTTTCCGTATAGGGCGCAGATCCATCGAATGGGGCGTGCAAATCGCACATCGAAGTCACCCCAGCGCATGGATTTTGCGAAGGGGATGGCGAGGACGAGTCGGGGAAGGAGGTCGGGAAGGATCTCGCGGACCGGTCTTCCGGCGAGGTGTTTCCGCGCAACTACATAGGGGCCGCGTTCGGTCTCCTCGATGGATAGCTCCGAAACCGGGATTCCGTTGTTTCGGGCAAAGCCCTCGGCAGCCCTGGTGGGCAGGCCGTCCGGTCCAAATGCCACCTTGGCAGGGGGACCGACGATCCTCTCGTTCCTGTCTTCGCTCCTTTCTGCAAGGTCTGAGACCGAAATGACGAGGCGTCTCGGGGTGGCGCAGGTCCGAATCCCACCGTGCCCGAGGCGGTGGGAGGAAAACCCTTCCCTTGCGAGGCGTTCCATGTCCTCCATGGCAGGGGAGAGAAAGGAAGCGGGGAGTTCTTCGGTCCCGATCTCGAGAAGGAGGTTCTTGGCGGTCATGAGGCATCTCCCCGTTTTGCAGGCACGAGGCTTGCAGAATATCCCTCGGCCACGGCCCTGGCCAGGTTCCGGACCCGTCCGATGTACGCGGTCCGTTCGGCCACGCTGATGGCGCCCCTGGCATCGAGGAGATTGAAGGCGTGCGAACACTTGAGGCACTGGTCATAGGCAGGGAGGACGAGTCCCCGGTTTATGAGGGCATGTCCTTGCGCCTCGGCAAGAGAAAAGACCTGTTTGAGGGCGTCCACGTCAGCCGCCTCGAAATTATAGCAGGAGAACTCCACCTCGTCCCGGTGGTGGACCTCTCCGTAGCGGACCGTTTTGTTCCAGAGGAGGTCATATACATTGTTCACGCCCTGGAGATACATGGCGATCCGCTCGAGGCCGTAGGTGATCTCGGCGCAGACGGGTCTCACGTCCAGGCCTCCGACCTGCTGGAAGTAGGTGAATTGGGTGATCTCCATCCCGTCGAGCCAGACCTCCCAGCCAAGCCCCCAGGCCCCGAGGGTGGGGGATTCCCAGTCGTCCTCCACGAAACGGACGTCGTGGTCCGCGAGATCAAGCCCGAAGGAGGCGAGGCTTGCGAGGTAGAGGTCCTGCACGTCGTCAGGGGAGGGTTTGAGGATCACCTGGTACTGGTAGTAGTGCTGGAGGCGGTTGGGGTTCTCGCCGTAGCGGCCGTCCGTAGGTCTTCGGGAAGGCTGGACATAGGCCACGCGCCACGGGTCCGGCCCGATGGACCGGAGGAATGTGGCCGGATGAAAGGTCCCGGCCCCGACCTCCATGTCGTAGGGCTGGAGGAGGAGACAGCCCTGGCGTTGCCAGTATTCGTTGAGGCTCGTGATGAGCTCCTGGAAGGTCATGGAAGATGTCCTTTCAGAGGGGAGAAATCGGTGATGGCAGTGGTTAAGGATCAGGCCTCTTTGGTGCCTCCGTCCGGGAGGGATGGGATGCCGGCCCAAGAGGTCTCGGAGACACGGGGTCCCACAACGCAGTTCGTCCCCACTTTTGTGCCGGCAGGACAGACTGCCCACTTGCCGATGACCGTGAGCCCCGTTGTGAGATGCGTGGGATACCGCTCGTTCGGAATGGATGGATCACCGATTCCGATTCGGCAGTCAGGTCCTATGGAAACATGTTTGTCTGCGATGACCCTGTTGAGGATGGCCCCTGTCTCGACGAGGCCGTCATGCATGAGGACCGAATCGTGGACCTCGGCGCCTCTTTCCACCTTGACCCCCGGAGATAGGACCGAATTGACGACGGTCCCGTGGATGGAGCATCCAGGGGAAATCGCCGAGTTGGCAACACGTGCCCCGGGATGGATCTCGATGGGCGGTCGATCGTAAGGAAGGTCGCAGTCGAGGTTCGTAGCGATCCCCCAGTTCTCGGGAGAGAGCCCGCTCGCCGGGCGAATGAGGTCCATGTTCGCATCCCAGAATGCGTGGATAGTGCCCACGTCCCTCCAGTACCCGTTGAACCGGTATGCATAGAGGACCTCGTCGGCCAGGGCCTGTGGAATGATGTGGTGGCCGAAGTCCATGTCTTTCGTGCGCCTCAAAGCGTCGAGGAGATAAGGGGTATTGAAGACATAGATCCCCATGGATGCCAGGTTGGAGCGGGCCTTTTTGGGTTTTTCCTCCCAATCCACGATGCGCCCCGCCTCGTCCAGGATGCCGATGCCGAAGTGGTGCGTATCCTCCCACGGGACAGGCATCATGGCGACCGTGACCTCGGCCCCGGTTTTCCGGTGGTGGTTCACCATGTCCCTGTAGTCCATGTGGTAGACGTGGTCGCCGGAGAGGATGAGGATCTGCCGGGATGGGCGGGCCTCGATGAAGTCCATGTTCTGACGGACGGCGTCAGCGGTGCCCTTGTACCAGTCCGAATCCTTCTCGCCGGTCCGTGGAGGCAGGATCTCGATGATCCGGGTGCGGCCGGTGAAGTCCCATGCGGCCCCGGTGCTGATGTGTCGCATGAGGGAGAGCGGTTTGTACTGGGTGAGTACCGCGGCCCTGGTGAGTCCGGAGTTCATGGTGTTAGACAGGGCGAAGTCGATGATCCTGTAGATTCCGCCAAAAGGTACGGCAGGTTTTGCCCGGTGGCTCACGAGGACATTGAGGCGGCTTCCAACACCGCCGGCCAGGATCATGGCAAGGGTTTCGCGCATTTTTTCTCAGACCCGGGGTTCGATGAAGACCTCCACCCTTCGGTTGAGCTGGCGTCCTTCAGGGGTGGCATTGCTTGCGATCGGCCTGCTCTCGCCGTATCCAAGGGCGGTGACCCTTTCCGGTGCGATGCCGCGGGAGATGAGGGCGGTTTTTACGGCCTCGGCACGTCTCTGGGAGAGCTCCAGATTGGTCTGTTCGGAGCCGGTGCTGTCCGTATGGCCCTCGATACGGATGCGGGTCTCGGGATACTGCTGTAGTACCTGGGCCATTCGGTCGATTTCCACATAGGCGCCCGGCTGGATGGCGCTTGACCCGGTGGGAAAAAGGACATCGCCCTTGAAGGTGACGGAGATGGCATCCCCGGTACGCTGTATGGAAGTGGCGTTTGAGTGTGCCATGGCGCTCCTGAGGGCCTGTTCCTGATTGTCCATGTAGCGCCCTATGCCTGTACCGGCGAGCCCCCCGACCGCAGCGCCGATGGCCGTTCCGATGAGGGTGCCCTTGGTGTCATGGCTGACCGCTTGGCCGATGATGGCCCCTGCGGCGGCCCCACCTGCCGTTCCGTAGACTGCGCCCTTTCCCGTCTTGGTCTCGGGCGGCGTGCATCCGCCTACACCCGTCAAAAGGGTGAGTCCGACCCCAGCGGCGATCCATCTGTTATCCATAGCGTGACCTCCTTTGGTTTTGTGAGTGGCATGACATCATTCTGTACTTCAAAAATATAGCATGAAAGGACCGGGGGAGCACAATCCCAAAGCCGTCCACGAATGATCGGGGATCATATGATGCCGTGCAGTGGTCCCCCGGCCGCCGCAAGCCTTTCCACCCGACGGGTTACGTCGGGGTCTTCCACAAGGGCGGGGGCGTGATGGGGTTTGACACGGGCGTCGATGATGAGGGGCCCATGACACCCCCAGTGTTTATACTCGATGAAGGGATCGACGCCATGGATGTCACGGGCAGGGTCGGACCTGGTGAACGTCACCCAGAGGAAATTTTTGAAGGAATGGGCGCAGAAATTCGCGTCATCCACAAGGACGACAAGAGGGAAGCCGGAAAGTCGCTCCTGGGTGAGATGAGAAGTAAGTCTTACCATTCCGGTCTTTTCGGATTCATAGTCCTGAAAAGCAGGTCCCTGGACCACAAGGATCCCGGGGATGGGTGAGACAGCTGCCCCATAGCCTTCAGGGAGGGTCAGACCGGCAGGGATCTCGCGGGCCAGAACCCGTTTTCTTTCTCCGGCAGCGGCGATCACGACCTTGGATCCCTCGTTGAGCCCGGTGCCCGTGTAGTCCAGGGTGTCTATGGTGGTTGAGGTCTGGAAGTGGAGGTCGCGTCTCCAGTCGATCCGTTCAAGTAGATGGAGGAAAAACGCTGGAACGTCCTGGATGTCAAGGCCGGGCGCGTCTTCGCAAGCCACGATCAGGAGATACTTGGCAAGAGAGCACTGGCCGAAGCCGAGCAGGGCGTTGGCAGTGGTGAGGAGCTCCATTGGACGCCTTTTCTGGTAGGGAACGTACCTTTCGCTTCCGATGGCGAGTAGCAGGGGATGGACCCCAGCCGCGTCCACTGCATGGATCGCCCTTAGTCCAGGGATCTCCCGGGGAACGAGCGAGGCCGTGAGTTCATGGATGAGTTTTCCGAAGGACGTATCTTCTTGGGGCGGGCGCCCCACAACAGTGAAAGGCCAGACCGGGTCCTTTCGGCAGTAAACCGACTGGACCTGAATGAACGGAAACGGGTGGATGAGGCTGTAGTAGCCCAAGTGGTCGCCGAAAGGCCCTTCCGGCCGTGTTTCGCCTGGGTGGACGGTCCCAAGGATGCAGAAGTCGGCATCCGCAGAGATCACGTGGCCGTTCCTCACTGTGTACCGGAATCTTCGTCCTGCCATGAGCCCGGCGAAGAGGACCTCCGGAAGCCCCTCTGGGAGGGGGAGTACGGCCGCAAGGGTGTGGGCGGGCGGGCCGCCCACAAAGATGCTCACCTTGAGGGGTTTGCCGCATGCAAGGGCTGCGGCGTGGTGGACCCCGATCCCTCGGTGGATCTGGTAGTGGAGGCCGATCTCATCCTGCCCGTATTCGTTTCCGGCGAGCTGTATCCGATACATGCCCAGATTGGAGTGGAGGATTCCAGGTCTATCCGGGGCTTCTGAATAGACTTGGGGAAGGGTGATGAACGGTCCCCCGTCCCGGGGCCAGGAGATGATCGGAGGCAGATCTCTGATAGTGATCCTTTCGGCGAGAACCGGACCGTTTTTCATCCGTCTCGGAAGGGCATGGGGGGTGTGTAGCAGGGCAGAGAGGGTTGGGATGGGAGAGCGTAAGGCGGCTTCCGGAAATGCCTTCAGTGCAAGCAGGCGCCTGGTCCGATCGAGTGTGTGCCGGAATATGAACCTGCACCTTTCGATGGTGCCAAAGAGGTTCGAGACCGCCGGGAACCGGCATCCTTCCACGCGCTCGTAGAGGATGGCGGGCCCTCCTGCCTCTGAAACCCTCCGATGGATCTCCGCCATCTCGAGGTATGGGGAGACGCTTTTCCGGATTCGGATAAGGTGGCCGTTTCGTTCCAGATCCAGAATGCATTCTGAGAGAGAGCCGTAACTCATATCTAAACAGCAAGAAAGGTCTGCAAGTGTGGAAATAAAAGGTTCTTCGTCATTTTGTGTG
>DIFG01000073.1 GCA_002419025.1 Deltaproteobacteria bacterium UBA5754 | reverse complement strand
TGTGGTGAGATATAAATCAATTGATTGCGTGTATCACATTGTCAGGAAGGAGTAACCATGAACGAAGTTCGAGTACGTTTTGCCCCGAGCCCCACCGGATACCTCCACATCGGAGGGGCAAGGACCGCCATATACAACTGGCTCTTCGCCCGAAAACACAAGGGCACCTTTATCCTGAGGATCGAGGACACGGATACCGAGCGCTCGACGAGCGAATCCATCCAGGGCATCCTGGACGGGCTCGAGTGGCTCGGCATCACCTGGGACGAGGGCCCGTATTTCCAGTCGGCCAATGTGGGAAACCATCGTGACGCTGCCAGCCGCCTCCTCGAATCCGGCCATGCATACCGATGCTTCTGCTCAAAGGAGGAACTCGACGCAAAGCGTGAGATGGCTGTCAGGAAAAAACGTCCCTATAAGTACGACCGTACATGCAGGCGCCTCGACCCAGATGAGTCAGCACGCCTTGCAGCCGAGGGACGCCCCCATGTCATCCGCTTCGCCGTCCCGGAAGGACCAGGATCGGTCCGATTTTCGGACATAGTCTATGGAGACATGGAACGCAACCTTGAAGACATCGAGGACTTCGTTATCCTCCGGTCGGACGGGACACCCCTCTATCTCCTCTCGAATGCGGTCGACGACATCCATGACGGGATCACCCACGTGATCCGGGGGCAGGACGGGCTTGCAAACACCCCGCGGCAGATCCTCATCTACGAGGCCCTTGGGGCCCCCATACCCCGTTTCGCCCACATGCCGCTCACGCTCGATCTCAAGAAGCAGAAGATCTCGAAACGGACCCACGGGGAGGTGGTCGCCGTCCATTTCTACAGGGAACATGGGTTTCTTCCCTGGGCCCTTGTGAATTACCTCGTCCTGCTTGGCTGGCATACATCGGACGACCGGGAATTCTTCACGCGGGATGAACTCATCGAGGCCTTTTCACTCGAAGGCGTCAGCAGGGCCAATTCCATCTTCAACTACCAGCCGGGTGACAAGAAATTCTTCACGGACCCCAAGGCGCTTTCCATCAACGCCCACTACATTCGGACCATGCCTGTTGAGGAGCTCGCCGCCTACGTCCGCGAGGAGCTTGAGGAGGCCGAGCTCTGGAACGCGGAGTACGAAACCGAAAAGCGGGAATGGTTCCTCCACGTAATCGACCTCATACGGGCCCGCTATCACACGCTCAAGGACTTCATCAGCCATGGACGGGCCTATTTTTCAGAACACTATGCCATCGAAGAAAAGGCCCTCAAAAAGAACCTCCTTCGCCACAAGGAGCTCCGAGAGATCCTTCCCAGACTTGCCGACTGCCTCGACGAACTCGAATCCTGGGACCTCGTGGGCGTGGAGCAGGCAGTGCGGGATTTTATCGACGGACAGGGACTCGACTCAGGAATGGTCATAAACGGAATCCGGGCCATCGTCACGGGCCAGTCCGTAGGGCCGGGCCTCTTTGACTGTTTGGTGGCCATCGGAAGGGAACAGGTCGTGACCCGTCTGCGAAAGACCCCCCTCATCTATCCACCGGAGACCTCCGCCTGAAGCCTTGTAGTCAGTTATAAAACGAGAGAAATGGGGGTCCTCGGAACTCGGCGGTATGTTTAACAGACCCGAAGAACCAACCGAGAGAGCAGGAGGTACCCCCATGGCAAAGTTTACGTATCGTGCGACGGAATTCAACCGTGTTAACTGGGAGAAGCTGGCGGAGCAAGCGCAGGGAGAGCGAGTCGTGGTTGCCATTGATGTGGGCAAAGTGGACATGTTCGCGAACTTGATGATGCCTGATCGGAGCATTTTGGCGACGGTGAAGTGGAGCCACCCGCAGGAGTCGGCGGCGGTCGTGAAATGAGTTGCTAAGCCGTCACAACGGTGAGCAAGGCGTTGTCTTTCGAGCTGACCTCCTACCCGCCCTCTGGCCACGCCAAGTAGGCCCCTGCGTAGTCACGAGGCAGCTCGCGGGATGACCCTGGACCAGATACCCAATGTTACTGATTTGATGCCGCCTAGCGGACATCCTATGCGAGAGGGTCGGTCGACCCCATGGGTGCTCATCCGGACAACCAACGCCACCTATCGACTAACACGCGTATGAACCCGAGTGCCCGAGTGATTCGATTTCGATGGCCAATGGATTCATGCGCCCATAAGGCAGGCAAAACGTCGATTTTTCGGGGCTTGACTTCCCTATGAGAGGTCGGGTTAGCGTAGCGCATATCCCGACAAACCCATGGCCGACTCAGAACAACCTCACTCACGGCCTATCCCTTCGAAATCCCAATTACCTGCTCCCCAATCTGCCGGGTATGCCCCCGGTCACGACATGGCGGCGGAAACTGAAAAGCGGCCAATCCAAGGCGGCAAACACATAGTGCTTTTGTCAGGTTACACTGCGCTAACCCGACCTGCCTCTCTGACGATATTCAAAGATTGATGGTTTCGTAAAAAGTCNNTTCCGGCGGAGGCCGGAATCCAGTGTTTTCAATATGTTCTGGATGCCGGATCAAGTCCGGCATGACGAGTCTGGGACTTTTTACGAGACCATCAAAGATTAAAAAACCCAAAAGTCAAGGACGTTCCGTTACTCGGGTTCATCCTCTGCAAAAAGGGCGTCCACAAATTCCTCGGGATTGAAAGAACGGAGGTCTTCCATGGCCTCGCCTACTCCGATGTAGCGAATTGGGATAGAAAGCTCCCGGGCGATGCCGACGACGATTCCGCCCTTTGCCGTGCCGTCGAGCTTCGTCAACACGATGCCGGTCACGTCCGCCGCCTCCTTGAAAAGCCTCGCCTGGGCAAGGGCGTTCTGGCCGGTCGTGGCGTCAAGGACGAGAAAGACCTCGTTTGGGGCGCCTGGCAGTTTTTTCCCGATCACGCGCCGGATCTTCTTGAGTTCTTCCATGAGGTTGACCTTGGTGTGGAGACGACCCGCCGTGTCAACGATTATGACGTCGACCCCCCGCCTGATGCCAGCCTCTATCCCATCATAGGCGACCGACGAAGGATCAGCCCCTTCCTGATGGCGGACAACAGGGCAGCCGATCCTCTTTCCCCAGACCTCGAGCTGTTCACCCGCAGCGGCTCGGAAGGTATCCGCAGCCACGAGAAGGACCGACCTTCCCTCACGGACAAGATGATGTGCGAGCTTTGCGATGGTTGTGGTCTTGCCCACACCGTTCACCCCGACCACGAGAAGGACAAAAGGCGCGGGAAGCCAGGACAGCGGAGGGGCGGGGATCTGAAGAAATCCAAGGATCCTCTCCCGAATACGGTCCCTCAGGACGGCCGGGTCGGAAAGCTCCCGGCGTTTCACCTCATCCCGGATCTGGTCAAAGATCTCAGTCACGGCCTTGACCCCAATATCCGATGTGACGAGAAGCTCCTCGAGTTCCTCCAGGAGTTCGGGATCTATCTCCCTTTTCCCGAGGAGAAGGGTGTCCATCCTGCGAATGAACCCCCGGGTCCTGCCCATCCGCTCACGAAGCCTTTGAAAGAAACGGGGTTTGCCTTCGGGACCGGCAACCTCTTCCTGGGACAAAATCGTCGGAGAAGACACGGGCACAGCCTGATGGTCCGGGTCTGCGTCCATCCGCTCCTCGGGAGAGTGATAATGACGCAGGCTGTCCGGCGGGCCGACAACATCCCCTACGGGAGGTCCTGGCATGGACTCCATGGGTTCAATCGTTTCCTGGCAGGGTCCAGCGGAAGCCTCAGCACTCCACTTATCCAGATCTTCCCGATCCTCCCCGGGGGGAATTTCCTCAAAAGGGTCTTTCCACTTTTTTTTGAGCCTTTCCATCCATTGTTTCATGACCCTTCTACCTCACAATGCCGGTAAGGACCCTTGAAAAATGGTCCTTTTTCCCGTTGACTGCGCTTCTCAACGGAGACCTTTTACAACGCCATCTTCCGGGATTTTCCACGAAATACCACTCCCCTTGCCAAAGGTAAGCCCATTTGATATTAACAGCAGAAAAATACAGCATAAATTCCTAATTGAATCGATTTATAGGACCACATCGTGAACAAATCCCAGATCATCGAAACCTTGGCGCGGGAAAGTGGCATCAGCCAGGAAGTCTCCGAATACGTGGTCAACGAATTCTTCCGCATCATGACCGAAGCCCTCGTCCGGGGGGAAGGAATCGAGATTCGGGGGTTTGGAAGCTTTTCTGTCCGGGAATATGAGCCGTATATCGGAAGAAATCCCCGAAGCGGAGAGAAGGTCCAGGTGGGCCCCAAAAAACTCCCCTTTTTCAAGGTGGGCAAGGATCTGCGGGAAAGGGTCATGGGTTCATCTTCCGCACCCGATGATCCAAGCCATACCTGAATGATGCCATTCAAAAAAGCTGAACAGATGTGCAACGCCGCATATCAGATTTTTCCATCGGCATCAGACATTATCATTAAGATGCCCAACTCCCCGGAGTGATCTATCCGACAACAGGATCGCGCTTCGATCCTCAAGACTCCGTGAAGACAACAGGCGGTCCGCCCCCACGCTCCTCCACCCTTCCGATCACCCATGCCTGCTCACCAAATGCCCTGACCTGAAAGAGGAGGTCCGGAACCTCGGCCTCCGGGACGAACAGGACCATCCCGATCCCGTTGTTGAAGACTCGAAACATCTCTTCTTCCGTCACTCGCCCCTTTTTCTGGAGATAGCCGAATACGGACGGCACATCCCAACTCCCTTTCTTGATAACCGCCTTGCATGTACGGGGCAGAACGCGGGGGATGTTGTCAAGGAGGCCGCCTCCGGTTATGTGTGCCATCCCATGGATGCGGAAGTGTTTGAGAAGGTGAAGGATCGTGTTGGCGTAGATCCGGGTTGGGGTGAGAAGGACCTCTCCAAGGGTCATGTCGTCAAGTTCAGGAATCCGGTCCGACAGTGAAAGACCCAGTTCACTGAAGCAGATCTTTCTGACCAGAGAAAAGCCATTACTGTGGAGGCCGCTCGATGCGAGTGCAATAACGGCGTGTCCCACTCCGATCTCGGATCCGTCGACGATTTTGCCCCGTTCGACGACCCCTACGACGAAACCTGCAAGATCGTATTCGTCCGCCTGATACAGACCAGGCATCTCCGCGGTCTCTCCTCCGATGAGAGCACAGGAGGCATCCCGGCAACCGGCAGCGATCCCGGAAACAACCTGGACGGCGATATCCGGATCAAGCTTTCCGGTAGCGAAATAGTCGAGAAAAAAGAGTGGTTGGGCACCGCAGACGAGGATATCGTTCACACACATGGCGACGAGATCGATTCCGACCGTGTTGTGAACCCCTGCCATGAAGGCAATCTTGAGCTTGGTTCCCACCCCATCCGTGGATGCGACAAGGATGGGCTCCTGGTACCGGTCCCGATCCAGGGCAAAGAGACCGGCGAACCCCCCGATCTCTGTAATGACCCCCCGTTTGTAGGTAGAAGAGACAAGAGGACGGATACGCCCGATGAACCGATCCGCAGTGTCGATATCCACCCCGGCCTCAGCATACCGTGGTGAAGAAGCATCCAGTTCACCTATTTCCTGTACATCTTTCATGAAATCGTCTCCTCTTGACCTGGCTCGTAACCAGCCCTGCCACCCACACTCACAGTCTCGAAAGAAGGATCTCTCGGATCTCGCCTGGTCCTATATCCTGCCGTTCCCCCAAGACCGTTCCACGCTCCCGGAACCGGTCCACGACCATGTCTATCTCATTCCCTTCAATGCCGTATTCGCCAAGACGTGTCTTCATCCCAAGGCTCCGAAAGAACCCCTCGGTTGCCTCGATGCACCGATCCGCTGCATCCCGGGCGGAAACGCCGGAAATCCCCCAGATCCTCTTCCCAAGCAGGGCCAATTTCTCCGACTTCTCCTGGATCTGATGACGCCAGACACCCGGCAGGACGACGGCGAGGGATTCTCCATGGTCGAGCCCGAAAAAGGCCGTGAGCTCGTGTCCGATCATGTGTGTCGACCAATCCTGAACAACCCCGCAGGAAATAGATCCATTAAGTGCCTGGGTGGCGCACCACATGAACGTGGCCCGGGTATTATAGTCGGGAGGATTCGAGAACACCATGGGCGCGATCTCCACGAGGGTCTCCGCAATTGAAACGGCCAGGCGGTCCTGAAGGGGGGTATCCACGTCATAGGTCGCAAACTGTTCCATGACATGGACAAAGGCATCCACGATCCCGTTTCTCAGATAGCGCTCAGGGAGCGAAAAAGTGGTCTCAGGATCGAGGATGGAAAACCGCGGGGCCACGTGGGGAGAACTGAACGGGAGCTTTTCCCGGGTCTCCGACCTGGAGATGACGGCAAAGGTATTCATCTCGGAGCCGGTGGCAGGAAGGGTCAGGACCACCCCGAGAGGAACGGCTTCCCGGACCTCCGCATGCATAGAGAGGATCTCCCATGGATCACCTCCTGTATAACGGGATGCGGCAGCGATGAACTTGGTCCCATCTATGACACTTCCCCCGCCGACCGCGAGGAGAAACGCCACGGACTCCTTCTTTGTAATCTCAACGGCCCTCATGCATGTTTCATAAGTGGGATTGGGCTCGATGCCGCCGAATTCGATGACCTCTCTCCCCTTGAGGGCATCCATAACCTGGTCGTAAACCCCGTTTCGTCTGATGGAGCCTCCGCCGTAGGTCATGAGGACCCTTCCGTCAGGGACCAAACGGGCAAGTTTTTCAATGGAACCCTTTCCAAAGACGATTCTTACCGGGTTGTGATATTCGAAATTGAGCATGGCGCGCCTCCGGGAAAATTGCGGGCAACCGGGATCAAAGTTTCCCCTACACTCCACGGTTGAGCACGGTTATGATAATAGCCATGAACTACGATCTCCTCAAGCGACTTGTAGAGGCCCCGGGCGTTCCCGGGCAGGAAGGCAAGGTTCGAGAAATCGTCATCGATGCCCTTTGCGGGCCGGGATACGAAATGGAAACCGACCCCCTGGGAAATCTCGTCATACACATTCCTGGAAGCGGCCCCAGGGTCCTCCTGGATGCCCACCTGGACGAAGTGGGGTTCCTCGTCCAGTCCGTGGACCCGGCAACCGGCTTCATCCGATTCGTGACCGCCGGTGGAGTGGATCCCCGCGTCGCTTACGGGCAGCCTGTCATCGTCTGGGGACACGAGACCCTGCGGGGTACCATCGGGGCCGTCCCTCCCCATCTCCTCTCCGGCAAGAACGGAGATATGGAGCGGGTGCCCGCTGTGGAAGACCTCTTCATCGACACCGGGCTTCCGGCGGACAGGATCCGTGCCAATGTCTCACCCGGGGACCAGATCACATTCCTTCCCAACTGGCACCTTGACCAGGACGCCGTCCAGGGAAAGGCCCTCGACGACCGTATCGGGCTCTTTGTCATGATCGAGGCCGTGCGCGCCTCTCGGGACATGGCGTGCGATCTCTACCTCACGGCCTCGGTTCAGGAAGAGGCCGGACTCAGGGGCGCAGGCCCACTGACACGAAGAATCGTGCCGGACATCGCCATCGCCATTGAAGGGACCATTGCCAACGATCTACCCGGTGTGCCGCAACACAAGACCCTTGCCCGTCTCGGCGAAGGCCCCGAGATTCGGCTTTCGGACGGGCGGTTCATCGCGGACCAGGCCATCTCCTCCTTTCTCGTCCGCTGCGCACAAGACGCGGGTATTCCCCACCAGGTAGTGGTGAAAAAGGTCGGGGGGACGAATGCAGCAGCCTTCCAGGTGGAGGGGACGGGAGCCCGCGCCACCGCCCTCTCCGTACCCGTCCGATACATCCACTCCCCTGTCTGCATCGCCCGAAGGGCCGACATGGAAAACACCGCCACCCTCCTCAGGGAGTTCCTTCGGAGGGTCCGGGAATTTACGCCCGGTTGATCCTTCCCCCCTTGAGTACACAGCGCGTTGTCGTAAGGGCATCGAGGACTTCCGGATCGTGGGACACGACGACCACTGCACGGGCGGGATATTTCCTGACGACGGAGATCACCCTGGCGTAGGAGACCTCGTCCAGGCCCTCCGTAGGTTCGTCGAGGAAAAGGACCTCGGGCTCCATGGAAAGGACCGTGGCGATGGAGACGAGCCTCTTCTCCCCGCCCGAGAGGTGATAGGGAGGGCGGTCCGCAAGATGGGGTATGCCGAGACCCTCGAGGACCCGGTGTGACCTCTCCCTTGCCTCCCGGGCCGAAAGTCCCAAGTTCATGGGGCCGAAGGCCACATCTTCAAGAACGCTCGGGCAAAAGAGCTGATCGTCCGGGTCCTGAAAGACGAGGCCGATCCGGCGTCTCCCTTCCTGAAAATCCGCCCCTTTCCGGCATTCCTTACCCCAGAGGGAGACCGTCCCTCCTTCGGGTGCGAGAAGCCCGAGGGCGATCTGAAAGAGCGTGGATTTGCCCGCCCCGTTTCCTCCTGTGAGCCCGATTCTCTCTCCGTCCTTCACGCTGAAGGAGATGCCATCCAGGATCCTCTCCCCCCTGGGAAAACCGAAGATGACGTTACGAAGCTCTACGAGGACCACGGCGGAAACCATTCTACGGCAGCGACCGCCGCAAGAGCGGCGCCAATGGACACGGCCAAGGCAAAGTCAGTGGATGAAGACCTGAAATGTGTGAGAAGCCAGTAGTGCCCCTCGAACCCCCGGCAGAGCATGGCCCGATGGACCCGCTCCCCGCGATCGAAACCGCGGAGGAAAAGGATTCCGATGAGGTTCGCATACGTCCTGTAGGTCCTGAGATCGGTCCGCGGCGCAAAGCCCCGTGCCGCAAGGGCGCGCATGAGCGTCTCGAACTCTTCTTCAAGGACGTGGAGATATCGCCACGCAAAGAAAAAGAGTTGGACGAGCTTTGGGGGAACCCGAAGGTGAGAAAGGGCATGAGCCAGAGAAAAGACGGTCGAGGTGGAAAGCAATGCCATATTTGCAAGCACGATGGCGTTACACTTTATGGCGATGGAGGCTGCCTCGCGGGCGCCCTCGAGGGAAGCATGAAAGGGGCCGAGGGAAAGGAGCACCTGGCCGGGAACGGACCATGGGAGTATCAGGGCAAGGAGAAAGATGAAGACATTGACGATGAGGAGACGACGTACAAGCTCGCGAGGATCGAGCCGGGCGATGAGAACGAGGACTGCCGCCATCCCCAAGGAGATGACCTGTGGGCCGAACTTCGAAAGAGAGACAACAACGAAGGAAAAGGCAGCGGCCTCAAGGATCTTCAGCCGGGGATCTGCCCCATGGAGGAGAGACGATCCGTCTGCAAATCGTTCACACGGCATGGCTCAGGTTGTCGGACTGACCGGTGTATTTTTCTTTCTTTCCCGTTTCGCTGCCAGGTAAAGGGCAAGACCCGCGGCCCCCGAGATGAATCCGAGTCCTGCAACCACATCCCGCAGCCTCACCCGGTCCTCCCTTCTCGCGAGACGGGCGAGTTCCTGCCGGATGGGTTCGAGCCTCTCGTCAAGGATCGCCTCGACGGCCGATGGTGTGAGAGCATCAATCCGCATAATGCCAACGGAAGACGGCTGCAGTGTTTCTCCCCGTTCCGGGACGGATCTCAATGTCTCTGCGAGCTCTAGAGTTGTCTCAGCCCGATGTCCCATGCCGGCGTCAGCGACAATCCTCACTGACGAACAGCAAGGAGCGGGAAAGGAAAAGGCCCCTTTAATTGCGGAAACGCCGGAAAAAACCACGACACCGTCCGGGCATGCTGCCTCGATCCGAGCTCCGGAGACCGGAGTCCCGTCTGCGAAGTAGACCTCTCCCCGAACGAGATCCCCTGAGTCCCAGGCAAAGACGTTAAGCCGGTGGGCCTCGGCGTCTCCCGCAGCAAGGACGGCGATCAGGGCGAATCCGGACGCGACGGACATCCTCCCGTGGCCGGGAAGGATCATTTCCGGACGCATACGTAAAAGGGCTGCGACGGAAATGGAAGTGATCACGGCCTCGATACCGGCGACAGGCAGGTGGGCGAGAAGGATGAGCCGTGCGACCCCGGAAAAGGCCTCGCCTGAGAGTGCGAGGGAAGCAGCGGCAAGAAGGCCGCTTCCGAGAATGGAAAAGGCCCCTGCGGCCCCTGCGGCCAAGACAACGGTCCGGGCAGACGGAGCCTTTTTCACGATGAGCAAACGCACAGGAAGACCGAAGAAAATGGCCGGCCCGGCCATGATGACGGTGTTCACCCCGAGCGTCGTAAGCCCCCCGAACTGAAATAGGACGGCCTGAAGGACAAGGGCCGTAAATATGGCAGGAAAGGCCGCCCATCCGAGAAGAACTCCCAAGAGCCCGTTCAAGATCAGATGGACGCTGCTCGGTCCGATCGGCACATGGACAAGGGAGGCGAGAAAAAAGGCCGCGGTTAGAAGGGCGGTCTTTGGAATGTCATTCGGGTCGAGACGCCTGATGCCAAAGGCAAGACCGATAATGGCAACGGCGCCTCCGGAGGCGAGAACAGGGAGGGAAAGGACACCTTCAGAGATGTGCACGTGTTGCAACCTGCCTGCTTGTTCCTGCTTCTGGAGTGAAAAAGAGCAGACGGGACCGGGCCTCAGACATCATATCACGTCCCTCGTCCGGACCCAGATGACCGCTCCGAGCTCAAGGGGATATTCCTTCCCATTATTGGCGATCTTTTCTGGTGCGTCGATAAGGGCGGCAAAACCCCACCAGCCCGCCTTTGGCATGGCAAAACTGAAGCAGCCGTCCGCATCCGTCATGACGACCTGGGTCTCGCAGGGGGAGCATGGAGTCTGGAGACGTTTCCCGTCATTGTAATATTCCACCTCAACAGGGATATCCGGTATGGGCTTTCCTTCAAAAAGGACCCTGCCTGTGAAGATATTTCCTGTCCAGAGACCATAGGGACGCGTCAGTGGGACGATCTCCGCCCTGAGCCCGGCAGGATCCCCCCATCCCTCTTCCCGGCCAAAGGCGTTCACAACGACCTTCATTATGTGCTGTATGAATTTTTGCTCAGCGGGCTCCCAGTACGGTTCGGGCACCGCGGAAAAGACATGGTCCCCGGGACGGTTCACCGGAACGACGGCCTCCCAGACAGTATGCCCTCCCATGGACTTCGGTCGCAGGGATCCGGAAAGGTCTTTGTGCTCTCCGAGGATCGCGACCCCAAACGCACGGGGTTTCGCCATCTCCATAAACTCCTGGGTAAAGGGATGCATGAATTGACAGGAAACGACGATCTCACGGGAGGCGTCCGCCTCGACGATGTCCTCCGATGGTAGGATCACCCCGAAATGGGCGCGGGCGCATCCGGACCAGAGGCAAAGGGACATGATGACGGAAAAGGAAATGACCGGGAATGCCGTACGAACTTTCATGGAAGGCCTCTTTGCTTCCCGATAGTCCGGGATGTGATGTGGTTTTTCAGGGTTCCATGAAGATACGACATTATCTTCCGGTAGTCAATTTTTAAAATTCGTGCCACAAAAACAAGCTCATGGGCATGATAAGGCACTGCAAGTCCAAGGGGCTCTCCGACAATCCGGATCGACACATGATCCATGAAACATCTTCGGCTGTTTTGGACAAGAGTGAAATAATTGAGTAAATTTATATTTGTATTGTTGAGATCATAGAACGGCTTACGCGCTGTGCCCCTCCAGGACGGGATAACCCATGCCAATCGCTCAAAACGATTTTGAATCCATAATTGAAGAGACGCGCAACCAGGAAAAAGGTATCCCTTCCGCGCCTGTTTTCGTGCTCGATGAATCCTGGCGCATCTCTTATATCAGCCCAGAAGCCGCCCGCGTCACCGATCTCTGTGCAGAGGATGTTCTCGGGAAAGACTGCAGGTCTGTGTTCCAAGGAAGTCTCCGCGAGTCGTGCACCCACCACGGCCAGATCGAGGCGGGACACGTAATTTACGATCTTCCCCTTCTCCTCCACACGGAATCGGGCAACGGAAAGAAGATGATCAACGTCACCGCCCTGCCCTTTTTCCGGAAAGAAGGAGCGTTTGCAGGCTGTGTCGTTTATCTCAGGGACCCAACACGAGATCCGCAGGTTACGGAACTCATCCTCGACAGCATCGCGGACGGCGTCTTCACCGTGAACAAGGACTGGCAGATCACGGCCTTCAACAAGGCGGCCGAGATGATCACCGGATGGAGAAGCGGAGAAGCCATCGGGCACTTCTGTTGCGAGGTCTTTCAGTCGAGCGTATGCGGGGAGGAGTGCATCCTCGCCCAAAGCGTGGATACAAGGCTTCCCATTGTAAACCGTTCCATCTTCATCAAACGGAAGGATGGCAGAAACGTTCCTGTCAGCATCAGCGCCGCTCCCCTCATCGACGCCGACGGCAAGGTGATCGGCGGGGTCGAAACGTTCCGGGACATGACCGCCCATCTCCAGTTTTCCCTCATACTCGACAGCATCGCGGACGGCGTCTTCACGGTGAACAAGGACTGGGTGATAACCTCTTTCAACAAGGCCGCCGAAGCCGTAACCGGCTACACGGAAAAACAGGCGATCGGGAAAAGATGCCATGAGATCTTCAAGTCAAGCATCTGCGGGGAAGGGTGCGCCATCGGGCAAAGCATGAAAAGCGGAAAGCCTGTCTCGAACCGGTCCATATATATCGAACGCGCCGACGGTAAACGGCTCCCAGTTAGCATCAGTGCCGCGCCTATCCTCGATCAGAACGGCCAGGTCATCGGCGGGGTCGAGACATTCCGGGATCTCACGGTTGTCACCGCCCTTCGGAAACAGATAACCAAGCGCTTCACCTTGGCGGACATCGTCAGCAAAAGCGCCTCCATGCAAAAGATCTTCGAGATCCTCCCCAATGTTGCGAGGAGCGACTCGAATGTCATCATCCTCGGGGAGAGCGGCACCGGGAAGGAACTCATCGCCAGAGCCATACACGGCTTCAGTCCACGGATGAAGGGACCGTTCGTTGCCGTGAACTGCGGCGCTATCCCGGACACGCTCCTCGAGTCGGAGCTTTTCGGGTACAAGGCCGGCGCTTTCACCGACGCCAAGCGGGACAGGCCAGGACGGATAAAGGCCGCTGAAAAGGGTACCCTGTTCCTGGATGAAATCGGTGACATATCCCCTGCCCTCCAGGTGAAGCTCCTTCGGTTCCTCCAGGACAAGGTTTACGAGTCCTTAGGTTCGACACAATCCGTCCACGCGGACGTCCGCGTCCTCGCAGCCACGAACCGAGATCTCAAAACCCTCGTACAGCAGGACAAATTCCGGGAGGACCTCTTTTACAGGTTGAACGTCGTCAAGATCGAACTCCCCCCCCTCCGGGAACGGAAAGAGGACGTCCCCCTTCTCGTGGATCACTTCATCGAAAAATTGAACATCCAGCAGGGGCGAGACATCAAGGCCATCTCGGATGAGGCCCTTGCTCTCCTCATGCGGTACGATTTCCCCGGGAACATCCGCGAGCTCGAAAACATCATGGAATATTCATTCATCATGTGCCACGAAGACGTCATCCTCCCACAACACCTCCCGGAACAATTCGGTGAGGTGAAGAAGAAATCGCAAGAGATCTGCACCTTCCCGGACATGCCCATGACCCTGGAGGAAATCGAAAAGGCCGCCATTCTCCGCACGCTTGAGCGGAACAACTGGCGAAAGATGGCCACCTGCAGGGAACTCGGGATCTCAAAAGATACCCTTCGGCGCAAGATCGTTCGATACGGGATAACCGTGCCGGAGAAATTCGAGGCGGAGGTCTGAACATCATCAAAGGGGGGGCCTTAAAGCCCCCCGGTTCTCAACTTTGGGGAATCTCGAAAAATGTTCCTTTCGCCCGATGTCTGCATTGCTCATCGGCTGAAATTGCTCACAAACAGGGACGTGTTTTCGAATCGCGCCCGTGAGCAGGTCTCACAGTACGACATGTGGAAGATTTAGCGCCTTTGCCCCACACGTCTCTCGAGTCTCTTCAGGGCATTCCGCTATCTCCCAGCAGGGAACGAGGCCGAGAAGTTTCTTGAGGCCAGGGATGCTTATTCCCGCATCGTGGATCAGCCCGCGAAGGCATGAGATCCAAGTGATGTCATGCTGGGAATAAAGCCGTCGCGCACTCACATACCTGGGCCTGACGAGTCCTTCCGCCTCGTAGAGCCTGAGGGTCCTCGGATGAACGCCGACAAGGCGTGCCGCTACACCGATGGGATAGATCGGCGTGTCGGTATTTGGCAGGCCATTCGCGTTTCTCGCTTTCTTCGCCATGGTATACCTCCTGATTGGAGCGAGCCTCAAGGGCCGGTTCCCGATTAATGGCCGTGGCTTTCGGAAACATGCCCCTTGAAAAGCCGCTCGCCCATGAGGAAGATCATTGCGCAGAAACTCAGGCCTCCTATCGTGACCATGATTTCGTGAAGGCGCGGTGTATAGGAAAAATAGTGGGGCAGGTCCACGATCCCGAGATTGTGGAAATGAGGGACGATCTGACCGACCACCACGAGATCATAACGCATGATGAAGATACCGATCATGGAAAGGGCGCCGGCAATAAACAGGGGTTTTACGCTTTTTGCCCTTGAGGCAAGGATGATCACGAAGGGAATGACCATGCCGAGGAGCACCTCGCCTCCCCAGAAGTTCAACGAATAGTGCCCATTCAAAAGGGCCTTCATGGCCTCGAATTTTCCCGGAGGATCTCCGGCGATACCGGAGATGACCTTCCATGAGGTAAAAAACATGATGACTGCCATGAGCATTGCACCGAGCTTCGCAGTGGCTGAAAGAGATTTCGTGAGGTTTTCGCTCATTTTCCACCCGTTCGCCCGATAGGCGGTCCATGTGAAGAAAAGAATCGCCGCACAGCCGGACATCATGGCAGAGGCGATGAAATAGATGGGCATGTAGGGCCCGTGCCAGAATTCACGGGCAGAGAGAAGTCCAAAAACGGCACCCAGATTGCTGTGGGCTGCTACGCCGGAGATGACGCCCAGTAGTCCGAGGACTGCAGCCTGCCGATGCCTCCCCGCCTGAAGGAGGGCGAATTCAATGAGCATGAAAAAGAGATAGGCACCATAGAGGGTCCCCATCCACCAGATATTGGAGGTGAGATTGGGGGAGATAACATTGTAGATGGCCATCCGCCACGGGTTTTCTATCTCAAAGCCGATGACCAGGAATCCGCTAACGATCGTCGCGATCGCGAGGAAGACGGAACGCTTCGCAATGGGCTCGAAGGACTCGAAACCAAAGACGTGCCCGATGGACGATACGAGACACAGCCCGGTCGAGGTGACGACGAAGAAAACGTACGTGGAAATGAGAAGACCCCACGGGACCTCCCGAGTCACTCCATAGACGTGTTCATGGCCGGCGATGAATGAGTGTATGCCGAATGCTATCCCAACGGCACTCATGAGACCAAAAAGGGCAATGGCCGCATTGTACGCACGTGATGCGGCAACGGGAAAGGCCTTTTCAACGGGAAGTACGGCGGACGTGACTTCAGACATGGGACATGCTCTCCTTTTTTATCAGTTTCGGCTCCTTGAAAACTCGATCGGGAAACCGCGGCTACGCTTCCCCCCAGTGATCCATCATTCTGGCCAGGTGGGGCCTGACCTTGAGATCGAAGATGGTATGAAGGGCAGCTGCTCCGATCCACAGGACGAGAAAAAAGATTCCTTCCATGAGCGTCTCCTTTTTTGTGTTGTTTTTGCCATGCTCAACGAGACCTGGCGGGGCCCCGGCCGAACACCCCATTCACCCTTTTCAGTGCTCTTTCATCATACAAAGCCCCCTTTCCTATGAGATAGGATTCTTTCTTAGCAATTGAAATTATAACTGTCAAGTTAACCTGAAAAACTATCCGCTCATCTTCGACTTTGCCTGCTTTCTTTTTTTTCCTAAAAAACAAGAGATTCGCATTGATAAAGAAAAAACAGCCTCATCTCGTGCAAAAGGCACTTCATCAAAATGGGCTTATTTTGAGCCCTTAATTACAAAATTCAAAGCCAGTCTTTTCACTAAAATGTCTTATTTTCAATTACTTAATTTGAAATTTGCAAAATACGCCCACTTGAATAAAAAAAGGCTCATTTTGATCCCAAATAACAGTAAAAATATGAAAATTGAAATTTATAATTTTTGGGAAATCATAAAGTTAAATTATATAACCTTACCATTTTAAAACAAAAACCAGGGAACAAGTCATTCCGATGTCCTTATGGCACAAATATTGCTTATCATTCAGGCAAAGGACATGCGATTCTCCACAGGACGAGAAAAATGTATGTCTTGGGCAGGCGGTTGGCGGACCGCCTGCCCCCCACTCCAGGGCTGGTAGCATCGTGTTTGTGTTTCATATGGTGACCGCGCCCTGAAAAAGGAGGCACCCCGTGAGCGCTCAAACTCTTTATGCGCAAAAATTTGGATTCTGGTCTAGAAAAACCCTCGATCATGCGAAAAGGGCCAAAACAACCGCCGCTCTCTGCGAGGCGTTTTGGTTCGGGACATGCTTTGCCCTTTTCATTGCTCTTGGCCCCTTTGCCGCCCTTGCCGCCCTGTTCGGCGTCTTTTCTCTCGCCCCAGTGAGCGAAGCGGAAGAGCCACCTAGGCTCGATTAACAAGCTACCTATTCCTTTCCTTCCATCCATCCGACAAAACCTAAAGCGGAGAATATTTTATCTTATAATAAGAGAGAGGAGAATTAACCATGGCAAACACCCTGTCCCTCGATGCACTTGCTGAGCCGAGCCTGGCCAAGCCGGCAATCAACAAGCTCACCCTTCTCATGCTGATCCTCACGGGCATAGGCTTGGGAACCGGTCTGTACGCCTTTATAGTCGGCCACCATCATGTCTACGCAGTCACCCGGGAAGTCCCGTGGGGGATACTCATCTCTACATATGCCTTCTTCGCGATCACGTCCACCGGCCTCTGTCTTCTCGCCGCCATCGGACACGCCTTCGGTGGCACACCCATCGCCCCTTTGGGAAATCGGGCCGTCTATCTTTCCATTGTCACGATCATGTCCGCCTTCGCCGTCATCGGACTTGAGCTCGCAAGCCCCTGGCGCATGCTCATCTATAACGTGATATCGCCGAATCTCACCTCAAACATCTGGTGGATGGGCACCCTTTACGGACTTGCCGTGGGATGCATGTTCATCGAATTCTTTTCCATCCTCATCGGGAGATTCGGGATAGCCCTTGCCATCGGCGCCCTCGGGGCCCTTGCCGAGGTTGGGGCGAACACAAACCTCGGCGCAGTCTTCGCGACCCTCTCCGCCCGTCCTTTCTGGTACGGAGCCCAGCTCCCCGTCTATTTCCTCTGCTCGGCCGTCATGTCCGGCGCCGCAGCCATTATCCTCTTCACCCACCTCTCCTACAGTCTGCGGCGCGAAACCCCGGATGCAGACACCACCCGAGGCCTTCAAAGCGCCGGGAAAATCCTCGCTCTCACCATCTTCCTTCTCGCCATCGCAACCGCCTGGCGCTTCATCTCCTTTTTCACAGGCGGAACGGATTTGGGCCTTATCGCAGTCAGTCACCTTCTGAACGGCCCACTTGCCACGAATTTCTGGCTCTTCGAGATCGGGATCGGAATGGTCTTTCCGCTCATCCTTCTCATAGCCACGCAGATAAAAAATGTGCCCGCCATGTCGGCAGCATCCCTCATGGCCCTTGTCGGGGGCTTCTTCCAGAGATATGATCTCGTAGTCGCCGGACAGCAGGTCCCCGTCTATTACGGCTGGGATAATCTCCCGAGCTATCTCGGATATGCCCCGTCGGCCGGCGAATTCCTCGTCGTTCTCGGCGGACTCGCCCTCACCATGACCGGATTCCTCCTCGGAGAACGTTTCTTCGGTCGGGTTTTCCGTCAAAGCGGCCATCACTAGAAATTCCACGCGCATGCCGGGAGACCTATTCCGGCATGCGCGTCCTCTCCCCCTCCCGACAGAGGAACCAGCAAGAGGAATGGGCCATGTACCTTATCAAACAGGCGCCTCACAATGAACAGTCAATGAAGAGAAAGATCCGAGCTGACACCGATGCCGGAATCTGGCAGGCGATCTCCGATATTGCCCCCGACGAACCAGTCTTCACCATAGGAACAGCCTCTGCGATGCTCGAGGTCCACCAGAGAACACTTCGTTTGTACGAGGAAGAAGGACTTGTCCACCCATTGCGCAAAGGGCAGAGAAGATATTATTCCCTGAACGATATCCAGTGGATAACCTGCCTGCGCTCCATGATCCACGACCATGGCATCAGCATACCGGGGATCAAAAAACTCTTGCAGTACACCTCGTGCTGGAATATCCTGAACTGTCCGATGGAAAAGAGAAAGGTATGCACCGCCTTTCGGACGTCAACTCAGGAAAGATCCGGGCCACACACAAAGAATTAACCCTGCAGAGATGGAATCCCTTTTCTTCCTCTTCCTGATCATCGTCTTCTGGTTCATACTGAACCGCTGGATACTCCCGAAGATGGGCATTCCTTCCGGGTGAGCGGCCCCTTCCTGCAGGGTCGAGTCTCGTCCCTCCCATACGAAAGAGCCTGACACTGAAAGATCTCCCCACGAAGGAGAGTGATCTGGGCAGAGATAGTCCCTATCTGTGAGCCCTGCTGGCAGGCAGGTAGGGGGTCCATCCTTCGGCTTGAGAGATCTCTTCCGAGGCGGATTAAAGATTTCTCAGTAGATGAACCCTTTAGATCGGGATTTGCACGCCCTACATCCGGAGTTTTATTACTGAGCCGTCTCTTTTTGGACTCTTGTCAAGGGCATCAATCTTTGGCTCTTCGTCATTTCGTGT
>DIFG01000097.1 GCA_002419025.1 Deltaproteobacteria bacterium UBA5754 | reverse complement strand
GGACCATTTTTCAAGGTTCCCTAAAGATGCGCCTGAATCCGTGGGATATGTGCCCCACGCATTACGGAACAAACGCCCTAACGGCCCATGGATTCGGAGATGAAACGAATTCTGATTACCCTGAGAGGCGTTTATAAATGATTCCGAGTCCTTCGAGGGTCAGATCAGGGTGCACGGCCTCGATGGACGGGCTGTGTTCAGACACAACAGAAGCGAGCCCTCCTGTCGCTATTACTCGGGGCTTGACTGGAAACTCGGCGGCAAGTCGTGCGATGAGTCCTTCCGTAAGCCCGGCAAAGCCATACACGATCCCTGACTGCATGGCTGAGACCGTGTCCGTCCCGAGGACCTTCGAAGGTCGGCAAATGATCTCGATGCGCGGGAGACGGGAGGTCCCCTGTGCCAGGGCATCGGCAGCGAGAAGAGGCCCTGGGGCTATGGCACCTCCGAGGTATTCGCCTTTAGAGGATACGCAGTCGAAGGTAGTCGCGGTCCCATAGTCCACGATGATAAGGGGGGAACGGTACCGATGGAAGCCGGCTATGGCGTTGACGATCCTGTCCGCCCCCAATTCGTGAGGATGGTCGCACAGGATGGGCATCCCAAGGTCTTGATGTCCTTGGATGACCACGGCGTTTTTGCCAAGACGTCTGCGCGAGAATTCTTCCCAGCTCGAAAGGATCGGCGGGACCACGCAGGCGATGATGATGTCCTTCACTCGATGGGAATCGATTCCGTCCATGGCGCAGAGCTGAAAGAGGACGGATGCTAGTTCGTCGGCTGTCGCGCCTTTGTCGGTCCTGATACGCCACCGGAGAAGGATCTCTCCGCTGTCCCCATAGAGGCCCGTAACCGTGTGGGTATTGCCGATATCCACCCCGAGAAACATTCGGTGCCGATTCCCCCTGCAATTGATCGATGGGACCCTCAAAAAATGAGAATTTCGTTCAAGGACAAGGCGCTAAGTGGCTAAAATGCGGTTCATGACCCTTGTATGTGAGCATTTTCAGCCGATGAGCAACGCAGTCATCGAGCGAAAGAGGGATTTTCTAGTGTTCCACATAAGAATTAGCCTGGCAGCGACGGTCATGCAAGGACTCCTAAATGCATGAGCTGGTGACCAGTGCATGTTGCGTACGGCAGTAGATCGTTTCCGTCCATGGGCACCTCACTCCATGCATCCTATAGGCACAGACTTATCTGGTTTACCCGATGAATCCTTTCCTTCTCCTTGACGCTCGAAAGGCCGTGTGTTAATGAGATTTCTCGCCGTGGGGCTGTAGCTCAGCTGGGAGAGCGCTTGAATGGCATTCAAGAGGTCAGCGGTTCGATCCCGCTCAGCTCCACCATTTGTATATATTTTTATATATTTTCTTCGCAAGACACGGGATGGCCTTTGCCGGGTTTTCCCTGTAGACACGGGCCATCAGGCGGATAGAATTGGCCTTCTTCCCGTCTTGACGGCCCCCTTTTTTTCTTCGTGGCCATGCCCATGAGTGCAGCCTCTGCATCCAAAAATCTTCCTCCGCCTGAGGACCTTTGCCTGAAGGAGCGAGAGATCGTCCTTCGGGCGGCCAAGGAGATCGTAGTCAAGTTCATCGAGATGGGCCGGGTCACGCCCGCGAGCTTCCCAGAAGTATTCAAACGGGTTTATGACACGATTGCCCGGGAGATGAATGGGCATCCTCCCAACCCTGAAAGTCTTCCTTGAGTCCGCTGAAAAAGCGATTCTCGCGGTGTCCATGTGTCCGTCCCTGGACGCCACCCCTTCTGTGCCGTATTGGGCAGTGAAAATCGGTTGCCCTACCCGTTTGTCAGCCACATCTTTCGCCCATGCGGCGTATGCTCGTATGCTGTAGAGGCTCTCAAAAACCGATACCTGAATCCGTTGGCCGACAGCCGGGGTATTTGTTTTGTGCACCTGCCTGTTGGCAGACAGGGCAAATAGCCCCAGTCCATGTGCGTCTCACTATACAAACATCCCGGCCGTGGGCTTATTCTCTGAAATCAGAAATCAAAAGATAGAACGCATGTCTCACAAATTCAGGCAATAATGAGTGAGCGTTCATTTTTCTCTTGACATCCGGGAGGGCCCGGGATAATTGTGTATGCCACATGTGATTTTTTTTACATTTATTTGTGGTTGCGGCTTGACATTTGGCGAGGATTAATGATAACTGGCAATATCATCTGAATCCTGATTCATGGACTGTCGTCAAGGGGGGAGCAGCGATGGGAGATGGCATGATGAGCGGATTTGAAACCATCGTCATGTACTTGGGCATGTCTCTTCTCGCCATCTTCGCGATGTTGGGGATTTCGGCCCTTCTCGGTCCGTTTCGGCCCAAGCCGAACAAGGCCACCACGTACGAATGCGGCGTCCCCCTCCTTGACCCGAGCACCAAGAGATATGACATCAAATATTATCTTGTGGCCGTGCTCTTTTTGGTCTTTGATCTGGAAACTGTTCTCATCTATCCCATAGCGGTGAAGTACCGTGACCTTGCCCAGCTCGGGTGGGGTGTCTTTTTCGAGGTTTTTATATTCGTCGCGGTCCTTCTGGCAGGCCTTCTTTATGCCATCAAGAAGCGCGCGATCGAATGGGAGTGATCCATGGAGGCATATACAGGATCCGGATGGCTGCTCACGAGGCTTGAACAGCTCGTCAACTGGGGGCGAAAGAGGTCTCCTTGGCCTCTTCCGTATGGGACCGCGTGTTGCGGAATCGAGATGATGTGCGCACTTGCCTCTGGCTATGACATGGCGCGTTTCGGGGCCGAGCGGCCGAGTTTTTCCCCAAGACAGGCCGACGTACTCATCGAGGCGGGAACGATCACTAAAAAGATGACCCCGATCCTGAGGCGCATCTACGACCAGATGGCCGAACCCAAGTGGGTCATCGCCATGGGTGCGTGCGCATGCAGCGGTGGGGTATTCCGTACGTACTCCACCCTTCAGGGCATCGACCACGTGATCCCGGTTGACGTTTACGTCCCCGGGTGTCCGCCCAGGCCGGAAGGTCTCCTCTTCGCGCTCCTTAAGATCATGGACAAGATCGACATGGAACACCCCCTGAGGGGCGAGATTTCAAGCCTCGTGGAGGGGAAATGACAATGGATCTTCTTAAGGGCGTTTCCAATTGTCTTGGTCCCTTGGTTGTTGCATCCGGAGAGTTCCGGGGGGATGTCACCGTCGAGGTCCCAAAGGCGCGGATCGCCGAGGTCCTTGCCCGACTCCGTGACGATCCGAATCTGGCATACGATTTTCTCGTGGACCTTTTCGGCGTGGACAATCTCGATCTTTACGAAAAGGCAGCCAAGCCCAAGAAAAAGACAGAGGGCGAAGGGGATGCGGCGGAAGAGCCCAAACCCGCAGGGCCTCCTCCTCCCCGCTTCGAGGTTATCTATCTCCTCCTTTCCCTTTCGACGAATAGGCGTCTTCATGTGAAGGTCCGTGTCCCGGAAGACGACCTTTCGGTTCCGAGCGTCACCGGATTGTGGAAGGCGGCCACATGGCCCGAGCGGGAGGTGTACGACATGTTCGGGATCAGGTTTCCGGGGCATCCGGACCTCCGGAGACTCCTTATGTGGGACGAATTTCCCGCCCATCCCCTTAGGAAGGATTATCCCCTCGAGGGCAGGGGGGAGGAGCGGATACTCCGGTATGAGTGATGGGCGTGAGGGAGATGCGGTTTTTCACGGACGAAGTTTGAGGAGGGGAAAACGGTGGTCAATGAGTGTGTTGTAAATGCGGGTCATTCGACCGGCGACTATGTAACTATAAACATCGGTCCGTCCCATCCTGCCATGCACGGGACCCTGCGCGTCATCGCGCAGACGGACGGCGAAACGGTCGTGAAGGCCGACCCCGAAATCGGCTATCTCCATCGTGGCGTTGAGAAGCTTGGGGAGCATCTCACCTACCATCAGTTCATCCCCATTACGGACCGGCTGAACTACTGCTCAGCCATAGCCAACAACGTCTCTTACGAGATGGCGGTGGAAAAACTCATGGGGCTCGAGGTCCCGGAAAAGGCCCAGCTCATTCGTGTCATCATGACAGAGCTCGCCAGGATCGCCGACCACCAGGTCCTTGTGGGGATACTCGGGGTGGACCTGGGGGCCTTTACTCCTTTTTTCTATCTAATCATACAGCGCGAGGAGATCTACGAGATCTTCGAATGGTACAACGGGGCCCGTCTCACCAATACCTTCGGAAGGATAGGAGGGGTGGAGGCGGATCTCCCTGACGATTTCGACGCCCGGTGGCGTGAACTCAGACCCAATCTCTTCAAGGCCATCGACGAAACGGACAAGCTCCTCACCCACAACCGTATCTGGATGGACAGGACCATCGGGGTCACGGCCTTCTCTCCGGAAGACGCCCTGGCATGGGGCTTTACCGGGCCGTGCCTCCGTGCCTGCGGGGTGAAGAGGGATCTCAGGAAGGACGAGCCTTATGGTCTTTATGACCGGTTCACATTTGACGTCCCCATCGGGAAAAACGGGGATGTTTTTGATCGGTATATGATTCGAATGAAGGAGATGGAGGAATCCATCAAGATCATCGATCAGGCCTATGCCATGTATCAGGAGATGGCGCCCGATGCCCCACTTATGGCCAAGGTTCCAAAGGTGATCAAGCCGCCTGTAGGTGAGGTCTATCACGCCACCGAGGCCCCGAACGGCGAACTTGGCTTCTTCATTAAGAGTGACGGGTCGGACAAGCCCTACCGGATCAAGATCCGTCCGCCGTGTTACATGGTCTATCAGGCATTTCCCGAGCTCGTGAAGGGGGAGATGATCGCCGACCTCATCGCCTGCCTGAGCAGTCTCAACGTCATAGCGGGCGAGCTCGACAGGTAAGGAGGCGGAGATGAACGACTGGGTCATAGCCATAATCAAGGTCGTCTTCATCTGGGTCTGGACACTTCTCGTCGCCGTGGTCATGACTTGGGTCGAGCGGCGAGGGGCCGCCATGATCCAGGACCGTCTCGGTCCGAACCGAGCGGGTCCCTTTGGACTCTTCCAGCCCCTCGCGGACGGGATCAAGCTTTTCACCAAGGAAGACATCATCCCAGCCAACGCGAACAGGATCCTCTTCATTCTCGGGCCGATCCTCTTTTCCCTGCCGGCTTTTTCCGCCTATGCGGTCGTCCCCTTCGGAGACAAGATCGTCATCGCAGGCAAGGAGATCATCCTTCAAGTCTCGGACGTGAACGTCGGTTTTCTTTATGTGGTCGCCCTCGGTTCCATGGCTGTCTATGGGGTCATCGTCGGGGGCTGGGCGTCCAACAACAAGTTTTCCATCCTCGGCGGACTCAGGTCCACGGCCCAGCTCATATCCTACGAGGTCCCTTGGGGGCTCGCGCTCCTCGCCGCTGCCCTTGTGTACGGGACCTTCAGTCTGAGGGAGATCTCCATAGCCCAGCAAGGCACCTTTCTCGGATTCCTGCCCAACTGGGGCATCTTCAGGCAGCCCCTCGGTTTTCTCCTCTTCATTGTAGCGGCATACGCCGAGGCCAATCGCGTCCCCTTCGATCTTCCCGAGGCTGAGAGCGAGATCGTCGCCGGGTATCACACGGAGTACGGCTCTATGCGCCTCGGGCTCTATCTATTCGGCGAGTACGTGAACCTCTGCACCCTTTCCGCCCTCATGGTAACCCTCTATTTCGGTTCCTGGCACCTGCCGTATCTCAATATGGAGGCCTTTCTCGGTCCCATTTCCTACGGCATTGCCTCATTCCTTGTCTTCTTTCTTAAGGTATCGTTTTTCCTGTGGCTCTTCGTCTGGGTGCGCTGGACAGTGCCGCGTTTCCGCTACGATCAGGTGATGGGGCTCGGCTGGAAGTCCCTCATCCCCCTTGCCCTTGCGAACCTCTTTGTGACCGCCCTCGCGATCCAGCTCACCGTATAGAGGAGGAAGGGATGGCAAAACCGGTCGTGGAAAAACGATATACCCTTTCGGAACGGATCTATCTCGTCGAGATCTTGAAAGGGATGGTGCTCACGTGGAGGCATTTCATATTCAATTTCCGGGCGTCCTTCCGGCCCGGCCCCCACACCGTCCCCACGTGCTGGCAGTATCCGGAGGACCGTCGGGAGATCTCCCCCATTTTTCGGGGGGAGCACATGCTTCTTCTCGACGAACAGGGGCGGGAACTCTGTGTCGGCTGTGGCATGTGTGCCAAGGCCTGTCCGGCCCAGTGCATCACCGTCAAGATGGCCAAGGTCCCCGAAGGGGAAGAAGGCCGATACGCCGGAAAGACTTGCTCCCAGAGCTTCAACATCGATCTTCTCCGGTGCATCTTCTGCGGTTTCTGCGAGGAGACCTGCCCCAAGGGGGCCATCGTCCTCGGTCAGGGGTATGAGCTCGCCAGGTACACCCCCGAAGAATGCCAGCTTGGAAAGGAGAGGCTCATTTCGAACTTTCGGGATGCAAAGGCAAAGGGCACGCTGAAGCCCCCAAGAAAGCCCGTTCCTGTAGCTGGTGAGGCAGCCAAAGAGGCCGAGGAAAAGGGGTCGAAAGCGAAAGGAACGCGGACGGGCCCAGCCACCGCCAGGAAGGCTGCGCCTCCCAAGGCCTGATGCCTGGCAAATCACGCATGAAGCAGCGGGTGAACTGACATGGATCTCTATTTCTGGATATTCGCCGTCATGGCAGTGGCCGCGGGGTTATTCACCATTTCGTCCTGGGAGCCCCTATCTAGCGCACTCGGGCTTCTCACCGTCTTCATCGCCCTTTCCGCACTCTATCTCCACCTGCATGCCCCGCTTGTCGCCATCTTTCAGGTCACGATATACGCCGGGGCCATCCTCGTTCTCATCGTGTTCGTGCTCATGCTCCTTGTCAGTCCCGGCGAGCGCATGAGGGCCATCCAGGAAAACGCCTCCTACCGGGTCATGGGTGGGATTCTTGGCCTTTCCATGCTTGGACTTCTGGCAGCGGGGACGAAAGGCGTTTCCGACCTGATCTGTGCGCGGTCGCTTCCACAGGGATTCGGGCACCCGAGCGGTTTCGGAGACATGATGTTCCGGGAGTATCTCCTGCATTTCGAGGTCGTGTCCGTTCTCCTTCTCGTCGCCCTCATCGGGGCCATCTACCTCGCAAAAAAGAATATTTAGGGGGGCGCTGGGCCATGGTGACACTTACCCATTACATCGTCCTGTCGACCATCCTCTTCGGACTTGGGGCCATCGGTTTTGCGGTCCGGAGAAACGCCATCATCCTTTTCATGTCCATCGAACTCATGTTGAACGCGGTGAACCTCTCCCTTGTTGCATTTTCCCGGTACCGAGCAGAGCTCAACGGTCAGGTCATGGTCCTCTTCATCTATGCCGTCGCCGCAGCAGAAGTGGCCGTGGGACTCGCCTTACTCATATCCCTTTTCCGGCATGTTCGTGAGGTGGACGTGACCCGGATCAACATCCTCAAAGGGTAAACGGGGGATCAACCATGGAAAACCTCATTTTTCTTATCCCGCTCCTTCCTTTACTCGGCTTCCTGATAAACGGGATCTTCGGAAAGAGAATCGGGAAGTCCGCCATTTCTTGGATCGGGTGTTCGAGCGTAGGGTTTTCCTTCATCGTGGCCTGCGGTGTGGTCCTGGATCTCCTCTCCCGGCCCGTGGATGATCGTCAGCTCGTCCAGGTCCTCTGGAGCTGGATTGCGGTGGCGGACTTCCGGGTGGATTTCGCCTTCATGGTTGACCAGCTCTCGGCGGTCATGATCCTCGTGGTAACCGGGATAAGTTTTCTTATCCACATCTACAGCACCGGCTACATGCATGATGACGAATCCTACTGGAGGTTTTTCACCTACCTGAATATGTTCGTCTTCTTCATGAACATGCTCGTTCTCGGCGCGAACTATGTGGTCATGTTCGTGGGCTGGGAGGGCGTCGGGCTTGCCTCCTATCTCCTCATCGGGTTCTGGTACAAAGGGGTTTCGAATGCGGTCGCCGGAAAGAAGGCCTTCATCGTGAACCGGATCGGGGACTTCGGCTTTCTCCTCGGCCTCTTTCTCATGTTCGTGACCTTCGGTTCCCTTTCCTATCTCGAGGTCTTCCCAAAGGCACAGCTCTTCTTCGAACAGGGCAGGATCGCCCTTGATTCTCCTGTTATGATTGCCATCTGTATCCTGCTTTTCATCGGTGCAACGGGAAAATCGGCACAGATCCCACTCTATGTCTGGCTTCCAGACGCCATGGCCGGTCCGACCCCGGTTTCCGCCCTCATCCATGCGGCCACCATGGTGACGGCCGGTGTGTACATGGTCGCGCGCTCTAACATCCTCTACACCCTGGCGCCCACGGCCCTCGTGGTACTGGTGACCGTTGCCGCCATGACTGCCCTTCTCGCAGCCACTATCGGCATCCTTCAGAACGACATCAAAAAGGTCCTCGCCTATTCCACCGTAAGCCAGCTCGGATACATGTTCATCGGAGTCGGGGTAACGGCCTACTGGGCCGGGATATTCCACCTCATGACCCATGCCTTCTTCAAGGCCTGCCTCTTTCTCTGCTCGGGCTCGGTGATCCACGCCATGGGAGGCGACCAGGACATGCGGAACATGGGCGGGCTCGCCAAAAAGATGCCCGTCACCTACGCGACCATGCTCGTCGCCACCTT
Source organism: Deltaproteobacteria bacterium UBA5754 (assembly GCA_002419025.1). Taxonomy (GTDB): domain Bacteria; phylum Desulfobacterota; class Dissulfuribacteria; order Dissulfuribacterales; family UBA5754; genus UBA5754. Next base: position 12,432 of record DIFG01000097.1, on the reverse strand, counting down.
CGCCATCGCGGGCATACCGCCCTTTGCCGGATTTTTCAGTAAGGACGAGATCCTATGGAAGGCCTTCACCTTCCCCTACTTTCCTGCCTACGGAAAGGTGATCTGGTTCCTCGGTACCCTCGGGGCCGGCATCACCGCCTTCTACATGTTCCGACTCATCTTCTTGACCTTCCATGGGGAGTTCCGGGGGACCGAGCATCAGAGGCATCACCTCCACGAGTCGCCGGTGAGCATGACCGGTCCTCTCGTCGTCCTTGCAATCCTCTCCTTTTTCGGCGGATGGCTCGGTGTCTCTCCCCTCATTGGTCACGAGCTCGGGCTTTCCAACCTCCTCGAGCACTTTCTCGAGCCCGTGTTCGAGGGATCACAGCACATCATCGCCTCAACGGTTCCGCAACATCATTATCCACACGCCCTCGAGTGGACCCTCATGGGGCTTTCAGTGGCGGTCGCCGGATCTGGCATCATCGGTGCGGCCTATGTGTACATACGGAACTTCCCTGGGCTTCCTGCCCGTCTCGCCCAGGCCTACGACCTTCACTACCGACTTGTTTACAACAAATATTACGTGGACGAGGTGTACGAACTCCTTGTCGTGAAACCCATTTACTATTTCTCGATCTTTCTCTGGAAGGTCGTGGACGTCTTTGTGATAGACGGCATCGGCATCAACGGGCAGGCGTGGCTTGTCCAGCGCGGCGGGAGGTTCGCCGGATCCATCCATAACGGCCAGGTTCAGACCTATGGGGCGTTCATGCTCATGGGAGTCGTCGCCGTTCTTTGGTATTTTCTCGGGCTTCGCTGACACGCACGGAAACCATTCGGGAAGAGAAGGGACATGGATACGCTCATCCTCACCTACGTCACATTCCTGCCGCTCCTCGGGGTCATCCCCATCCTTTTCATACCCCAGGGTGGCGAAAACGGGAAAAAGGTCATTAGATGGATCTCTTTTGTGACCTCGATCCTGGTCTTTATTGTCTCTCTCAGGATCTACGCGGGTTTCGATCCTTCGCTTTGCGGGTTCCAATTTGTAGAGCGGCATTCCTGGATCCCAAGCTATGGCATCGAGTACTTCATGGGGCTTGACGGGCTCTCCTTCTGGCTCGTGTTGCTAACGACCTTCCTCACCCCGATCACCATCCTTTCCACATGGACGGCTGTCGAGAAGCGCCTGAAGGAGTTCCATATCTCGATTCTCGTCCTCGAGACCGCCATGATCGGCTCCTTCCTCGCGCTGGACCTTTTCCTCTTCTATGTCTTCTGGGAGCTCATGCTCATACCCATGTACCTCATCATCGGGGTCTGGGGGGGCGAGCGGAGGATATACGCCGCGATAAAGTTCTTTCTCTTCACCGCGGTCGGTTCCCTGCTCATGCTCGTCTGCATCATCGGGCTTGTCTATTTTCACAAGGAGGCGACAGGCGAGCTCACTTTTAACCTTCTGAACCTTTATGGGACCGACCTCCCGAGGCTTTACGAGATCCTTTTCTTTGCGGCCTTTGCCCTGGCCTTTGCCATCAAGGTCCCCATGTTCCCGCTCCATACGTGGCTTCCTGACGCCCACGTGGAGGCCCCTACAGCCGGCTCTGTGATACTTGCCGGCATCCTCCTCAAGATGGGGACGTACGGTTTTCTCCGTTTCGCCATGCCCCTCTTTCCGGAAGGATCGGCCTTTTTCACTCCTACCATCATCACGCTTTCCGTTATCGGGATCATCTACGGCGCGCTGGTCGCCATGGTCCAGCCCGACATCAAGAAGCTCGTCGCCTATTCATCGGTCTCTCACCTCGGCTACTGCATGCTCGGCCTCTATGTCCTCACTCCCCAGGGTGTGGAGGGCTCCATCCTCCAGATGGTCAATCACGGGATCTCCACCGGGGCGCTCTTCCTCTTGGTGGGTGTTGTGTACGAGAGGCGCCACACCCGCCTCATCACTGAATACGGCGGAATCGCTTGGGTCATGCCCTGGTACAGCACCATATTCATGATCATCACCCTTTCGTCCATAGGCCTTCCCACGACTAACGGGTTCATCGGGGAATTCATGATCCTCCTCGGGACCTTCAAGGTGAACAAGCTTGCGGCTGTCATCGCCGCTAGCGGTGTCATCCTCGGCGCCGTCTACATGCTCTGGATGGTCCAGAGGGTCTTTTTCGGCGAGGTCACGAACCCCAAGAACGAGCATCTCAAGGATCTTACCGCCCGGGAGTACGCCTATCTCCTGCCTCTTGTTGCCTGTGTCTTCTGGATCGGACTTTATCCCAACTTCTTTTTGGACAAGATGCACACCTCCGTGAGGTCCTTCATCGCCCTGGTCGAGACCTCTCCCTGCCCCAAGCCGTGCTACCAGCACCTTCACGGCTCCATCGACGCATCCCCATCCCTGAAGCTATCCCTGGAGGGGCACCATGAGTGATTACGGTTACACGTTCAGCATGGATCAGCTCTGGCAGATAGCCGGAGGTCAGATCATCCTCCTTATCGCCGGCCTCCTTCTCATCGGTCTCGATCTGGCGTGGATGGGGCTCGATTCCGAGAGGAGGACCTCTCGACTCGGCTGGGTGACCGTGACCGCCCTTTTTGCCGCCCTCGGGCATGTGGTCTATCGTGAGTGGCAGCTCCATGAGGTGGTCTTCATGGGGGTCTTCTCCATGGAGAAGTTCACCGCCTTTCTCACAGCGACGGTCCTCATGGCTGGAATCATCGCCTCCGTCCTCAGCCTAAACTACCTCCATAACAACGGCAGGGCGCGCGGGGAATACTACATCCTTCTCATCTTCGCCCTGTACGGCACGGTGGCCATGCTCCAGTCAGTAGACCTCCTCATGATGTTCATCTGTCTTGAGATCATGTCCATCGGGGTCTATGTCCTGGCTGCATACCTCAAGGATGACTGCCGTTCCCAGGAAGGGGCCTTCAAGTACTTCCTCCTCGGCAGTTTCGGGTCCGCCTTTTTTCTCTTCGGCCTTGCCCTACTCTATGGGCTCACGGGCACGGTGAACCTCACGGATATGGCCGTCGAGCTCTCCCGCGGCCTCTTCACCCGGCCCGAGGTCCTTGTATCCCTTGCACTTCTCATGGCCGGCCTCTTTTTCAAGATGGCCATGGTCCCATTCCACATGTGGACCCCGGACGTTTACGAGGGGAGCCCCGCGGTCGTAACCGGTTTCATGGCTACTGTTGTCAAGGCCGGGGCCTTCGGTGTCTTTGTAAAGGTCCTGACCGTGGCCTTCGGGCCTATCCTGTACGAAAGCGGTCAGCCGGCCTTTGCCTCCACCTTTCACCTTGCCGCACTCGCTGCATACTGGAAACCTGTCATCTGGTGGATAAGCCTTCTTACCATGTTCATAGGGAATCTCGTTGCTGTCTCCCAGACGAACGTGAAGAGGATGCTCGCCTATTCCTCCATCGCCCACGCCGGGTACATGGCCCTCGGGATCCTCGCTGGAAACGACGAGGGAAGGATGGGGGTGCTCTTCTACCTCTTCACGTATTCCCTCATGAACCTCGGCGCATTTGGGGTCCTTTTTCTCATCGACGGGAAGGAACGGGGCGCCCAGACCCTCGAAGACTATCAGGGCCTCGGTTACCGTTTTCCAGGCCTGAGCTTTCTCATGTCCCTCTTTCTCGTTGCCATGGCCGGCCTTCCTCCCACCGGCGGGTTCATCGCCAAGTTCTACGTCTTTTCCGCCGCCATCAAGGAGGGCTACCTGCTGCTTGCGGCCCTCGGCATACTCACGAGCGCCATCGGTGCCTATTATTACCTTCGTGTTATCTACATGCTCTACATGAAGGATCCGGTGCGCGAGGTGGAGCCAGGGCCTGCCGCATTCCCGGCCCTTGCCGTCCTCATTGCAGCCGCTATTGCCATCATCTATCTGGGTGTCCTGCCGGAGGATCTCGCGGTCCTCGCTGATACGGCCCAGAGGAGCCTCGCTCTGGTGTTTTGAACGTTCCGGCAATCACACAAGGGATTGTTTCCAGTATTACTTATAAGCCACATAGGATGCGGTACAGGCCTCTTTGCATTCTATGCACACTCGCGCATTGCGCTGATAAACTCGTTGCATTTCCCCTTTCAGAACCTTCAGCGATGCTTCTCTAAATATCGCCTTCATAAAATCGCGTTTATGCAACCATATCTTTCATTGCAGGTAATACCGCACACTACTTGCTCCCTGGCATGCCTCCTGCCTTTGCTTTTCATTTCGTTACCAGTTCTTCTTTTCAATCGGCTTCTTTTGTTGATTTTCCATCCATAGGGGAATAATCTCAGCGAAACAAACTGCCGAAGCAGGGACACGTGTCCTTTCTTCGATGCATGTCCGGAGGTAGCTGTGGTTTATTCCCTTCGTCCTGTACTATTGCTTTCCCCACTTTTTTTCTTCATTTTCATGACCGTTCATGCAGCAGAGACGCCGAAAGACCGCCTTGTCCGGGATCTTTCCCCCCTCGAGGCCTCTGTGATTCCGGGGCCTGGCGGGAAAAATCTCATTAATAAGGGATTTGATGAGGGGGTCCATGTGGGGGACCTCTGGACGGTCTTCGGAAAGGGGGAGAGGGTAGTGGATCCCTCGACCGGAAGGCATTTGGGCGATATGCCGGTACCGGTGGGCCGTGCACGGGTAACCCGCCCGGAAAGGCTTTTTTCTGAGGCGGTATTTACCTGCATCAGGCCCCCTTGCACCATCAAACCTGGCATGACCGTCCGCCGATTCGACGGCATCCCTGCGGCATTTTATGACGTTGACGGCGTAGGCCGCCCCCTGTACGAGTGGTGCCGCGGGGCGCTTTCCCACCTCGCATGGGAGGAGTACCAGAGGATCACCGATCCCTCAGGCATCACCCCCAAAGGGGATGCCGTGATCTTTGTTGCCAAGGGTGGGGACCTTACGGTATGGAGCGGAGGTGAGATCCGTGGGATGTACGAGGCCGTCTACGGCACTTCCAAGACGAGTCCTCTCGCCCGGTCCGACGCCTTTGTCACTCCCTCTGCCCTTCCCGCCGGGCTTGCTGGGGCACGGACCTCGTCCCAGCCCATCTTTCCCGGACTCGCCGGAGTAGGTGGTATAGCGGCCCGCATCGACGTTCGATCCTACCGGGCGGTCGGGAGTCTGGACACCCTTGTCCATAGCCTTGAGATCGACTCGCTCGATTCCTCGGGGAAGCCCAGTTTCATCTATCTTTCAGGCCGGAGCGTCTTTGTCCAGCCCATCGGGGAGAGGGAACGGTATCAATACACCTACGAGGGATTTGGCGAGGTCCTCTCTCTCTCCGTCGGAGAAGACGGCCTCCTCGCCCTCAATATCTATATAAAAGGAGAGGGGGCACGCTCCCGCATCCTCAAGTATGCAGACCATGGCATCCATGTCGTGGCCAAGGACCTCTCCTATTATTTGACCTTTTTCGATCTCGATGGTGACGGGACCCGGGAGTCTCTCATCGGGGAAAACTACGACTCCGATTCCTTTTTTGGGCCTGGCATCTACCGCCTTGAGGTCCGAAATGGTTCCGTGAAGCGTGTCGGTGACTTCTCCGCCCCGACCGGATTCATCCTGAACGGGGCCCTCGTTGCAGACCTGGACGGGGACGGCACCCTCGAGATGGGGTATTACAACGTGGGGAAAAAGTTCGTCCTCACCTCACGGGGCCGGGAGGTCTGGACCTCTCCAGAGGCCCTTGGCGGCTCCATCAAGTCCTTCCATATCCCGAGCAACGAACCCCAGACCCCGACACCGAAGAACATCATCCTCTGGAGCCAGCCGGCGATCGTTTCTTTCGGAGAGCGGAAGGTTGCGGTCATCCCTTCCAACGAGTCGAGCCTCTGGAATGTTGTTGGAGGGGCCCCCAAGAAGGGCGGGGTTGGGATCCTCTATGCCTCCGGCGGGGGATATCGTTTCAGCGAGCTTGCGACCGAGTTCGCAGGTCCTGTCCAGGACGTCTTCGTGTACAAGGACGAGCTCTACATCGTGGTAGTGGAGGGGAATTTCTTCACCGGAAACGGGAGGACCCACGTCCTCGCCCTTCCCCTTAAGGAACTCGCGGCCTCGCTCAGATGACAGGAAATGAAAACATCTTTTTTACCCCGCGGCCCTGCAGAGGCACAGCGAATACGGGCAGTTCCTGCATAGAGACGGATCGGAGGGGTCCTCGGCAAAGGGCACTTCAGGTGAGAGAATCTCCTCGATGACCGATCGAACCGCCGGTATAAAGATCCTCTCGAGGGCATCCTTCCATGGCGTGCCCTCGGGAATGAGGGGCCGGAAGTTCCCCTTTTTGCCCCTGCCGTCTCTTCCGCCAGCGCCTCCAATGGCGTGAATCCCGGCGTTCATGGCCCTAAACCGTACGTCCCGCCTACCCTGCGAGAGGATGAGATAGACAGGAAGCTGGAGGGAACCCAAGGTCTTTTTTATCTCATGACGTCCTGAGATAGGCCCGGGCGGTAGTAAGGGCGGCATTCCTGTCCTTCCTGTCTTGTAGTCCATGACCCAGAGGGTCCCGTCAGGGTCGAGCTCCACCCGATCGAGCCGGCCGGATAGATGTACGGATGATCCGTCAGAAAGGGTGAGCCATGCACACGCCCTTTCCTCAAGACCCAGGAGCCTCCTGCCTTTTGCGGTCTTCAGGTCCTCTTCCACAAAATTTCGAAGGCGGTAGAGGAGGATCTCCCGAAAGAGCCGGACAGGCCCGCTCCAGGAGGCCGGCTCATCGAACCGCTTTTCGAGCGTCTGGTCGCATGCGAGCTCGAGCCTTGCCTCCCATGCCTCCCCTGCTTCTATGGGCCAGCCGAGAAACGTTTTATAAAATTCCTCAAGTGTCTCGTGGACGATCTCCCCTGTTATCAGGGGGTCGATCTCGGCCTGGACCATCGGGCGCGGCTCCTCTATGCCAAGGACGTACCTGGCATGGAACCGGAACGGGCAGCCCAGGTAGGTATCAAGGGCATGGGGCGAGTAGGTAAATCCACGAAGAAGGGAGAGAACTTCATTCGTCTTGGGCCTGGGTCGGAGTTCGGGAAGGGGAACCCGGTAACTTTCGGCCAGACTGGTGACCGTAACGGCGCAGAGTTCCCCTTTTTTCTTTTCCTCCTCCCAAATGAGTTCCTGGACGAATCTGCTGGGCTCTGCGTCTTCCTTTTCGGTCGAGAAGATATGGACCGTACCGGCCCCTGCTATGAGGGCACGGAAGTGGTGGCGGACTATCCCGACTGCGGTCTCCCGTGCAGGAAGGCCCATGGTGCGTCTTATCCCGTCCGGGAGTATGGGATCCGGCTCCCGTGCCCCAGGAAGGAGGCCTTCCGAGGCGTCGAGGAGAAAGACGTGACGAAACCGGAGGGAACGGGTCTCGAGAAAGCCAAGGACCTGGATCCCGGCAAGCGGGCTTCCCTGAAATGGAATGTGGGTCGAGCGGAAGAGATGGGCGAGAAGGCGACGGAATCCCTGGACGGTCATGGGCTCGGGGCCGAGGGGGGAATACGCGGTCTCGTCGAGGATGCGGATGACGGCCTCTATGGCCTCCCTTCCGAAGGGGTGGTTGGCTGCAGGGCCGTTTGCAGTTACAAAGCTGAGAAGGTCTGAGAGGGCATTTGCGAATTCCTGGACTGTGCGGGCGGCCCTGAGGGCGGAGAGTCCCTTTCTGTGGACCTGGGCGAGGAGCGCCCGGAGACCCGGAGAGACCGCGTCGCCGGACTCCATGATCCCCTCGATCTCGGCCGGATCCGCGTAGATGAGCCTCCTTTCCGTGCAGGCATTCGAGACTGCGTGGACCACAGGGCGTAGATCACCTGTTTCGAGAGCGTCCTCAGGGACGAGTGACATGACAATGGGATGTTTCAAAAACGCAAGATAGTCCGGGACGTGGCAGGCCCCGCTCTCTTCGGATTCCACGGCGTCAAGGGCCTTCATGAGAAGGCCGGCAGCGGAAGTGCGCTCGAGGGGATAGCCCATGGAGACGTTGAAGGGCGCGCCCATTTCCTCAACGAACCAGGCGAGAACCGGGACAAGGGCGCTCGGGTCGGGAAGGACGATGGCCATGTCCGATGTGTCAAGCGAGGGTGTTTCCTGCACGGCCTTTCGTGCGAGATCCAACTCTGCGTGGAGATCAGGGGCGCGGAAGATCTCGATGTGCGGGGAGGAGGTGGGTGAAGAAACGGATGGGCCTGACGCAAGTTCAGGATCCAGGCCTTCGCCAAGATGACGGGATAGGGGATCGGGCGAAGAGGCGACGGAGCCGTTCATGCGTTCCCATGTCCCAGGGATGAGCCCCATGAGACGGGCGGCAAAATCTGGGTGGGTCTGGAACCCGCCCCCGCGGTCTTCGTGGATCACCATGCGGGCGATGCCGCGCCGTGCAAGGGAGGCGAAGACCTTTTCTTCCGCCTTTGTGAGGGCCGTAAAGCCGGCGATGATGCACCGGTCAAAGGGAAGATCGATTCGGTCCATGGCCTCGGCCGCGGCCCGGTAGTCCTCTCCGCGCGTTGCGATGCGTTCATCCAATAGGCGCCTTTTATAGGCCTCAAAAAGATCGGGAAGGGTCTGCCAGATCCCCCGTGCCTCCTCAGAGAGCCCGGCCTCCTGGAGGGCGATCACGACTGCCCTTTCAACGGCTGTCGCATCCACGAGTTCGGTCCCGAATTCGTCAAAGACCTCAAGGAGCCTCATCCCCCAGAAGAAGAAGTCCTCGAAGCGTTTGGAAAGTCCTGTGTTTCCGGTCTCCCTGGCGGCAGAGAAGACGTGATGAAGACGGGTCACCAGATCGGATTCCTTCAGCCCCCGGCACCTTTCGGTCATGCGGGCGATATACGACATGAAGCCGTCCACGTCGAAGATGGCGGGCGGCAGGAAGGCCCCGCCGAGGCGGTGCGCAAGCTCCCTCCTGAGATAGAGGGCAGGCCGCTTTCCGGGAAAGATGCAGGCCGTCTCCGACAGGTCCTTTGCGTCAGGGTGGTCCTTGAGGAGCATGTCCGCCACCTGCGAGACGAGCGAGGAGGAGAGGGGAAGGATCAGATGGGATCGCACTGCAAAAACCTCAAAATCTGATCCCGCTCAAAAAGCCAGAGATGCAAGGCGCAAAATTTTCCAGGAATGAGGCGTACTTAGCGTACGCCGCATGGACTGGAAAATTGAAGTAACACCGCAGATCGGGCTTTTTGAGCGGGATCAGATGGGTCATGACACGAAGACCCTCTGTGAGAGGCCGGCGTCGAGATAGAGAAGGATGCCTGAGACGGACCGGTTCTGATAGAATGACGAAAGGATCGCGAGATAGCGGGAGAGCTGTTCCGCGTCCCGGCTTCGGGGCCTTTCCCCGGTTTTGTACTCGCAGACGAACACCTTCTGGTCCGTTACGACGAGCCTGTCGATCCGGTAGAGTTCCCCGTTTGCGTCCGCGATCTCCCTTTCCGTCCAGATCCTGGCCGGGCCGACGGGCCAGAATAGGGGCCGGGCCTCTGGTATCAGGAGGCTGTCCGCGATCCTTTTCAGGTCCTCCGTGGTGATTTTGTCCCATTCCCATGGTTCGAGCATGTCGGAGAGGAGGGCTGCGAGCGGATCACCCTCAGGAGGGCAGGCGATAGGGGAGGTGAGCCTTGCAAGGAGCCTGTGCACGGCCTCTCCTGATCTGATGGCCTTCCGCCGCGCTGGCGAAAGAAACGGAGAGCCCGTTTCGTCGCGCCGGACGATAAGGGTCTCCCATGGACGCCTTTCCGACTTTTCTGTTTCAGGTAGTAAATCCGCTGACATTTCCGGACCGCCCCGGTTCCAGCAGGCCGTTTTCCCAGGCTGCCTCTCCCCACGCGTGAACACATCGGCCTTGTTTTCGGCTACGCGGGCAATGAGCCCCAGGAGCCCGTTCGTTCTGTTACCGGCCTTGGGCGGGACGAGGAGGTGGAGTTCCTCCCGCGCCCGGGTCAGGGCCACGTATAGGCAGTTCAGTTCGTCTCTCCACGCCTCCTTTAGATCTCTCGCGTGGAGCCGGGCCATGCGCTCCGATACCTTCCGGAGATCCTTGGTCGTCTGCCAGAGCCGGAATCCGTCCCGGGTCTCCTCGCGGATCATGCCTTCGGCGCGCGGGCCGATGGCCGCCTTCGGAAGGACCACCACCGGGGCCTCGAGGCCCTTGGACTTGTGGATGGTCATGACCCGGACGGCCTGCGCGTCTTTCGGCATGGGAAGAAGGAGGCCGTCCATTGGGGCCGTTTCCATCCACTCGAGAAAGGCCGCCGGATCGCCTCCAAGCTCGGGCTCCTTCTCGTGCATGACCGAAAGGAGGCGTCTTACGGACGGCCATGCGTCCGGAAACCCTTCCCGAATTCGAAAGGTCTTCACCATGCGGGTGGCAAGATCATGGACCGTGTGAGAGCCGGATGCCCGGACAAACGGCAGGAAAAGGGCCTCCCACAGGCCGGGGAGATCCTGCCTGAGGACGTTTTTGAGCGCTGCGGGTCTGTTCGGGCGGACCGAGACCGATTCCATCCATCTATTCGGGGTAATCCCTTCGGGGCCGTGGCGCCTCCAGGCACACCTGGCGATACGGCCGGAGAGGATCGTTGCGAGATGGATGTCCTCGGGCTGGTCCAGAAATCTGATGAAGGAGAGGATCTCCCGGACCACGGGATCGGAGCGCACGTCGAGGAGCCTCTCCGAGACCGCTGGGATCCCGACGGCAAGGAGGGCCGCGGTCACCCCCTCCACGTCTTCGTTTTTCCGAAGAAGGACCATGACGTCACCGGGTGGCCGCCGCGTGAGGATATCTGTCTCAAGAAGCCTTACGAGTCGTTCCCACGGGGGGAAGTCCTTGATCTCTTCGGTCTTCTCAACGTACACATACCCGCCTCCGTGGGCATCCTCGCATCCTGGAGGGACGGACTGGGCCGCACCGGCAAAGCCCGCAGCGATGCGCCGGGCCTCCTCCTCACCCAGCTCGTTCACGAGTCCGTCTGCGGCCATGAGGCATGGAGGGTTAAAGACGTCCGCCACGAAATCGAGGATCACCATCCGGCTTCTCCAGTTGTGTCTCAGATCAAGATCAAGAAGGTGCCCTGGTGCCACGGATGAAAAGCCCTTGGGGGCCTCGTCGAATATGCGGGGGTCGCTTCCGCGCCAGCGGTAGAGGATCTGCTTTGTATCCCCCACGCAGAAGAGGGATCCACCGTTTGAAATGGCTTCCTCGAGAATGGGATAAAGGTTTTCCCACTGTAGGCCGCTTGTGTCCTGGAATTCGTCCACGAGGACGTGACGAATCCGCTCGCCGAGGCGAAATAGGACCTCGCTTGTCGGGATCTCCCCGGTGAGCCTTCGGGCAAGGAGGTTCATGTCACCGAGAAAGATCGTCTGCCGTTTCTCTTTGATCGCGGCCAGTTCATCTTTCCATCGGCGAAAGAGCCGGATGTAGGGAAGGGGCCTTTTTAGTGCCAGGGCCATGGCATGGACCCCGGCCAGCGACCTCAGGCGCTGCCATGAATCTTCCACATCGACGGGTACGTCGCAGGCCTTTTTGAAGAGGTCCTGGGCGGACGCCTTTTGCCAGGTCTTTGACTTGAAGGTCTCTTCATCTCCGTTCGCTGCCTTTTCGATGCACGCCCGCTCGGTCTTTTTGAGACAGGAGGCCATGCCGAGCACATCGACAAGATCGAGAAACCTGGCCGCTCCTACTGTAAAGGCCGCCAAAATGGCGCTCGTGCGCGGAGGTCTTCCCGACTTTAGGCCCTTTCCCGTGCGGGTTTCGATCTCGAGGAATCTGACGAACTCCCGGTGGAGGGCGTGTCGGGGCCACCAGCCGCTCTTTCCTTCAAAGTCCAGGTAATGGAGGGCGAAATCCCTGAGGTCCTCGAAGAGTCCGGTGTCCCTTCCTGCCGCAAGGAGCATGCGGTCAAGGGCGGAAACGGTGTAGGGCTCTGTGTGGGTCTCTGTCTCGAGGGCTGGGGAGAGCCCGAGCTCGAGCGAACAGGCCTTGACGAGCCTGGTGATGAGGCTGTCAATGGTACCCACCTGAAATGAGTCGTACCGGAAGACCAGTTCATCCACCACCCTTTCCGCCTCTTTCGAAACGGCCTCTGGCGGCATGGAAACGAGGGAGGTGAGCCCTTTTACGGAATCGTCATCTCCCAGGGCCGCCTTTTTTAGCCTGTCGAGTACGCGGGAGCGCATCTGGGCCGTGGCAGCCCGGGTGAACGTAATGGCGAGGATGTTTTCAGGCAGGGATCTGGGAATAGTTCTTGAGAGGAGGAACTGGGCGAAGCGGAGGGCGAGGATGTAGGTCTTTCCCGAGCCGGCAGACGCCCTGACCCTCAGGACATGGGGAAAGGGAAGGGCGGAGTCGGGCGGGAGGGACGGGACAACGGTCGAGGACATGAGGACATTTTACCCGCCGTACAAGCCGGAAGGGAATATGCGACGCCTATGCAAAAAAACGGCTCCTCGACGTTTTGTG
>DIFG01000034.1 GCA_002419025.1 Deltaproteobacteria bacterium UBA5754 | reverse complement strand
CACATACAGGGTTCCGTTTCTGCGGCCGGCCGGAAGATAGACGCACGGCTTCATAATTCACGTTCTATACTGGATTCCGGCCTCCGCCGGAATGACGAGGCGGTATGCAACTGCGCGCTGGAAACCGATCAAATTCCACACGAAATGACGAAGAGCCCAAAAACACCGCATTGTATCTGGCCGCTGCCACCCGGCGATCACGACTTTGTGACCCACTGGCGCCTGATCAATACGTGGTTCACCAAACTCTGCAATCCAGCCGTAAGTGAGGTTGTTCTGGGCCGGCCTCGGGTTGTCGGGTTACGCTGCGCTAACCCGACCTACAAGGCTGATAACGTCCCCCAAAAAACTTGCATCATCTTCATCATTTCTTCATGAAGATCTCCTATATCTTCCCGCCGAATCCGTGGGCCTGCTACCTGGACGTTTGATGTAGCGCCTGTTTATGGGCGCCTCCTTCCACAAACACCCAGGGCACTTGGATTTTCCATTTAAAAAAACAACGAACCGGCACTGGGAAAAAGGAGACCGGGCTGATGACAGACATGCAAAACAAGGAAAAGGACGAGATCTTTCGGGAGAAAAACGGACAGATCGGCGATTTTGCCTTTGGAAAGGAGGTGGCGCAGGTCTTTGACGACATGCTTGCGCGCTCCGTCCCCATGTATGCGGAGTTCCAGCGCATGATCTCGGAGATGGCAGCGGACATGGCCGTGGACGGCACAAACATCTATGACCTCGGCTGCTCGACCGGCACCACCCTCCTCGCCCTCGACCAGTCAGTGCCTCCGGGCGTGAGGTTCGTAGGAATCGATCACTCCGTGGAGATGCTCGAAAAATGCAGGGAAAAACTCGAAAAACACAGCTTCTGCCATGCCTTCGAGCTCGTCCAGGCCGATCTCAACAAGGGAATCCGGATCGAAAACGCATCCCTCGTCCTCATGGTCCTCACCCTCCAGTTCATCCGCCCCCTGTACCGGGAGCGCCTGATCGCTGACATATACCAGGGGATCAACCATAACGGCGCCCTGATCCTCGTGGAAAAGGTCCTCGGAGAGGACTCGTTCTTCAACCGGACGTTCATCCGTTACTACTACGACTACAAGAAACGAAACGGCTACAGCGAGATGGAGATCTCCCAGAAAAGGGAGGCACTCGAGAACGTCCTCATCCCGTACAAGCTCCTCGAAAACCGTGAGCTCCTGCTCGAGACGGGCTTTCGCTACTGCGACGTCTTCTTCAAGTGGTACAACTTCTGTGGAATGGTGGCCATCAAATGATGGTGCACATGGGAAATTTCCTCTTCCACTGGAGAAACCTCCTCTTTCCCTCCCTTTTCATCTCCATATTCCTGACCCCATGGGTCGTGACGGCCGATCCGAAAGCGGAACTCCTCATGAACATCGCCGGATGGGCTACGGCGATCGCGGGCCAGGCCATTCGGGCCGCGACCATCGGGCTCGCCTACATCCGCAGGGGCGGGAAGAACCGTCGGGTTTACGCCGAGGACCTTGTGACCGAGGGGATCTTCGCCCATTCGAGAAACCCCCTCTATCTCGGAAACCTCCTGATCGTCCTCGGCGCTGGGCTCGTGGCCAACTCCCTCTTTTTCATACTCGCGGGCCTTCCGTTCTTCCTGTTCGCCTACCTCGCCATCATCATGGCCGAGGAGGACTATCTGGGGAGAAAATTCGGAAGGCCATACCAGGAGTATTGCAGAGACGTCCCCCGCCTCATCCCGAGGCTTTCAGGCATCGGCCGGACCTTCGCAGGCATGAGCTTCAACTGGAGGCGGGTAATGCTGAAGGACTATGGAACCGCCTTTGAGTGGATCACGGGCCTTGCCCTCCTCGACATGAAGGACGGCTATCTCACCTTCGGGCACCTCATCCAGGAGGGGAGAAACCCCTCCCTCATTCTTCTGGTCGGGATAGCGGCGATCTTTTTCCTGACGGCCAGGATCCTCAAGAAGACACGGCTCGTCCGGGCGGGCTGACGGCCCCGGATATCACACTGTAAGTCCTTTCAGATCCCGCTGAAAAAACCCGATTCTCTCGACGTTTCTTCAATTTTCCAATCAGTGCGACGCGCGCTCCCCCATCCTTGCCTTCCCCCAGCGGGGGAGGGTTGGGGAGGGGGGGAGAGAGGGATCAGATTTTGAGGTTTTTGCAGTGCGATCCTTTCACGCTTCACGGTTTCTTCATGCAGCCCGTTTATCGTTGTCTCAAAAGGCGCAGGGAAGGCACTCGATGCCCACCAACAAACACGCGCCGGAAAAAGGAGGCAACATCATGAAGAACGGAAAATGGATGGCAGTCATCGGAAGTGGCATGTTCGCCGGGTTTATCGCCCTGTCAGGGGTCGTCATGGCCCAGTATGACGCAAACGAGATCCAGCACGGCACTATCAACGTGAGCGGTCATGACGAGGCCGCATACCCATCGCTCGCTACGGTGACATTCGAACAGGCCGCCCAGAAGGCCATTGAAGCGGTCCCAGGCAGCGTCCTCAAGACCCAACTCGAGGACGAGAACGGATTTCTCGTCTACGAAATCGAGATGGTCACCCCTGACCTGAAGGTCATGGAAATAAAGGTGGACGCGGGCTCGGGCGAGGTCCTCGCCATGGGGCCGGATGAACAGGACGACGAAAAGGCCGAGGAAAATGAGGCTGGCGAAAACGACGAGCTGGGGGCCCAGGAAAACACCAAGGGATAGGACAGCAGCGCGCCGCCCCGGACGCCTCTCCTGAGGACTCCGGGGCAGGTCCATACCCGTCCCCGATGAAAAGGGGGACGGGCCCCATTCCCCATAGGAGACATCCCTTGAAACCGTTCAGCTCACGCCGTCTCACCTTTGCCGCCGCTCTTGCGGGCATCCTCTTCATGCTGATGGGCGCACGTTACGTCTATCTGGAGGAGCAGGGAAACTTTCATGCCATCAGCCCCGAAAAGGCATACCGATCGGCCCAGATGGACCGGGATGAGCTGGAGCACTATCTCGGGAAATACGGCATCAAAACCGTCATAAATCTCAGGGGGGCCCACCCCGGGGACCCCTGGTACGACGAGGAGATCGCAACCTGCCAGGACATGGGGGTCGGGCACATCGATGTAAAGATGTCGGCCCGGTGCGAGCCGCCTGCCGAGACCATCTCGGCACTCCTCCAACACTTCGAGACCGCTCCTCGTCCGGTCCTGATCCACTGCCATGGCGGCGCCGACCGGGCAGGACTCGCCGCGGCCTGGCACGACACACCCCCATCCTGTATCCTGTCCCGGTAATGATCATTGACCTTAAACCCAAATTATGCACTTCACATACCGACTGAAATTTTTAATCATATCGATAAATTATCCTTGGTTTATGTCTTTCTTCCTTCACATGAAAGGTGATATAAATCCTTATGATCCGGTCGGCATGTGAAGCCGCAAGGGGCTCGCGATTTTACCAAATCTGCTTTTTGTCGGGGGCTCAACATACCAAAGTATGCCTTCGCCCCTCCGCCTCGCATCTTCGGCAAACTTGCGAGCTGCATAATTCGGGGTCAATATTGCGCGTCAGCCGAATAAGCCAACGAAAGAGGTGTTTGTGGAGTGAATCGCCCATGGACGGGCGCCGACCCTTGGATTCGGGAGAAGGGAAATCCGCATGCTGAAGACCATCGGAAAGATCATGGCATGGATCCTTCTCGTTCTCCTGATCCTTATTGGAGGCCTTGCCCTCCTCGTCCGCCATTATCTCACCGGGGAAAACATCAGGGCCTTGCTCGTCCCTGCGGCACAGGACCTTCTCTGCCGAGAGGTCAAGGTAGGCGCCATCGAGGTCGACCTTCTCCGGGGGATCGAGCTTCGGGATGTGGTCATCAAGGAGCCGGATGGAATCACCGACTTTGCTAACATTTCAAAGCTTTCCCTTTCCTACGATATCCTCTCCCTTTTCCACCGGGAACTTGCAGTTTCCGAGATCACGATCGATCACCCTGTTGTCTCCATCGTGCGGGACGCAACGGGACGATTCAATTTCGATGGGATCGGATGCCAAGACCCTGCCTCTGCCCCTGCGACCGGGCAGGCAGGGCAAAACGCCAGCCTCGCCCCGCTCCTTCCCCTTGCCCTGACTGTTGACCGCATCGCGGTCCAGGACGCCCGCGTCACTATTCGCGACGCCACGGGCGAGATCCCGGACACGGATCTGACCACCAGCATGAACCTGGGGTTAAGGTTCGGACCAGACATCTCCCATATTCTCTTCCAGGGGACATACCGGCTGGACGCCGAGATGCGCCGGGAAGACCTCAGACCGCGCATCTCGGGAACAGGCTCGTTTGACAATGAACGCATCGACTACAACGCCGTTTGGGAGATGGGCGGGGAATCGGTACGTTTAAGCGGAGAGGCAAGGGACTACCTGCAGGCCCCGGTGGTGCGCTGTGACGCCGAAAGTCTTTCTCTTGACCTCGAAAACCTGTTTGCAGCAGCCGCCATTCTTACGCACACGGAGGACCCGGCAAAGGCTCCGACCGGGCGGCAACCCGACAGCAAGGCCGGCTCTTCTGAAACCGGCCCACCTGAGACCGTATCATTCGGCACCGTTCGGATTGACCATGCCCATTACCACGGCTTGGCCCTGGATGACCTCTCCCTTGCGTGGCGTCTTGAAAAACACGTCATGACCGTTTCCGATTGCTCGGCCTCGGTCGCCGGCGGGAAGGTCTTCGGATCCGGCCGGTTTGACTTTGGGGCGCCGGCCCAAGCCTGGTCTGGCGTCGTTGACGCGGAACAGGTCCAGATCCCTGTACTCCTCGAGCCGTTTTTCCCCGATCAGGCCAGAAAGCTCTCGGGGCGCCTCACCTCCCATGTGGACTTCACCGGCTCTGGAACACGATGGATTCATATCCAAAAGAGCCTCACTGCGGACGGGACCTACATCGTAGAGGACGTACATTTTATTACAGGCATTCCATTGGATAGGACCGTCACCCATCTCCTCGGCCTTCCGGACCTTGCTGATCTCTCTTTCGAGACCATGAACGGGAACCTCCGCGTCAGAAACGGACAGATCCTCGTCTCGAGTGTCATGTCCGGCAGAGGCGTTCGGGCCGAGACCAGCGGCTCAATCGGACTCGACGGGACGCTCCATCTCCCAATTGTCCTCACCTTTCCGCCAAGATCGGCAGACGGAGAAGACCTCGTGCTGAGACTTACGCTCAACGGGACGCTAGATCATCCGGTTCCCGTCCTCGATCCCGACTTCCTGCGGGAAAAGGCCGTCAAGGCATTCAAAAAGGACCGGTAAAATGGCATCCGACTCCGGTGGGACTTCCAGCATCCGAAAACCTGGAGATGCTGCGGTCACAGGGTCCATCCATGCATCCTCGGCAAATGGAAACACAATGGGCACAAAACGGCTTTCCGGCCTTTACGCCGTCACGGACCCGGCCCTCACCCCGCCGGACAGGATACTTAAGTGCGTGGCAAAGGCCATTGCCGGCGGGGCCCAAATCGTCCAGCTCAGGGACAAGGCCGCAACCGACCGGGATCTCCTCTTTGTTGCCCGTGCCCTCAGGGATCTCTGCCAGGGACGCGGAGCCGTGTTCATCGTGAACGATCGGCCGGAGCTTGTGCTGGACGTGGACGCAGACGGCCTCCACATCGGACGGGACGACATCCCGCCGGATGAGGCGCGGAGAATCATCGGCCCTGACAAGATCCTCGGGGTCTCCTGCTACGGGGATCTGGATCGGGCCGCCGACATGGAACGGCGCGGTGCGGACTACGTGGCCTTTGGTTCCTTTTTTCCGTCCCCCACCAAACCCGCCGCGCCAGTTGTGGACCCGGCCATCCTTTTCGAGGCAAAAAGGCGCCTTTCCATACCGATCTGTGCCATCGGCGGGATCACGGCAGAAAACGCCGGGATGCTCGTGGAAAGGGGGGCCGACATGGTAGCGGTCGTAAGCGACCTCTGGCGCGCCCCGGACATTGAGGCCCGGGCCAGATCCTACGTGCGCCTCTTTGGGGCGTGACGCGCACGGTCATGTCTGAGCGGACTTACAGCCTCAGCCCCCAGATGAGATAGACGGCAAGGACGATGCCGATAACGGCAAGGCCCATGGCCCCGATCGTCCCCATGTGGATCCGGTACCCCTCAGGCAGGTCATCAGGCTGGAGCACCTTGATGAAGCTCCTCTGCTGCAAGGCGGCAAGGGCAGACGTAGCTGCGCCGAAGAGGATGCAGGCAAGCCCGATCCAAAACGAGGCCCCCCGGCCGGTGGTATTCCCGGCGCCTTGTTCCATCATGTGGACAAAGAGGCCGAATCGCTCGATCATGAAACCCATTCCTATGATGGTGATCCCGGTCCTGGCCCAGGCAAGAAGGGTGCGCTCGGCCGCAAAAAAGACCCGTGGATCCCGCTTTTCCACCATCATATCGAATGACGTATGTTGAGAAAAATGGATACCAAGGGCATTCGCTTTTCCCAGGCGTAATAACCGCTGTTCGAGCCTACGAGAATCCGGATCAGCGGTAGAGGATATTCGAGTCGCAATCTCTCCATCATCACGTTCCTTACAGCGACTCTCTCACAAAGTACGCGCCGATTGAGGGGTGTGAGCCGGATGCCTTGAGCTGAGAGACGGGTGTGCTTGCCGGATCCAGGATCAAAATCCAAGGGCGATCTGACGAAGGGTGGGGACGAGGAAGCTCTGGAGAAAGATGATCGCGAGGATAAGGATCATTGGGGTCAGGTCGATTCCGCCGAAGGAGAGGGGCAGGATCCGTCGCACCCGGTAGAGTAAGGGATCGGTGATCCCGGAAAGAAACCGGACGATGGGGTTGTAAGGATCCGGATTCACCCAGGAGATGAGTGCCCGTATGACAAGGATCCACATATAGAGTGTCAGGACGACATCTATGACAGTCGCGAGGGAATTGATGAAGTTTCTCAAGACGAACATGGCGCAGGTCCTTTCCTACCCCTTTCCAAAGGGGCAGACGGGATAGGTACAGGACGGGCAGCTAAGGCACAGCCCACCGTGTCCCAGGGCGGCGATCTTTTCCCGGTCCATCCTTTCCCCGGCAAGCACACGGGGCAGGACCAGATCCAGGACCGTTGTCCGGTAATACATCCCGCAGGCCGGAACCCCGAGCACCGGTATGTCTCCGGGAAGATAGCCGGCGAGAAACATGGCTCCGGGAAGAACAGGGGATCCATAGACTACATCCTTTGCACCGGCGTCTGCAATGGCGAGCCGCGTGACGTCGTCCGGATCCACGGACATCCCGCCGGTGCAGAGGATGATCCCGGCGCCCTTGGCCATGGCATCCCGTACGGCCCTGGCGATCGTCTCCCGGTCGTCCGGGACGATCACCGTCGATATGACCTCCAGGCCGAATGCCTTGAGTTTCTTCCGCATGATGGGACCAAAGGCATCCTGGACCCGGCCCTCAAAGACCTCCCGGCCTGTAATCACCACGGCTCCAGTCCGGATTCTCCACGGTTCTACGGCGATGAGCCCTCCATCTCGAGAGGCGATCTCCACGGCCTGATCCACAATCGCCCGTGGGACCACAAGAGGAATGGCCCGCTCGCCAGCCAGATGTTCGCCCGCCTTGACGGCAATATGTGTGTGTCTGGTGGCGAGCATCACCTCGCCGAGACGGTTGAAGGCGGCAAGTCTTTCCACGTCCACCCGGAAAAGCCCGTCACAGGCCGCACGAAAACCCACCTTGCCCTCGGTGGGCCGCTCGTCATAGATGATATTCGGACCTGCTATGGCACGGGCCATGAGCAAGGCCGCGTCGTCCTCGTGAAGTTCGTCCTCGCCGAGGGTGAGCACGTAGATGCGCTCCTTGCCGATCCGCTTGAGATGAGAAATGTCCTCGGGCCGAATGACATGCCCCTTGCGAAATGCCGGGCCCTTTTTCAGGTCCAGAATGATCTCGGTGAGATCATGGGGGATCACCATCCCGACCGCATCGTCAATCGGTATCACCCTCGCTTCCATCAGCCTTCCTCCCTCTGGTAGTACGCCCCGTGGGCACAGGCACGGCATAGGACCTTACCGTTGCTTACCACCTCACGGGCATCCTGGACCCAATCCCCACAGACCTCGCAACGGACCCTGCGCAGAGGCCTTCCCGGAAGGTCCTCCTGGGGCACCTGAACACGCACCCTTTCCCACGTGAAGAGCTCTTCGTCGCTCATGAGCCTGTAGGCCTCGAGCTGCCTCTTGTACTTGTTCTCTATCTCGGGGAAATATGTGCGGGAAAGCTCCCTGGCCTCCTCGCGGGCCACGATCCGGTACGCCTCGCCGGTCTTCTGATGGAGAAAGGTCGCCGCCATGATGCCGTAGTCCACCCATTTGAGTGAACGCTTTCCGAGGGAGCACCCGGTGACGGACTGTATCGCGTCCGTTGCACATCGGTCGATCTCCACAAAGACAAGAAACGACTTCCTGTCCCTGCCCTTGGGATCCTGGATGCCGATGAGCCTGAGACCGAGCATGGCAAGACGGACACCGAGGACCTGCCCGGCGCAGAGATGACCATGGACCCGGACGGACTCGGCGAGAAGGTCTTCAAACGGAGGAAGCGACGGGGTCTCGAGATTGCAGGGGATGAATTCCATGGTTACGCTTTCACAAAATTGATGGCGTGTAAAATGTCGAAAATTCCAATTTGGCGTCATTCCGGCAAAGCCTGTCCCGGAATGCTTAAATCTGGGAGCCGGAATCCAGTGTTTTCAATATGTTCTGGATGCCGGATCAAGTCCGGCATGACGAGTCCGGCACTTTTTTACGACGCCATCAAAACTAATGTGTTATCGAACGCCTGGCAACCACACCTGGAAGGCTTGGCCAGGCCATAGAGAGGTATTTTCATGTGCTCAAAAAGACCTAACACACCTGAATTCTGGAGGGACTACGCCAGCTCCGCCCTCGGAGACGGAAGCCGATCCCCCGCCTTCTCCGGAGAGATCTGGGACAGGGCGGCCCGGGATTATGACGACCTGGAGGCGTGTCACGACTACATGCGGCAGGTGGAATGCGTGCTCGCGTCTCTTCGGGAATGCGGAGCCGTCGCACCCGGGCAGACAGTTCTCGACATCGCCTGCGGCACCGGTGCCTATGCCCTTCGAATAGCACCCTTCTGCCGGTCTGTCACGGCCATCGACATATCCGGCGCCATGCTCCAGCGTCTCGAGGAAAAACGGCGCAGACTGGGCATCTCCAATATCCAAAGCGTCGCGACCGACTGGCGGGATTACACACCGGAGGATCGCTTCGACCTCGTCTTTGTCTCCCTGACCCCACTCCTTAGGTCCCTCGACGAAATCGACCGCATGCTCGACGCGTCCCGCCGTTTTTTTGCCATCGTCTCGTGGGCCGGGGTGAAGAAAAACGTCCTGCACGAGGAGATCGCCCGGGAGGTCCTCGGATCGGCCCCGGAACGTCACCGGGTGGATGTCATGATCCCCTTCAATTACCTCTATGCACGGGGATATGCGCCTGACCTGCGCTTCTTTCATGGCTGCTGGGAAAGGACCCGTCCCTGGCAGAGACAGGCGGAAAACCTCCTCTGGCAGATGGAGATGCGCCGGCCGCTGACCGACGCAGAAAAGGGCGCCGTGCTGGAAGCAGTCCGGACAAGGGCCGTGGACGGAATGATCACGGTAAGAACCCGGGTCAGGACGGCGTTTCTTCTCGTGGACAAGGAGGCAGGGAAAGGACCTTGCTGAAGACCCTCAGCGTGCGATCATGGACCTCATGACATCCGCGGCACCCACCGCATGATCAGCGGTCCTTCCGATAAGCTCCACGAGACGCACGAGAAAATAGACGGGGAAAAGGTCTTCAGTATAGGTTTCGAAGATGACCTTCTTGATCCGGTGTTCCATGCCGTCTGCCTTGGTCTCTTCGTCCCGCATGCGTCGGATCCCCTGCTTGATCCGCACCCTTACCTCTTCATCGCCCAGCTGGAAATAAACCCTGGCGTCCTTGATGATCTCAAAGAGGACGCCTGTTATGTCGATGCACTGGCTGTAGAGACGGTGATACTCCCTCTTGAGGGGTTCTCCAATGACCACCGTTCGGTAGGAAAGCCAGTCCATTATGTCTTCGGCGGTGTTGGCCACGTCGTCCTGCTCGTTTAGGTATTGAAAGAGCTCGAACTTGTCGATGGGCATGATGACCCCCCTGGGGAGGTGGGAACGGACGTTGCGCTTGACAAGGTCCGCCGCCTGCTCCAGTTCCCGGGTCTTTTCGAGATACAGGCGAAAACCTTCACCGTCTCCATCGCAGTAGGCCGTGAACGCGCGCATTGACTGATCGATGGCATCGCACACATATTTGGCATGGCGTTCGAGACATTCCAGGGGCTCGGGTCTCCCCTTCTTTTCACGGATTCCTTCCTTGTCCATTTCCTCTTTCACCTTCCCGTGGACATCGGATACTTCGGATACTTCAGACTCGTCATGGCGAACAAGACGGCCCTCGACGAGATAGATGACGTCCTCTGCGATATTGGTCGCCAGATCGGCGATCCGTTCGATGTTGAGCGCCAGGATGATGTGATAGACGCCGGGCACGATCTCATGGCTGCCCTGCTGCATGGAGATGATCTCTTCCGTAAAGACGTGACGGTATAGTTCGTCCACCCTTTTGTCCCGCCTTCGCACCTCACGGGCAAGGGCGCTGTCTCCATAGACAAAGGCGTTTATGCTGTCCGCAAGCATGGACACGGCAAGGGTCGCCATGTCGCGCAGGCCCGGTGACAGGAGGCAGACAGAACCCGTCTTGCCCATGAGATAGACGATCTCCTCGGAGAGGTTCACTGCATGGTCACCCACCCGTTCGAGCTGACCGGCGATCTGCTGAGCCGAGGTCAGGAACCGGAGATCCACGGCCATGGGTTGCTGTAGGGCCAGGGACTCGAGCACGTATTCATCGATCTTCATCTGTATGGCGTCGATTTCTTCGTCCCTCTCGATGACCAGCCGAGCCAGATCCGGGTTCTGCTGCTGGCATGCAAGAAGTGCGCTCTTGACCGCCTCCTCGACGAGTGACGACATTTGAAGAAGGGTGTTTTTGATGGTCGCGATATCCCGCTGGAGTCTCAAGGTCATGGCGTTTCCAGTGCCTCACCGCCGAATGCACGGGGTATATGGTCGAAAAGGGGACACCCCCCAATGAAACGGATGGCGAGGATGTCGAATCGGACGTCCCTGAAGGGAAGCCCACGCTCCTGCAGATATCGGAGGGCCGTCCGTGCGATCTGGCGCTGCTTCCTGGGGGTCACCGCCTCCTGGGGCAGACCATAGCGTTCGGATGAGCGGGCCTTGACCTCGACGAAGACGATCTCCCTGTCCTTGTCCTCGAGGATGAGGTCGATCTCCCCCAAGCGGGTCCGGTAGCCTTGATGAAGGATTCGGTATCCGCGATCCTGGAAATATCCGGCGGCCAGATCCTCGGCCCTCTTGCCCAAGGTCTGGGCCGCTGGGACGGAAGACGCACCCGTGGACATGGATGCCTTAGCACACATCGGAAACCCCCCGGAAGGTCCTTCGATGAATGGGCAGGACGCCCAGACGCCGCAGGGCATCCCGGTGCGCCCGGGTAGGATACCCCTTGTGCCTTGCAAAGTCATAGCCTGGATAGCGATGGTCGTATCCCTCCATGATGCGATCCCTGTAGACCTTGGCCACGATGGACGCGGCGGCGATGCACTGGGACAGGCCGTCACCGCCGACGACCATCAGTTGGGGGGCGGGATGGTCCACCTGGGCGTTACCGTCCACGAGCACGAGATCCGGCCTGACTGCCAGGTCCTCGATGGCCTGACGCATGGCCTCGAGACTCGCCCTCCTGATATTGACCCGGTCTATCTCCTCCGCCGGAACCTCAGCGAGGGCGACCGCCCAAGCCCTCTCCATGATGATCCCATGGAGCCTGAGGCGTTCAGACGGGGCAAGCGCCTTTGAATCCATCACGCCAGGAATACGCTCATAGGGCGGAATCACGACTGCACAGGCCACGACCGGGCCTGCGAGACATCCGCGTCCGACCTCATCTACGCCCGCCACATGTATATGTCCCTGGTCCCACCAAACGCGGTCAAACCCGAAAAGGTCCGGAGGGCCGGAAACCGACGATCCGCTCACATCATGGAGTGCGCGCCCGGGTCTTGTGTCGGACGGTTTTCGCCTTGAGCCCGCGTATGTAATAGAATTTCGCACGGTTTCCGCGTCCGGACTCCATAAGCTCTACCTTTTCGATACGGGGCGAGTGGACGGGAAAGGTCCTTTCGACCCCGACACCATACGACACCTTGCGCACGGTGAAGGTCTCGTTGAAGCCGACTCCCTTCCTGGCGATGACGATCCCCTCGAAGACCTGTATTCGTTCCTTTTCCTCGGTCTCCTGGATCTTCACGGAGACGCGGACGCTGTCCCCGGGGCGGAAATCCGGTATGTCCATCCGCATCTCCTCGCTTTCGATCCTTCGTATAGCATCCATTGGGCCTGTCCCTCCTGATTAAATCGTAAAATTTGTATGTTACTTCATTCATTTCTATTCTGCATGACACCATCGTGTTTTTTCATGGATCTGTCAAAGTCAAAATCCTGAATCCGTGGGCCGACGGCCGGGGTATTTGTGGAGTGAGACGCCCATGGACGGGCGCCGTCGGCAAATCCGTTCCCATGGACGGGGGCTATTTGCCGCACGGAACAAATACCCCGACCGTCGGCTCACGGGACCCTCGCTGATTTTGACAGATCCCTGGGGCCGTTTTCTCCGAAAAGTCGATCCAGTATTATGGCCGCCGCAGCCCGGACGGAAAGATGATTGTATTCCCCCGCACCTCGGATGGGCGGGAGGATGCCGTCCACTTCATCCAGGACCTCCTCAGAAAGCCCGGATGCAGTGCCGAAAAGTATGAGGCCATTTCTGCTTTTCATGGCCATTTCCTTCCGAGCGAATTGCCAGGAGACCGTTTTGGGCCCCATCTCCAACCGGGCGGATGTGGCATATATCCTTATTGATTCAGCATAATCAGGCTTCTCCTGAACCATGTCCCGGACCTCATCAAGATCAGTGGCAATGGAGACGAGTTCCATGGCGGACTTCCGATCCGGGTTGGCGACAGCGCCGCTTCTCGTCCAATGCCCTACGAGTTCACGCACGAGATCCCGCTGTTCGGCAATGGGAGTTACCACGAAAAAACGACTGATCCCATAGGTACGTGCAAGCCTGGCGAGGTCGTGGATATCCAGGTTGGTCACCGCGGATGCTATGGTGCACCCGAACCTGTCCCTAACAGGATAATGGAGAAGGGCGATGGAGACCGTCACGACGGCCACCCGAGGCGCCGCAGCTCTTCCCGGTCGTCATGGGTGAGACGGGCGGTGCGGAGGAGTTCAGGCCTTCTCTCCAACGTGATTCGAAGCGCCTCGTTCCTACGCCAGCGGGCAATACGTGCATGATCCCCGGACATAAGGACCTCGGGAACGGCCATCCCGTTGAAGACGGGTGGACGGGTATATTGGGGATACTCAAGGAGACCGTCGGTGAACGACTCTTCCTCGGCGGACGTCTCACAGCCCAGGACCCCCGGAACATGCCTGCTCACCGAGTCGATCACTACGAGGGCAGCGATCTCCCCCCCGGTGAGGACGTAATCCCCGATGGAGAGTTCCCGGTCAGCGCAACATTCCCGGAAACGTTCGTCAACGCCTTCGTAACGCCCGCAGACGAGGATGATTCGGGGAAAGCAGGCCAGATCACGCGCCCTGGCCTGGTTCAGGAGTTCCCCCCTCGGACTCAAGAGGATGACCGGCCCAGCCTCACCGCCCGATTTCAGATGCTCGAGGACGGCATGGAGGGGTTCGGGCTTCATGACCATGCCATCCCCTCCGCCATACGGGCGGTCGTCCACGGTCCGATGCCGATCGGTTGCGAAGTCGCGAGGATTCGTGGTCCTCACACGAATGATCCCCTGAGAGATGGCCCGGTGGAGGACCCCTTCCTCCAGGGGGGACCGGAAAAAACCCGGAAAAATCGTGACAATGTCAAAGAGCATCGCCGTCGGCAAGACCGGACGGAAGGTCGACCGTCATGACCCTTCGCTCCAGATCCACCTCTCGAATGAATACGTCCACCGCAGGAACGAGCAACTCCCGCTCTCCGTTTCCGACGACATAGACATCGTGAGCGCCCGTGCGAAATATGGACTCGACTGCCCCAATGCATTCACCCGCAAGGGTCTGGACCTGGATCCCCATGAGATCCTTCCAGTAATATTCCCCGGGAGAAACGGCTGGGAGCTGCTCCTCGAAGATAAAGACCTCCCGGCCGACAAGGCCTTCGGCGCCCGTTCGATCCTCGACGTCCTCGAGGCGGATGCGGAAATGACCCTTCTTGACGTGCCTCACATGGATAACGCCCATGGATAACATCCCGCCGCGGGCATCCTTGAAACAGACCGTATCATAGGGAAAGACATCTTCGGCCTCTGAGTAAGATGCAAGGATGACGTCACCATGCAGGCCATGGGCCTTGTAGATCCGTCCGATGGCGACAAAGGGCTTTTCCTGGCCCATGGAAGACTACTCGATGATCTCGAGGCCGGCCCTTTTGCCATGCTTGGCGGAGGAAACAGACAGTAGGGTCCGAATGGCCTTGGCCGTGCGTCCATGCTTTCCGACCACCTTGCCCACGTCTTCCTTGGCCACCACAAGCTCGATAACCGTAGAACCGCCCTTTTCCACTTCCTGGACCCGGACGGCGTTCGTATCATCCACCAATGCGGTGGCAATATATTCGACGAGTTCCTTCATGTTCCCCATCCGTCAGCCCGGGCCACCAGGGAACAAAATCAGGCCGGAGTACCTGCAGAAAGGGCGCCTGTCTTCTTGATAAGACTCCTGACCGTGTCCGTCGGCTCCGCACCCTGACCCAGCCAATATCCGAGTTTTTTCTGATCAACGACGAACTCTGCAGGATCCTTGAGGGGATCGTATGTGCCGAGAATATCCAGGTAACGGCCATCCCGCTTGGATTCCACATGGGCCGCCACCACTCGATAAAATGGTTTTTTCTTTCGCCCGCCACGTGCGAGCCGTATTCTCACCGACATATATTCCTCCTTTTATTCATAAGGCTACCTTGAAAAATTGTCCTTTTGTCCGATGACTGTGTTGCTCGTCGGCCAAAAATGCTCACATACAGGAAGTATGCTCCGCTTTTTGACCTCCTCGCGCCTTGTCCTCGAACAAAAACCCTAATTTTTCAAGGTAGCCATAAGGCAGCTATTAGCTATCAGTTATCAGCAACAACTCTGGGTCACATGAAAAATTGAACTTTATTCCGGTCGGCATGTGAAATGCGTAATATGGATGGTCTCGTAAAAACTCGAAAATTCCAATATGGCGTCATTCCGGCGGAGGCCGGAATCCAGTATTTTCAATATGTTCTGGATGCCGGATCAGGTCCGGCATGACGAGTCCGGGACTTTTTACGACGCCATCAATATGGGTTTGAAGGTTCTTTCAAGGTAATCGTATCATGAATTGCAAAAATGATCGAGGGTTAAGCGAACATCAAAGAAGTGACCTCAGGAAAAGGGCATCAAGCCCCGGGAAAGCCCACGGAACTTCCCTTGCTTCATCTTTTTGAGCATTTTGTTCATCTCAGTATAGTTTTTGAGGAGTTTGTTCACGTCCTGAACCGAGGTCCCGCTACCCGAGGCGATACGTCTTCGACGCGCCGCATTGATAATGGTGTGATCCCTGCGCTCCTGCCGTGTCATGGAATTGATGATCGCCTCTATCCTTACGAGCTCCTTTTCGTCCGGAACGAGGCCCTTGATCTGCTTCATCTTGGAAAATCCAGGGATCATGGACAGGATCTGATCCAGACTCCCGAGCTTTCGAATCTGCTGGAGCTGCTCCTTGAAATCATCGAGATTGAATGAATCTCCCCGGAGCTTCTCCTGAAGTTCCATGGCCTTTTTCTGATCGACGGTCTGCTGGACCTTTTCGACAAGGCTCAGGACGTCCCCCATGCCCAGGATGCGATTCGCAACGCCCTCGGGCCGAAACGCCTCAAGGGCATCGAGTTTCTCCCCAACGCCCACGAACTTGATGGCCTTACCCACGACGTGCTGTATGGAAAGGGCCGCGCCTCCGCGGGCATCCCCCTCGAGCTTCGTAAGGATGAAACCCGTCAGGCCCAGATCAGCCTCGAATTTCTGGGCGATCGTCACCGCCTCCTGTCCGGTCATAGCGTCCACTACGAGAAGGATCTCCTGGGGGGAGACCGCTTCCTTCAGTCCCGCAAGCTCTGCCATGAGCCCTTCATCCACATGGAGCCGGCCGGCTGTATCTACAATCACCGTGTCGAGGTGCTCGAGAGCGGCGCGTGAGACGCCCTGCCGGACTACATCAAGGGGCGTTGAGCCAGGTTCCGTGGGATGGACAGGGATGGAGATCTGGCGCCCCAGGGTCTTGAGCTGCTCGATCGCAGCCGGGCGATGGAGATCCGCAGGGACTAAATAGGGTCTGCGCCCCTTGGACCTGAGCCACCGGGCAAGCTTGGCCGCTGTTGTGGTCTTGCCGGAGCCCTGGAGCCCGACGAGCATGAGGACGGCAGGCTGCCGACCGGCAAGGTCAATCCCTGCGGCCTTGCCCCCGAGGAGCCCGACAAGCTCTTCGTGGACGATCTTGACCACCTGCTGGCCTGGCGTGAGGCTCTCCATGACCTCCTGGCCTATCGCCCGCGCCCGTATGCGATCGAGCAGTTCCTTGACGACACGGAAATGGACGTCCGCCTCGAGAAGGGCAAGCCTTACCTCCCGAAGGGCCTCCCCGATGTTTTCCTCGGAAAGCCGACCATACCCCTTGAGTCGTTTGAATACCGTGTTCAGTCTTTCGGCAAGGGTGTCAAACATGATATTTGATGATATCGGGCCGATGCATCCGTTTATTCGATGAAGAAACGGAGACGATCCTTTCTGCTCGAATGCCGAAGGCGGTTCAGGGCCTTCTTTTCGATCTGCCGGATGCGTTCACGGGAGACATTGAATCGTTTTCCTATCTCCTCGAGGGTGTATTCCCCGTCCTCTCCGATGCCGAAACGGAGCCGAATGATCTTTTCTTCCCTGGGGCTCAAGGTCGTGAGGATCCCCTTGATCCTCTCCGTCAGCTCCTTGTCCCTGACGGCGTCGTAGGGAGAGACGGCGTCCCGATTCTCGATGAAATCCCCAAGGGTGCTGTCCTCGTCTCCCACTGGGGTCTCGAGGGAGACCGGTTCGCGGGAGGCCTCGAGAATGGAGAGGATCTTTTCCATGGGGAGCCCTGTATATTCCGATATCTCCTGGGGCGTGGGCTCCCTGCCGAGTTCCTTCAAAAGGGTATAAAAGGCCTTGAAAAACTGGCTCCGAAGCTCGAGGAAATGCACGGGCAGCCGGATGGTGCGGGTCTTATCGAGGATAGCGCGGGTGATGGCCTGTCGAATCCACCAGCTCGCATATGTAGAAAATTTGTTGCCCTTGGTATAGTCAAAACGGAAAACGGCCCGCATGAGTCCCAGGTTTCCCTCCTGGATGAGGTCCGCAAGGGAGAGTCCTTGATGCATGTAGCGCTTGGCGATGCTTACCACGAGACGCAGATTGGCATTGATCATCTCGTCCTTCGCACGCTCGATTTTTTGTTGATGTTCACGTGCCCTGGAGCATAACTCGCGAATTTCCTCGTTGCCGACATGGGCACGGGATATGGCGTCAATGGTCTTGATCAGGTAATTGAGCTGGGTCTTCTTGGGCTTGAGGGAAGGATCCCGTCTTTTCCACAGACGGATCTGCTCCTGGAGGGAATGGAGCTCTTCAATCCCTGAGATGCTCTCCATGACGGACTGGACGATTCCGTTGAATCCATCCCGAATGATACGGCTGAGCTCCTCCTCCTTTTCAGGTGTCAGAAGTTCATAACGTCCCATTTCACGGAGATAGGTCGTAGTGATCTCTTCAGGCTCTGCGTATTCCTCCACCTCGGTCTCGGGGACGGAAAGCTCTGCTGCTCCCTCCACCTCGGCCGACTCCAGGTCCGCTGACTCGCCCTCGACGTTTTCTACCGTGGCCTCTCCCCCTGTGCGGGACAGGATGGCTGGATATCCGCCTTCGGCGATCTCGATATTGTTCTGATAGAGAAGATCGATGACCTCTTCGATCTTTTCCGGATCCTTTATGTCATCAGGAATGATCTTGTTGAGGGCATCAAAGGTAAGAGCGCCCTTTTTACCTTCTTCAAGAAGTCGGTCCACATAATTTCCGGAATCGGAATCCCGTTTTTTCCGCGTTACCTTTATCGCCATGGACGTTTGCGCCTCTGCGTCAAAAAAAGTCCCAATCACTCACGACAAATTTTTGCAATTTACCGAATCAAAATCAAGGGCGCAAGAGAGAAATATTGAACCGGTGCGATCCACTTCTTCCATCCACCACTTCATAGTCCCAAGAAGGGCGTTTAGGAAATAAAAAAAGGCGTTCGAAAGAACGCCTTTCGCTGTGACTTTAGGTAAAAAATATCAGGTTGCCTCAGCAAGCTTCACCAAACGGGCATATTCCTCATCCACCTTGGCCTGTATAAATGACAAGTGCTCCTCGGAGAGATGGCGGAACCTCCGCTGTCCCTTGAAGTAGTCCGCGACGGGTTTGGGCTTCGTAATCTTGCGGCTGATAACGTAACGCCCCTCAATGACCTCGTAGAGCGGAAAGATGCGTGTCTCGACGGCAAGCTTGGCGAACTCGACGGACCTCTCTCCGGCAGACCCCCAGCCAGTGGGGCAGGGTGAATAGATATGCACATACGCCGGCCCTTCTACAAGCGCGGCCTTTTTGACCTTGTTCATGAGGTCGAGAAAATAGGCTGGAGAGGCCGTAGCAACGTACGGAATTTCGTGGGCTGCCATGATCGCCGGGATGTTTTTCTTCCAGGTGACCTGACCGAAGCTCTTTTTTCCAGGAGGGCTCGTCGTGGTCATGGCGCCATAGGGTGTACAGCCCGAGCGCTGGACACCCGTATTCATGTACGCCTCGTTGTCCAGACACACATAGAGAAAGTCGTGGCCCCGCTCCATGGCCCCGGAGATCCAGTTTAGACCGATATCACCGGTGGCTCCGTCCCCTCCTACCGCGAGGATGTCCACATGCCGCTTGGGGATACGCCCCTTGCGCATGAGGACCTTTCGGGCGGATTCTATTCCCGAGGCGACTGATGCGGCGTTTTCAAAGGCGATGTGGATCCACGGCACCTGCCAGGACGTCTGGGGAAAGGGAGAGGTGATGATCTCCATGCAGCCGGTCGCGTTGCAGACGATGACGTCCTTTCCGAGGGCCTTCATGACCATGCGAAGCGCGAGGACCTCTCCACACCCCTGGCATGCCCGGTGTCCCGGAGCAAGGACCTCTTCCTTCGGGAGGTTTTTTGCGGAAAATCCCTTGAATTTCTCGAGTTCCGTTATCATATCTCTCGCACCCCTATCACCTCATAGAGTTCAGTCGGCCGTTTTTTGGCATACGCACGCGCCTTGTCGACGATTTCCTCGAAACGCTCCACGGTGACATCACGCCCGCCAAGGCCCGCCACGAAGCTGAAGATCTTTGGAGCCCCGGGCATCTTGTAGAAGAGGGACCGGAGTTCTGCGCCGACCGGTCCGCAGACCGCGCCAGGAGGCAGACACCGATCGATGACCGCGAGCACCGAGGCCTTTCCGGCGGCCTTGCGGAATTCCGGCCCAGGAAACGGCCTCCAGAGCCTGATGCGTACGAGCCCCACAGAGGCCCCCTTGTCCCGCATGGCGTCCACAGCACTCATCGCCGTCTCGGAGATGCTCCCCATGGTCACGAGGAGGACCTCAGCGTCCTCGCTCCGGTAGGTCTCCACAGGGTTGTACTCGCGCCCGAAGATCTCGGCGAACTCCTTCCACCCCTGCAGGATCACCCTCTTTGATGCCTTGATGGCCTCGTTGTGGGCCATCTTGGCCTCGGTATACACCTCTGGGATCCCGACCGGCCCCATAGTGACGGGTTTCTTCACATCAAGGCGGACCCTGGGCTTGAACGCAGGAAGATATGCGTCCACTTCCTCCTGGTCCGGGATCACGATGGGCTCGATGACGTGGCTCAAGGTGAATCCGTCTATGTTCACGATCATGGGCAGGGAGACCTTCCGGTCCTCGGCCACCCTGAAGGCATGGAGCGTGAGGTCCACCGCCTCCTGGCCGTTTTCCGCAAAGGTCTGGATCCAGCCGATGTCCCGCTGGGCCATGATGTCCTGATGGTCGTTCCAGATGCTGATCGGGGCTGCGAGGGCCCGGTTCGCCACCGTCATGACGATGGGAAGTCGCATGGGTCCGGGGTGATAGAGGATCTCACTCATGAGGGCAAGGCCCTGGGAGCTCGTCGCTGTGTAGGTCCGCGCACCCGCAGCGGATGATCCGCAACAGCAGCTCATGGCCGCGTGCTCGGACTCCACGGTGATGAACTCGGCATCGAGTTCCCCATTGGCGACGATCTCGGAAAGATGCTCCACGATGTGGGTCTGTGGTGTGATGGGATAGGCGGCGATCACGTCCGCCCGTGCGAGCTTCACCGCATCCGCTATGGCTATGGATACCTCGATTCCTACTCTCTTGCCCATGTCAATCCTCCTCCGGAACCATGGTGATGGCGTCCTTCGGACACTCATGGGCGCAGATGCCGCATCCCTTGCAGTATTCCATATTCGCCTCGAAATAACCCTCTTCCGTCTGGGAATAGCACATGTCAGGGCAAAAGACCCAGCACATGCCGCACTTTATGCACTTTTCCTTGTCGAGGACGGGTCGTTGCGACCTCCAGTCCCCGGTCCGGAATTTTGCTGTACTGCCCGGCTCATAGACATGGCAGCCGAAGGGCAAATCCTTCCATCCGACGATGGCGTCGATCTGTGCCATATTTCCGCTCCTTGGTCCGTTGTAAGGGAACCTCGAAAAATGGTCCTTTCGCCCGATGGCTGTGTTGCTCGTCGGTCAAAAATGCTCACATACACAAAAGTATGCTCCGCTTTTGGATGACAGGCCGTCCATGGCCTGTCCCCCTTCGGGCTGCCAGCTTCGCAGGCATTCCGATTTTGCTGTCATGCAAAATCGTGACCTCCTCGCGCCTTGCCCTCGAACGAAATTCCTCATTTTTCGAAGTTCCCGTAAGTTATCCGGAGATCACCGTCTCCTCGTAAGCACGCCTCATGGCCGCCTTGTTTTTCTCGGCGAGCCTTCCGAATCTCTTGTCCAGGGCGTCATCGATCGCATCCAGGCCGACAATGCCTGTCGCCTTGAGGAGGGCGCCGAGCATGGTGGTGTTGGTGATGGGAAGCCCCAGGACCTCCCGTGCGATGGTATTGGCGTCCACCCGTGCGAACCTGCTCCGGATCCCGAAGACCTCACGCACGGACTTTTCATCAAGTGCCGTGTTCAAAATAACGATCCCATCCTCGTGCAAACCATCGCTGACCTTCACGAGCTTGGGGAGCGAGGCGTCGAGAACCACCACGATGTCCGGTTGATAAACCTTTTCACGGGTGCGAATGGGTCTGTCGCTGACCCTGATGAAGGCCGCCACCGGAGCGCCCCGTCTTTCCGGTCCGAAACTGGGAAAGGCCTGGGCGTACTTGCCTTCGGCGATCGCCGCGGTCGCGACGAGTTCAGCGGAGGTTACGCCGCCCTGACCCCCTCGGCCGTGCAGTCTGCATTCTTTCATTGGCACGTTCTCCCTGCGATAAGGAAATATGGGCTAAAAATTCGAAATAGGAAGTTTATGTTGTTACCATGGCCTTTTTTTGCTTGTCAACCCCTCGAAGATGACACGACTCGCTCCAGCCAGAGGAAGACACCTTTTGGGTCCGCCCGTTGTTGGTGGAACGGCAGGCGCGGGAGAGCCTTTCCGCAGTCTGGAGGTCTCCCTCCCGGTCAAAAAAACCGCGGGCCAGAAGGGCCATGGCCTCCGCATCCGCGGGGTTTCTCCGAAGGACCTCCTGAAGGGCCGATTTTGCATCGTGCCATCTCTCAGGGCGGGCAAGGAGGATCCTTCCCTTGAGCCGGTACCATGCCGCCGGGATATCGGGTGAATCTTCAGTCTCTTCCAGGAGGACCTCTGCCTCTTCCACCCTTCCCGCCTCTGCGAGGACCTCCGCAAGCCTCATGACGAGGAAGGGATCGCCTGGACGGAGCTCCACGGCCTTTCGCGCAGCGGTCTCGGCCTTGTCCAGACATCCCATTTCGAGATGGATGCCCGCCGCGTTGTAAAAGGCCATGTAGGCATCGGCCGCGAGCAAAGACGCACGGCTGAAGGCGTCGAGGGCCTCCTTTTTGCGCCCGAGATCGGCGCACGCAACCCCGAGGCTGTTCAAGAGCTTCTGGTTTTCGGGATTCAAGCGGGCGCCCATGGCATAGATCCGCCGGGCCCCCTCCACATCCCCCCAGGAAAAATACTCGTCGCCGAGGACATTGGCCGTGATGTCGTCGAACAGGACGCACGTCCCCTTTCCTAGGAGGCGGGCATGGAGAAAGGCGGAAACAGCGCCGAGCAGGGGATCACGAATGCCTGCGGGAAGGAACCGCCGGACCGCCAGACCCATGGTCGGGGCTTCCGGAAGCCTGGACACGAGCCGGTCCATGAGCGATGCCTTGCATGCCTCTCCGGAATCCTTGCCTGACATATGGGATCCAGAGAGGACAAACGCGCTCGAAGGCCCGACCCGAAAGATCCTCCACTCCTCTCCCCCATGAACATCCATCCCTTGGGAAATGGGATGCACATAGGCCGCGGCACGTATCCGTCTCAAAGGAAAATCTCGAGAAATCGCCTCCCATGCGGAAGGATCCGGCATCCCAAGCCTTTCCGAAAGGTCACGGGCATCTTGCGTGGAAAAAACCCTGCTTCCTGTCAGGGAGGCCCAGGTGCGAAGGGCGTCCATTTCGGCCAAAAGGTCTTCGAGGCCGATACCCGGCTCGATGACATGGATAAGGACCCTTTCGTAAAGGGCGGAGAATCCACCGCGCCGGCGCATCATGCGCCGAAGCCCCCTTTGCACATGAATGGGATCCGCGCAGTCGAGCGCAAACCAGGAGACACATCCCGACGTCCCGATCCACTCCACTTGGCATCTCAGGACCTCCCCCATGGAGAAACAGGCGGAATCAGGCCGCATCCCGGACCTCCGCCCTTTCCCGACGCCGTCTTTCCCGCTTCGACCTACCTCGATGACGCAAAAAGGCACGGACCGACAGGCACCTTCATGACGGATCGTGTGTATGCAATAAGGAGGAAGGCCGTCAACCGCGTACAAGGCGCCCCTTTTGAGTTCCATCAATCGCAGGGGGACGTGCTCGGAAAGCACGGGAAGCCACCTCGCCGATTCCTCCACGCCGATTTCGGGCGTCACCCCCTCGAAAAGAAAGACCTCCTTCCCTCCAGAGGAAAGAGGGCAAGGAAGCACGAGAAACCTCCCGATCCGGTCGAGAAAGGGAAGCCCTGCCCCCAGGGCCTCAATCGCACGGGCATGCTGGCGGTCTGACATACCCTCCGGCCGCGGCATGGAGCAAAGGTGCCCGGGCGGCATCATTCGAATCCGGCTGCACGGTATCAATCGTTCGAGGGAGTCCAGGAAAAGGGGCTCAAGGCGGAGGAAATCCCGGATGGTCAGGCCTTCGTAAAGGCCATGCATGGACATGGATGCCCTGGCCTGCTCACCCATGGCCTTCCCGTATTTCCACATGCACATTGAAAATGGCGTCCACGACAAGGGGAAGGTCCTCTTCTTTCAAGGTCCTGGCGTCTAGAAGGATGCTGTCGTTTTCCATGCGCACAATCACCGGAGGATCGTGTCTTCGAAGGCCCTTTTCCAATTCACTCGGGGACCCTTTCTCCGGGGCGATCCGCACACTGACGGCAAAGGACCCGAGTTCCTGAAAAGGAAGGGCACCTCCTCCCACCCGTCCTACGACCTCGCGGACAGAAAAGGAAAATCCGGAAAGGGACCCGACCTGCAGAAGCGAACAAAGACGTTCGGCCCTGTCCCGTATCACCTGGGGGGCAAGGGTCATCATGCGGAGGGTTGGGATGGTGCGGATGGCCACCTGTTCGTCTCGGTAAAGACGGAGTACCGCCTCAAGGGAGGCGAGGGTGAGTTTATCGATTCTGAGTGCCCGGTTGAGGGGATTTCTCTTGATCTTTTCGATGATAGGCCCCTTTCCGAGGATGATCCCGGCCTGTGGTCCACCCAGGAGCTTGTCTCCGCTGAATGTCACCACGTCGGCGCCTGCCGCCAGTTCCTCCTGGACCGTGGGTTCGTGCATGAGGCCGTAGCGGGAAAGATCCACGAGGGTCCCGCTTCCGAGATCCACGCACACGGGAATGCCGCAAGCCTTGCCGAGCCCGGCGAGATCCGCGACCGGAACCTCTTTGGTGAATCCGACCACGTGGAAATTGCTCTTGTGGACCTTGAGAAGGAGCGCGGTTCCGTCCCCCATGGCCTCTTCATAGTCCCGGAGATGGGTCCGGTTCGTGGTGCCGACCTCCCTGAGGATAGCCCCGCTCCTTGCCATGACATCAGGGATACGAAAAGACCCCCCGATCTCCACGAGTTCCCCACGGGACACGATCACCTCCCGACCCTTGGCGAGGGTCTCGAGGGTGATAAGTACCGCTGCTGCATTGTTGTTGACGACGAGGCCAGCCTCGGCCCCAGTGAGCTCGGTGAGTATCTCCTCCACATGGCTGTAGCGGCTCCCCCGCTCTCCTCGGTCGAGATCATATTCGAGATTGGAATAACGAGAGGCCGCCTCGCACAGGGAGGGCAGGATCTCTGTCGGAAGGAGGGACCTGCCGAGATTGGTGTGGACGACCACTCCCGTGGCGTTCACCACAGGGCGAAGCGACGGCCGAAGGAGACGACTGACCCTTTCCTCCACGCGGGCGCGGACAGCGACCGGATCCAGAAGTCCGGGATTCGGCTCGTGGTCCGCAAGGATCCGCTCCCTGATCCCCGCAATGGTCTCGCGTGTCGCCCTGAGCACCACCGAATGCGGGGCGTCCGAGACGATCAACCCCATGAGTTCGTCCACCTTGGGAAGCCTTCGAAGCAGATCCCGCTGCGTTGGGGTATATTCCTTCATGCGCCTCTCATTCATCTGGGCGGGAAAGACCCGTGATGCATGGCTTCGAGCCGGCATAGAGCTCTATCGAAAACGGATCGAATACTACGCACAGGTCGGGATCCACGAGATACGAACCGCTCACGCAGGCCGCTCGCCAGAGGAGACAAGACAGAGAGAGGCGCAAGGCATACTGCATTCACTCCCATCTTGTTCCCATGTTATCTGTCTTGACGAGCACGGCACGGAATACGACTCAAAGGGCCTTGCCCGGCAGATGGACCTTCTGGAGGAACGGTCCGTCCGGGAGATCGCCTGGGTCATTGGGGGGCCGTACGGACTCAGTCGCGATGTCATAGACAGGGCGGATGAAATACTTTCCCTTTCACGTTTCACCTTTACGCACGACATGACCCGCCTCATCCTCCTCGAACAGATCTACCGCGCCTTCACCATACGGGCGGGCCTTCCGTACCACCACGAAGAAGATGTCCCGATCAGGCCGATTCAACGGAAGTGACCGCTGGAACCTCGCTCCGGAGATAACGCTCGATCCCGGCCTTGAGGGTCATCTGACTCATGGGGCAGCCCTTGCAGGCCCCGGTGAGACGCACCTTCACAAGCCCGGTTGCCTCGTCCACGGAAACGAATTCCACATCCCCACCGTCTCTTTGCAGCATGGGACGGATTTTCTCAAGGGCTTCCTTAACCTGGTTTTCCATGCCCACCTCCCTTTGCGGGAACCTTGCGTCACACAATGATCCTCCACTACATTACCAGTACCGCACCTCTCCCACATCCACATGAACGAAAGACGAGGAGGGATAATACCCCACTCCGCCCCGGCGGAGGGAGACCGCTGCCTGATGGAGACTTGAGAGCGGTGTCTCGGAAAGGCAGATATCCACCGCCTTACCCTTTAAATGAAGACTCCGGCGCGCGACCCTGCTGCTTTTCCTGCAAAGGGCGGCGTTCGTCGCAGGCGACCGGTAACCCGAAACGATCTGAAAAGGCTCATCTGTGCCGAGCCTCTTGCGGATGGCATGGAGAAGGTCGAGAAGGCCGGTGTCGATAGCCTTGACCTGATTCGTCCTGTGATCTCTCATGATGTGATTGATCTGGGCGAGCGCGCCCTTGAGATACCTTCCTCCGGCCCAGTAGGGGGCCTCCCACGTCTCCTCGGTATGGAGGTTATGAAAGGCGAGGACACGTTTGGGAATGGCGGCGGCAAGACCTTCCCTCGGGGCCATGATGGAAAGGGCAAAAACAGAGCTGACCTTGAGAAAACCCCTTCTCGTCATATCAGATGAAAGGGGTCTCCCGTTCCCATCGAAGGCGATTCTCCATAGACGATCGAGCAAAAATTTCATGGATCATCCTCCCTCTTGGCGCAGTAATCGGCCATGCCGAAATGCGTCCGGAATATGATTGCAAAACAGCATCATGGAGAGATTTTCTCTGTGTCCTCTGTGGTGAGATAGATATAACTTAATTGGTTGCATGTATCACATTGAGAAACACTTGGGCGAAATTCTTACAATACTTGTCCTCCCATGCCAAGTGCACGGGCAAGAACGACATCCTGGCCGTAGATATCGGGCCGGAAATGGGCCGTTCCGTCCGGTTCCGCCCACGCGGTCAAGTAAAGTACGTGGATGGGGACCGGCCGACGGACCGGGATGGATCGGGTCACCCCGGTGGCAAGGGCCACGAGGAGGGCATCCCTGTTCCACGAACCCTGCCCATCGAGGATCCACTCGGCGAGGGCGAGAGTATCCTCTATCCTGATGCACCCCGAGCTGAAATCCCTTCGGGACTTCATGAAGAGATTGTGGGCAGGGGTCCCGTGCAGATAGACTGACTCGGTGTTAGGAAAAGAAAATTTCATGTCTCCCAAGGCGTTGGCAGGCCCCGGATCCTGACGAAGTCTAAACGGGAAATTCCTTTCGGAAAACCGCTGCCAGTCTATCCCAGACGGGTCGATCTCTTCTGCATCGGCTCCCAGTCTGAAGACACGAAAGCCCTTTTTTACAAGCATACCAGGGTCTTTCCGTATGGCAGGGAGGAGGTCCTTGGTCGCGATGGAATGGGGGACATTCCATGGTGGGTTTAATATGACCGTGTCGATCGTGCTGCTGAGAAGAGGGGTCTGCCGCTGGGTACGCCCCACGATTGCCTTCATCTCCATGCACTTTTTCCCGCCTTCCCATGCAGTCAGGGAAAAATCCGCGATATTGAGAAGGAGGTAGCGACCGCCCAGGGTCTCCGGGAGCCAGCGCAGCCGCTCAAGATTGAGCTCCATAATCCGCACCCTGGCATCCACAGGGACGTTCAACGCGGCCAGGGTCTTGGGGCCAACGACCCCGTCAACAGTCAGTCCGTGTCGTGCCTGAAAGGCCCGGACGGCCTGATAGAGGGCATCGTCAAAGAGATCAGGGGCTGCGGAACCTCCGGAATCACGAAATTCTCCCGTGATTTGAAGGCGTCTGCGCAGGATATCAACCGCAGGGGATCGGTCCCAGCGTTCGAGCCTTTTTTCTGCCATGGCCACCTGCGGCCACCCTCCTGCCTCCTCGATCGCCCGGTATCGGGAAAGTGCGGCGAGAAGAAAGACGTATGCGGAATAGTGAGGCCTCAAGGCGGCAAGGGCCTCGCGAAGATCCCGGCCCTGGACGACCTCTTCCAGCACGGAGGACAGGTCTAGTCCCCGTTCGTCCAGGGACCAGTTCCTGAAGAGGTCCCGAGGGTCCACCCTGCCTGAAAGCATGTGCGTGCCATAGACAAAAAAGGCGTTGGTGAGAAGGAGATCGAAATCAGCGGCCGCATCCGGAGACGTCCTGGCGGGATCTCCGAATGCCTGCTGGAAGAGGCGCAGCACGGTCTCGTAATGATAATCTCCGGGCCGCAGGCCCTCGTCACGGGCCGACCCGAGCACCTCGACGAACAACCGGGCCCTGGGCAGGGCGCGGCCTGCACTGCTCCAGACGGGTTGATACGCGCGTTTTCGATAAAACTCCCGAATGATCCTGGAGCCGCAGGCCCTCTCGGCCTTGCACGGAATGGCCGAAACCGCCCCCGGATGCTCTATCTTTTCTTGAATAAGAGGGCTCAGGGGATCCTCCCCGCCTGCCTGGGCCGCAGACCACGTGGCGATCAGCGAAAAAAGGAACAGGGAAGCGAGCGGAGCGGCCCTCCTCACTACATCGTCCCTTCCCGAGGGAGGTGCGGCAAACGGCCTTCTTTTTCCCGATGGGTCAGCTTCGAGAGGACCCAACCGGCAAGGACCCCTCCGGAAAAGACAGCCAAGACAAGGAGTGAGGCGGAAAGGGACACCTTCCAGAAAAGAAACCTGAGATCCACCGCGGCCATGTTCTGAAAGACAAAGACTCCGAAGAGGGAAAACCCCGTGATCACCGCAGCCAACATTTTGTTCCTGATCATTTCGATCCCCTCCTATCGGATGGAACGGTATCCGTTTTCGACGCCGCCGGGGGAGAGAACGATCTGCCAGACGTGATTTCTCCGGGCCCTGAATGACCCTGCACAGGCAAGCAGATAGTATCTCCACATTCGATAGAAACGTTCACCGTAGGCAGCCTCGATGTCCTTCCAGCCCCGATGAAACCTCTCGTACCAGCTCATGAGGGTCCTGTCATAGTCGGCCCCGAAGTTCTCCCAGTCTTCGATCACGAAGAGGCCCTCGACAGAGGCTGCTATCTGTTTGGCCGATGGCAGCATGGAATTTGGAAAGATGTAGCGCTCCATCCACGGATCCAGATAAAAGGTGGTGACGCTCCCTCCGATGGTATGCAGAAGAAAGAGCCCGTCGGGACGGAGGCAGCGGAGCACCTTTTCCATGTAGACGCGGTAGTTCTTGCATCCCACGTGCTCGAACATCCCTATGGAGTATATCCTGTCGAATTGACCCTCGACGGCCCTGTAGTCCATGAGACGTATCTCTATGGGAAGCCCGGCGCAAAGCCTCTGGGCATACCTGGCCTGCTCCTCCGAGACGG
The DNA here is from genome assembly GCA_002419025.1 of Deltaproteobacteria bacterium UBA5754. Taxonomy (GTDB): domain Bacteria; phylum Desulfobacterota; class Dissulfuribacteria; order Dissulfuribacterales; family UBA5754; genus UBA5754. The sequence continues at coordinate 887 of DIFG01000034.1, read as the reverse complement.
TGATGCCGACCACCCTGACGCCGTAACGTTCAGCGGCGTAACGGGCGGCCCCCCCCCATCCGCATCCGATGTCGAGGACATCCATGCCGGAAGCAAACCCAAGCTTGCGACAGACTAGATCGAGCTTAGCCTCCTGGGCCGCATCCAGATCCTGGGCGTTGCGCCAGTAGCCGCAACTGTAGATCATTCGCTTGTCGAGCATCCGCTCAAAGAGATCGTTTCCGAGATCGTAGTGCCTCCTGCCCACAGTAAAGGCGCAAGCAAGGCGCTGAGGATTTCCCAGACCGGCCTTGAGCATCTGCCAGAGCGATCCCTTACGAACCGCATTTTTGTCAAGCCTGGCCTTCATGATCCGGCAAATCGCCTCGTCGAGCCGCTCACATTCCCACCATCCGTCCATGTAGGACTCGCCGAGGCCGAGAGATCCACAGACAACCACCCTTTTGAAAAATCGCTCATCCCGAACGTCGATGTCCCACGGCCGCCCTCCACCGATGCAAATATCTGCCTTTGACAAAAGGGATTCTATCTTTGAGCGAAACATGTTCGACATTGTCCGGGCCTCCCATTTTGCACGATCTGCGGGAAACGACCTTTCCGGCCATGAAAATCAACGCTTCTCCTTAAAATTACTGCTTTTGACAAACAATGTATCTGTATATTTTGGGCTCTTCGTCATTTCGTGTGGAATTTGATCGGTTTCCAGTGCGCAGTTGCATACCGCCTCGTCATTCCGGCGGAGGCCGGAATCCAGTATAAAACGTGAATTATGAAGCCGTGCGTCTATCTTCCGGCCGGCCGCAGAAATGAAACCCTGTATGTGGGTGTCACATCCGATCTCGTAAAGCGCATATGGGAACACAAGAACAATGTGGTGCCAGGCTTTA
>DIFG01000031.1 GCA_002419025.1 Deltaproteobacteria bacterium UBA5754 | reverse complement strand
CGCACTGGACTTAGGATCCAGCGGGGCAACCTGTGCGAGTTCGACTCTCGCCTCTCGCACCAGGCACGTATATCCGTTATCCTGAATTCGACAAATGCATTCGACATCGTGAGTTAAACGGACAAACCGACGCCCAGGTGTTTCTGGATTCAGGGGCATCTTTATGTCGGCATTTTCCGAATTTCACATAAGATGGTCTCGTAAAAAGTGCCGGACNNNNTGGATTTCGGCCTACGCCGGAATGATGCCAAATTGGAATTTTCGATTTTTTACGAATCCATCACATAAGGTTATCCCATAATTCCAAGAGAGAAGAATGAACATGGACATGAAGGTCACCGTGGAGGACGTCAGCCCTATTGAAAAACGTTTATCCGTCGAGATTCCCCCTGATGTGGTCACAACCGCCCTGGACAAGGCGTACCGGAAGATCGGTTCTACCGCGAGCATAAAGGGTTTTCGAAAAGGCAAGGCCCCCAGATCCGTGCTCGAGCGCTACTATGCCCCCCGGGCCGAAGAAGACGCCATCAAGGACATCATTGACCAGAGCCTTTCGCAGGCCGTCGAGAAGGCGGACGCCGTGCTCATACTGGAGCCGCGTCTTTCCTCCATATCTCCCGTGAAGGACGGCGAACCCTTTACCTATGCCCTTCAACTGGATCTCTGGCCTGAGTTCGAACTCCCGCCGTACAAGGGGATCGAGCTTGAACGGCCCGCGGTGGAGGTGACGGATGCCGAGGTGGACGAACAGATCGAGGCCCTGAGAAGGCATTTTGGGGTGATAGAACCTGTCGAAGACGGGCACGTCCTTTCCGAGGGCGATATCGCCGTCATCAATTATTCCGGAATAGTCGAGGGAGAGGACGAGCCGGTCGTCTCTGAGAAGGGATATTATTTCGAGCTCGGGCAGGGGTATGTGCATCCCGAATTCGACCGGGAACTCGCGGGTCTTTCGAGGGGGGCGGGAAAGACTTTCGAGGTCTCGTACCCGGAGGATGCGGTGAACTCTCGGCTGGCAGGCAAGACGCTCAGATATTCTGTCGAGATAATTGACATACGCCGAAGGATCCTTCCTGATCTGGACGATGCCTTTGCCCAGAGGTTTGGAAGCGCCTATCCGACCCTGCAAGATCTGAAGGAGAGGATGAGGGCTCAGATCGAGGCCGACAAGAAAAACGCGGCCGATAGAATGATCCGAAACCAGGTCCTCCAGAAACTCGCCTCCGCCGTGGATTTCGCCGTTCCCGAGCGTCTCGTCGCCGCCAAGCTCGATCAGATGATCGACAACGTCTCCAGCCATCTCAATGAGAAAGGTCTCGATCTTGATGCCGTCGGAATGTCCGAGGACCGGCTGAAGGAACGTCTTCGGCAGGACGCGGTCTTTCAGGTCAAGACGGAGATCATCCTCGACAGGATCGCCGAATTGGAAAAAATCTCCGTCGGAAACGACGAGCTCCAGGACTTGGCGAGCAAATGCGAGGTCCCTCAGGGCGTGGATGCCGGACAGGTGGCGGATGCGGTGGTCCACCACATACTTCCCAAGCTCCGGGCCAAGAAGACCCTGGATTTTCTTATCGCTGAGGCCCGTATCTCGGATTCGCCCTCGGCCGCCGGAGCAACGAAATCGGCCTTGGTTGCCGATGAGAACTAACAACGGAGGCTCATAAAAAAATAATGCCGCTCATACCCATCGTCATCGAGCAGAGCGCCCGGGGAGAACGGGCTTACGATATCTATTCCCGGCTCCTCAGGGAGAGAATCGTCTTTCTTGGAGGCGCCATTGACGACGACATGGCGAATCTCGTCATCGCACAGCTTCTCTTTCTCGAGGCCGAGGACCCAAAGCGCGATATCACCATGTACATCAATTCACCCGGCGGGGTGGTCACCGCCGGGCTCGCCATCTACGACACCATGCAGTACATCAAGCCGGACGTGAGCACCCTCTGTCTAGGTCAGGCGGCAAGCATGGGCGCCCTTCTTCTTGCCGCAGGGGCACCCAGGAAGCGCTACAGCCTTCCCAACGCCCGTATCCTCATCCATCAGCCTTGGGGGGGCTTCCAGGGTCAGGCGACGGATATCGACATCCACGCCCGGGAGATCCTGCGCTTGCGCCAGAGGCTCAACGAGATCCTTGCGTTCCATACCGGGCAGCCCATGGACAGGGTCCAGGCGGATACGGAACGGGATTATTTCATGGGCGGTGATGAGGCCAGGGAGTATGGGCTCGTGGACGAGGTGATCGTCAAGCGTGCGGCTGGTCAGGAGGAAGGGCCGAATGGCTAAGAAAAAGGACAGCGAAAACCAAGCGGATCTCCACTGCTCATTCTGCGGAAAGGGGCAGGAGGAGGTCAAGAAGCTCATTGCCGGACCGGGGGTCTACATCTGTGACGAATGCATTGAACTCTGTAATGACATCATTGCTGAGGACTTCGATGCCGGGCAGGAGAAGGAAGGCAAGGGAACGAAATCCCTCAAGCCCTCGGACATAAAGTCCATGCTCGACTCCTTTGTCATCGGGCAGGAGACGGCGAAAAAGATCCTTGCCGTCGCCGTTTACAACCATTACAAGCGCATCGACGCCCGCGTGGGCCCGGAGGAGGTGGAGCTCCAGAAGAGCAACATCCTTCTCATCGGGCCGACAGGGAGCGGAAAGACCCTGCTGGCTCAGACCCTTGCCCGGATCCTCAACGTCCCCTTTGCCATGGCAGACGCCACCACTCTTACCGAGGCCGGATATGTTGGCGAGGACGTGGAGAACATCATCCTGAACCTCCTCCAGTCCGCGGACTATGACGTGGAGCTGGCGAGCCGGGGGATCGTCTATATCGACGAGATCGACAAGCTCGCCCGCAAGACCGACAGCCCTTCCATAACGAGGGATGTCTCGGGTGAGGGTGTCCAGCAGGCCCTCCTCAAGATCATCGAGGGGACGCTTGCCAACGTCCCTCCCAAGGGCGGACGCAAGCATCCCCAGCAGGACTACGTGAAGGTGGACACGACCAACATCCTATTTATCTGCGGCGGCGCCTTTGTGGGTCTGGACGCCGTCGTCCGCTCCCGCCTTGGAAAATCCTCCATCGGATTCGGGGCCGAGGTGCAGGGTGCCCGGGATCTCACCCTTGGGGAGCTTCTTCAGGCCATCCAGCCCGAGGATCTCATCAAGTATGGCCTCATCCCTGAGTTCGTGGGGCGTGTGCCAGTTGTGGCCGCCCTTGAGGAGCTCAATGAAGAGGCCCTTGTCCGCATCCTGCTCGAGCCCAGGAACGCCCTAATCAAGCAATACCAGAAGCTTTTCGCCATGGACGGCATCGATCTCCACTTTACTGATGGGGCCATCAAGGCCATCGCACACGAGGCCATCAAGCGAAAGACGGGTGCCCGTGGGCTGAGATCCATCCTGGAGCAGGCCATGCTCGATGTCATGTACGAACTCCCTTCCTGGAAGGGCGGCAAGGAGTGCGTGGTCAGCGAGGAGGTCATCCTTCGAAAGGCGGAGCCCATACTCATCTATGAGAAGCAGGCCAAGGCGTCTTGAAATGCTCACATACAGCGGGCAACCACGAGGGTTGTGCCCTTACAAGGCGGGCAACCACGAGGGTTGTGCCTACTTGCGCGATAGCCTTTCCAGTCTCATTGTAAGAACTGACAGCTGAAGATCCTTGACCGGCGGGTCATATACGCACAGCAGGTATGACTGAAGAGACCAAAAAGATCGTGCTTCCACTCCTCCCCCTTCGGGATATCGTGCTCTTTCCCCACATGGTCTCGCCCCTTTTCGTCGGGCGTGAGAAGTCCGTCAAGGCCATTGAGGAGGCCATGCAGGCCAGGCACGAGATCTTCCTCGCGGCACAGAAGGATGCGAAGATCGACGATCCCAAGCCCCAGGACATCTATAAGGTTGGGACACTCGGCGCCATCCTCCAGCTCCTCCGGCTTCCGGACGGGACAGTCAAAGCCCTCATCGAGGGCAAGAGGCGCGCCCGTGTGCGGGGTTTCGTCCCCCATGCGGATTACCTCTTGGCAGAGGTGGACATCATTGCGGATGTGGATGCCGTTGGATCGGAATATGACGCACTCATGCGCCTGACCGTGGAGACCTTCGAGGAGTACGTCAAGTACAACAAGAAGATCCCGCCCGAGGTGGCCCTTTCCATCGCCTCCATAACCGACCCTGCCCGGCTGACCGACATGGTGGCGGCCCACGTCCCGTTCAAGATCTCGGACAAGCAGGCCCTTCTCGAGAAGGCCCATCCGCTCAAGCGGCTCGAGCAGCTCTACAGCATGATGAAATACGAGATCCAGATCATGCAGACAGAGCAGCGCATCAAGGACCGCGTAAAGAAGCAGATGGAGAAGAACCAGAAGGATTATTACCTTAACGAGCAGATCCGGGCCATCCAGAAGGAGATCGGACCCAAGGAGGATGCGCAGGGGGATTTCTCCGAGATCGAGAAGCGTATCCGGAAAAAGAGGCTTTCCAAGGAGGCCTCCGCCCGGGCCTGGCAGGAGTTCGCAAAGCTCAAGTTGATGCCTCCCATGTCAGCCGAGGCGACGGTCGTCCGAAATTATCTCGACTGGATTCTCTCTCTTCCGTGGTACGAAAAGACCAGGGACAAGTACGACATCCTGGAGGCAGAGCGGATCCTTGACGAGGACCATTACGGCCTCGAAAAGCCGAAGGAGAGGATCGTGGAGTATCTCGCGGTCCAGGCCCTCGTGAAGAAGCTCAAGGGTCCGATACTCTGTCTGGTCGGTCCTCCCGGCGTGGGAAAGACCTCTCTGGCCAAGTCCGTGGCCCGTGCCATGGGCCGGAACTTCGTGAGGCTCTCCCTCGGGGGCGTCCGGGACGAGGCAGAGATCCGCGGACATCGGCGCACCTACATCGGCGCCCTTCCTGGCAAGATCATCCAGTCGATACGAAAGGCAAAGGCGAATAATCCCGTATTCTGCCTGGACGAGGTGGACAAGATGAGCGCGGATTTCCGCGGGGATCCCGCCTCGGCCCTGCTCGAGGTCCTGGATCCGGAGCAGAACTGCGCCTTCAACGACCACTATCTCGATCTCGACTACGACCTCTCGGACATCCTTTTCATCACGACCGCCAATTCCCTCCACACGATCCCCCTTCCTCTCCAGGACCGGATGGAGATCATCGAGCTTCCAGGCTACACGGAGGAGGAAAAGCTCGAGATCGCCCGGAATTTCCTCCTTCCCCGCCAGCTTGAGGCACACGGACTTGCCGGGGAGCAGCTCCAGGTGGGAGACAAGGCGATACTCGACATCATCCGCTTATATACCAGGGAGGCGGGCGTGAGGAGTCTTGAGCGTTCCCTTGCCGCCCTGTGCAGGAAGGTGGCGAGGGAGATCGTAAGGGGGGACAAGGCCGACCGGGATGTCAGGATCGGTCCGTCCACCCTTGCCCGTTACCTGGGTGTCCCTCGGTATCGTCAGGGACAGACGGAGGGCCAGGACCAGACGGGTGTGGCAACCGGGCTCGCGTGGACTGAGACCGGCGGCTCTCTCCTCCAGATCGAGGCTACGGTCATGCCGGGCAAGGGGAGCCTCACCATAACTGGCAAGCTCGGGGACGTGATGCAGGAGTCCGTCCAGGCCGCCATGAGCTACGTCCGCTCCCGGGCCCACCAGTTCGAGATCCCGTGGGATTTCTACCAGAAGATAGACATCCACGTCCATGTCCCCGAGGGGGCCATCCCCAAGGACGGGCCTTCGGCCGGGATCACCATTGCCACGGCCATCGTCTCCGCGCTCCTGAAGCTCCCGGTCAGGCACTCTGTAGCCATGACCGGGGAGATCACGCTGAGGGGCCGCATCCTTCCCATCGGGGGGATACGGGAAAAGCTCCTTGCGGCGCGAAGGGGTGGAATCGAGACCGTTCTCATCCCCAAGGAGAACGAAAAGGACCTTAAGGATCTCTCTCCCAAGGTCCTGAAGAGTCTCGACATCCGCTGCGTCGAGCACATGGACGACGTACTTCGTGATGCCCTCGATCTCAAGGACGCGAAGGCCCTCTTCGAGGCCGAGACACCGGCTCCTCCGCCGTGGGCCTTTCATGCAGGGCCGGCAAGGGAGATCCATGCCCACTGACTTACATCAAATTAAATAGATTCATTCGCTCACACAGTGGGCATAGAGAACACAGAAAAGGGCAGGAGAGGGGATATCTCATCACTCCGTTCTGTATGGAATGGTGTGTCATCGCGAGGCATGAAGCGCCGTAGCGAATGGGTATTTCTCAGTGCTCTCTGTGGTGGAAGGCGGATTTCAGTTTTTTTGCCTCTGTGTCGATGAGTAAGAGAACCATCCGGCATGCTGGAATCACATCACATTGACAGGAGGTAAAAGATGTTGAAGAATTTGGTCAGGTCGTTTTTGTTGGCTCTTTTCCTTGCCGTCCCCGCCTTTGCCGGGGTGGATATCAACACCGCTGACCAGGCCTCCCTTGAGGCCGTCAAGGGGCTTGGCCCGGCAAAGGCCGCTGCAATCATTGAGTATCGCGAAACGCACGGCAAGTTCAAGAGCGTGGATGATCTTGCCAACGTGAAGGGGATTGGCCCCAAGATTCTTGAGAAGATCAGGGATCAGGTCGAAGTCAAGTAAGCAAACTTCATGAGAGACCCCTGGAAACAGGGGGCTGAAATAAGCTTCCTGTTGTCCCAGGGGCCTGGAAATTTTTGCCAGGTTCCACATCGGTCCCGGAGGGACATGTGATGCGGGAGTGGTTTGCTGTCCGGACACAGCCGAGAAACGAATTTCTGGCAAGGACCCATTTCGAGCGCCAGGGATTCGAGACCTATCTCCCGGTCGTGCAATACAAAAGGTCCCATGCACGTAGGATCGAGCTCGTCACGCGTCCCTTTTTCCCGGGCTATCTTTTTCTCCATCTGGAAGAATACGAGCGGAACTGGACGACAATCGCGAGCACCATCGGCGCTGCCTGCGCCGTGCGTTTCGGTGACTGCTACCCGTCTGTCCCCGCGGCCCTCATCGTCTTGCTGAGAAACCGGGAAGACGCCTCCGGCTATATTCAGGCGGCCTCTTTCCGGAAGGTGGAGTTCCAGAGAGGTGACCGCGTCACCGTCATATGGAATCACATCCAGGATCTGTACGGTCTGTTCGAGGCGAGGAGAGGTGAGGACCGGGCCATCATCCTCCTCGATCTTTTGAAACGTCATGTGACGGTTGAGGTCCCGCTCGATCTAGTCCGGGCGGTTTAGGAATGAGGCGGGCCTCCCGGCAGGGAGGCCCGCTGTTATGGAAAATGACATGAGGATGGGCCGGGATACACACCCGGAGGGCGGTAGCTCGTCCTGATCCCGCTCAAAAAACCCGATTCTCGCGGCGTGCATGGCGTCCATCCTTGGACACCACCCCTTCGGGGCTGCCTTCGGCCGTGCAAATCGGCAGTTCTACCGATTTGTGCTTCAATTTTCCAGTCCATGCGGCGGCGTACGCTGCAAGGACGAATCGTGATTCACCCTCCTCATTCCTGGAAAATTTCGAGCCTTGCATCTCGGGCTTTTTGAGCGGGATCAGANNCAGATTTTGAGGTTTTTGCAGTGCTGTCATGGACTATCTTCTACCCCTTTATCCCTTTAATCTTCTGATCCTGATCGAAGCGATAACATGTCCACCATGCTCATGACCGTCGATGTCGAGGAGTGGTTTCAGGTCGAGAACCTGCGTCCTGTATTTCCGCCGCACACGTGGGACGGATGCGAGAGCCGTGTCGAGGGAAGCACATATCTTCTGCTGGATCTTTTCGATGAATACCATGTGGTTGCCACCTTTTTCGTGCTGGGTTGGGTGGCGGAGCGGCATCCGGGGCTGGTCAGAGAGATCCATGAGCGGGGTCACGAGGTGGCCTCCCACGGTTATGGGCATATGCTTTCAGGCGAACTCAACCGCTCCATGTTAAAAGAAGATCTTTATAGAAGCAAAGCAATTCTGGAAGACATCCATGGAGAGCCTGTTCAGGGTTACAGGGCACCCAATTTTTCCATCAATGCGGAACTTGTGGATTTACTGGTCGAATCTGGATACGTGTACGATTCAAGTTACAACAGTTTTGCCGCACATGGCCGCTACGGGCGTCTTGAAGGCACCTGGACACCACTTCAAAGCGGGTTCATGATCGCTGGAAATGGCTTGATAGAGATCCCTATCAGCAATCTGACCCTTGGCCGAAGTGTTATCCCATGGGGTGGTGGAGGGTATTTTCGTCTTTATCCTTCTCATCTTTTTAATCTTGGGGTCCGGTCCATTATCAAAAGCAGGGGTTATTACCTTTTTTATTGCCATCCGTGGGAATTCGATCCAGACCAGCCGAGGGTGAAGGGGATGGGCCTCGGCAGGCGGTTTCGCCATTACAACAACCTGGCGAAAACAAGCGCCAGGCTTTCAGGGTTGCTTGATGCGGTCGGGAAGGGACACAGGTTTGCGACCTGCAAAAAGTACATTGGCATTCAAGATGCTATAAACATCTGATCAATGGCTCACAAACTACCTGCCTATCGTATAGCATGCTGGCTGGCAATTGCCATTTTTCTTGCCGCGGATATTGTCCTGTATTCGCAATTATTGAAGGCAAATGATACTGGCCAATCATCATCACAAATATTTCCCGATAACGTAGCAGGCTGGATAGGTAGTAATGAGCAATATGATGCACGAGTTCTCGGCAATCTTGGAGCGGATCAAATAGTGTACAAAAAGTTTTGCAAGGATGCGGACTATCCATGTATTACTCTTTTTATAGCTTATTACAAAACTCTGGACAAGGCGGATTTGTCCCACTCGCCGGTCGTATGTTTTACTGGCCAAGGTTGGAAAATAACAGAGAAAAAAAACATTACATTTTCCGTAAAGGATAACGGGGGAAAAGACTTGACGGTCAACAAGCTTTCTTTGCAGCAGAATGACATAAAATTAATGGTGTTTTACTGGTATCAAAGCGCCAACGAGATATTTGTCAATAAAGGGATACAAAAACTTAATCTATTATGGCAAAGCCTGAAAGGTAAATCGCAAGGAAACGCCTTCGTACGGATTACCATTCCGGTCCAGCAAGGCATGACAGAGCAAGAAATGACGGACTATATCGAGCAGTTCATGAATGATATCTACCCAGAACTAGTAAAGCTCATCAAATAAAATGGATGAATAAAGATCCTCTTGGAAAATGACGTCACCCCGGCGAAGCCTGTCCCGGAGTGCTTGAATCCGGGAGCCTGGGGCCAGAACAGCACAAGCAGCCCATCAATCATGGATTCTGGCTTTCGCTGGAATGACGATCTTAAGGATTTAAATACTACACTTTGGGATTTTTTGATGCTCATCAATAATGATGGCGTCGTAAAAAAGTGCCGGACTCGTCATGCCGGACTTGATTCGGCATCCAGAACATATTGAAAACACTGGANNCCGGCCTCCGCCGGAATGACGAGGCGGTATGCAACTGCGCACTGGAAACCGATCAAATTCCACACGAAATGACGAAGAGCCAATTTTTCAAGGGTAGCCTCAAATCTGCATGTCAAGCAATAGCGAAATAAAAATTCTTTCCTTTGTTTTGATGGGCCTGGTCCTTCTTTTATTTGGCCCAGTTTTTATAAATTTAGTGGACATATGGAGTCATAATGAAGACTATTCTCATGGTTTTTTTGTCGTCCCGGTATCACTATATATTCTCTATGATAGAAGGAAGATATTGCAGGAAATAAAAATTTGCCAATGTTTTTATGCCGCACCAATCTTGTTGTTTTTGGTCATGCTATATTTAGCTGCATATTTGGCTAAATTTCATACGCTTGTCTATTTATCGTTTTTGTCAATACTTATTGCTGGTTCTGTGCTTCTTTATGGCTTTAAGTTTACCCAAAAAGTATTGCCTGCTGTTTTGTTTTTGATGTTTATGTTTCCTGTGCCATCTGAATATTATATTCGCCTTATAACGCATCTAAAGTTAGTCATTACAAAAATTTCTTTTTATGTTATATCTTTCTTGCATCTTCCTGTATATGAATCTGGGAATATTCTTATAATGCCCAATATACAACTTGAAATAGCTGAGGCTTGCAGCGGAATTCGCTCATTATATTCTTATATAATGATAGGTTGTCTTTTTGCTGTTATGACTCCAAAATTACGCAATAAAATTGTAATGATTGCTTCTGCTGTTCCGTTGGCTTTGTTAATAAACATAAGTAGAGTAGTTATTACAGCGCTTTTATCTGCAAAGTTTGGGCAGGCTGCGGCTGAAGGATTTTTCCACCAATTTTCTGGGTTTATGCTTTTTGGAATAGGTTTTGTTTTGATGTTTTGTGAGTATTTGATGCTTTCAAGCCTTAATAAGGCTACATAAGAGAAATATGCTTGATTATATGGGAGAAAACGGCATTTTCTCCTTATCCTGAGGAACACAAAAACCTGAATCCGTGAGCGATGTACACCCATCGTGTTGCCCG